>JAYKHL010000208.1:0-36771 GCA_035284865.1 Candidatus Sericytochromatia bacterium | reverse complement strand
CACGGGGTAGGGCGAGTTTGTTCTCCATCTTGACAACCCACGCCTTTCACAGGGCACCACCAATGCGTTGCCGCAGTAGGCTCTCCGGCGTCTCCGGGATGGTGGTGCCGCGGCCAACGTGGACGCGCCCCTGGCGCGAGCCCTCGCTAAGGGGCCAGGCGAGAGTGCATCCGGTATGGCCCCCGCGCACACCGTTTCCGCTTGGCCCGAGGCAGATCGAGCCCGGCTTTTTCGCGCCATGGTGCGAGCGGCTTGGTCGAACGACTACCTCGACAGCCAGCAAGAGGATTTGCTTCAGCCCAAGCTGGACACTCTCGCTCTGTCGCCGAAGCTTCGCGAGGAGATGGAGGGCTTGCTGCAGGATCCATCCGGCAGCGACGCAGACCTGCCGCGCCGCCCGCGCAGGGCCGCCTGGGGCCGCAGGCGCGGCTGACTACGCCAGCCCCACCAGCTGCCGGCTGACGGCGTCGAGCCGCTCCGCGGCGGCGTCGTCGTGGGCGTGGGGGCTCGGCGAGTGCAGGGGCCAGCCGCCGCGGTTCGCCGCCCGCTCCCGGTACAGCCCCACCTGGCTGAAGTAGGCCCCGGCGTGGGCGGGCACCTCCGGCGAGAGCAGGGCGTGGAGGGTGCTCTGGGTGCCCTCCCACGGCTCCAGCATCCCCGCGAGCCGCAAGACGGGCTTGAGCGCCACGTCCTGCACCCAGAGGGGCATCGACTGGGCAATGAGGTTGGTCCGCACCCAGCCCGGGTGCACGCTGACGGCCGTGACGCTGGTGCCCGCCAGCCGGCGCGCCAGGTGCCGCGCGTGCAGCACGTTGGCCAGCTTCGACTGCGCGTAGGCCTCCCAGCCGTCGTAGCGCCGGCGGTCGAAGTGGAGGTCGTCGAAGGCGAGGCGGCCCTCCCGGCCGAAGGCCTTGTCGTGGTAGCAGCTCGCGACGTTCACCACGCGCGACGGCCCCGCGGCCCGCAGCGCGGGCAGCAGCAGCTCCGTCAGCAGGTAGTGGCCGAGGTGGTTGGTGCCAAGCTGGGTCTCGAAGCCGTCGACGGTCTTGCCGGCGGGCGTGTTCATGACGCCCGCGTTGTTGACGAGGCCGTGCAGGCGGTCGTGGGCCGCCAGGAAGCCCTCCGCGAAGGCCCGCACGGAGGCGAGGCTCGCGAGGTCGAGCGTGGCCACCTCGACGCCCCCGCGCGGCGCCTCGGCCAGGATCGCGGCGCGCGCCCGCTCCCCGGCGTCGCGCCGCCGACAGGCGAGGATCACGCGGGCGCCCTGCCTGGCGAGCTGCTGCACCGTGACGAGCCCGATGCCCGAGTTGCCGCCCGTGACGACGTGGGTCTGGCCGGAGAGGTCCCGCGCAAGCAGGTCCGGGGCGCACATGAGCGGCGAGGGCATCAGCATGGGAGGGCTCCTGGAGGGTGGGCAGAAGGGGCGGGCACCTGGCCCTGGCCCTATTAAACCACCGGCGAGGGCCGGAGCGCACGCCCCGGGCCGGCGCTCCACGGCCCGCTCCCCGCCCTGAGGCTGCATGCTAGCATGGGACCATGACCCCTCCGCACCGGGCCCCTCGGCCCAACCCCACGTCCCTCCATCGCCTGGCCCCGGCCGCGCTCGGGCTCGCCGCCGCGCTGGGCCCGAGCCCGGTCCAGGCCGCCACCGGAGGCGCCCTTCCCACCCCCGACCTCACGGGCCACGCCACCGGCCTGGCGGCGCTCGCCGTCTTCGTGGTGGCCTACGCCCTCGTGATGGCCGAGGACGTGCTGCACCTGCGCAAGTCCAAGCCGATGCTGGTGGCCGCGGGCCTCATCTGGGCCCTCGTGGCGCTGGGCCTCTCACTCAGCGGGCACCCCCAGGCCGCCGAGGCCGCCGTGCGCCACAACATCCTGGAGTTCGGCGAGCTGTTCCTGTTCCTGATCGCGGCGATGACCTATGTCAACACCATCGAGGAGCGGGGGGTCTTCGACGCCCTGCGCGTTCGGCTGGTCCGCGCCGGGCTCTCGTACCGGGCCCTGTTCTGGACCACGGGCACCTTCGCCTTTTGCCTCTCGCCCATCGCCGACAACCTGACGACGGCGCTCGTGGCCGGGGCCGTGGTGGTGACGGTCGGCGCCGGCCGGCCGGCGTTCATCACTTTGGCCTGCATCAACATCGTGGTGGCCGCCAACGCGGGCGGTGCCTTCTCACCCTTCGGGGACATCACCACGCTGATGGTGTGGCAAAAGGGCGTGGTTCACTTCGGCGAGTTCTTCGCGCTCGTGGTGCCAGCGCTGGTGAACTGGCTCGTGCCAGCCGGCCTGATGGCGCTCGCCCTCGAGCCGGGCGCCCCCGCACCCCGCGGCGAGGAGGCGACGGTCCAGCCCGGCGCCTGGGTCGTCGTGGGCCTGTTCATCACCACGGTGGCGCTGGCGGTGGTGTTCCACGCCTGGCTCCACCTGCCGCCGGTGGTCGGCATGATGACGGGCCTCGGGCTGCTGAAGATCTACGCCTACGTGCTGCAGCGCCGCACGCCGCGAGACCCGGTGCTGGATGAACCCGACGACGTGTTTGCGGCGCCTCAGCTCAAGCCCACACCCAGCAACGGCGGTCCCTTCGACCCGTTCAAGCAGATGGAGCGGGCGGAGTGGGACACCCTGATGTTCTTCTACGGCGTCATCATGGCCGTCGGCGGCCTGGGCACCCTCGGCTACCTGGCCCTGGCCTCCCAGGCCCTCTACGGCGGGCTGGGCCCCACCTCCGCCAACGTGCTGGTCGGCCTGCTCTCGGCGGTGGTGGACAACATCCCCGTGATGTTCGCCGTGCTCGCGATGCACCCGGAGATGCCCCTGGGGCAGTGGCTGCTCGTGACCCTCACGGCCGGCGTCGGAGGGTCGCTGCTCGCGATCGGCAGCGCGGCGGGCGTGGCCCTGCTGGGGCAGGCCCGCGGCCACTACACGTTCCTGTCGCACCTCAAGTGGGCCTGGGCCATCGCGCTGGGGTACGCCGCGAGCATCGGCGTCCACCTGCTGCTCAACCGCCATCTATTCTGAAGAAGGGCAGAAGCGTGGGCCCGAAAGAGAGGCGCAGAGGCGTGAACCCGAAAGAGGTGCCCCAGGTTTGGCGGGCGGTCCTCGAGCCCGGAGAGGTCCTGCGGTGGTCGGGCGCCCCCGACCCGGGGGCGTTCGCGGGGGGCCTGGGGTGCGCTGCCGGGAAGGGGCTCGTCTTCACGGCCTTCTCGGGCCTGTGGGTGGCGACGGCCCTCGGGGATCGGGCCCCCCTGTTGGCGCTCTTCGCCCTGCCGTTCCTCGCCGTCGGCCTGAAGTTGACAACCTCACCCTGGACGCAGCGCCGTCGCGCCCGGGGGCTGACCTACGGCGTCACGAACCGGCGCGTCCTGCTGCTCCAGCACGGGCCGCCTGCCCGGTGCCTGGCCTTCTCCCGGGAGGAGATGGGGGCCCTGGAGGTCACGTCCCGTGGCACCGGGCGCGTGGACGTGTACTTCGGCGTGGCCCACGGCGTGAACCCGGTGATGCCGCCCCAGCGCAGCGGTGGGCCGCTGGGCCGGGTGGGCCTGATCGGGGTGCCTTCCGCGGCGGCTGAGGCCGTGAAGGCCATCGCCACGGGGCCGGACCCGGCGGTGCGTGGAGGTCCCCTGCGGGTGCCAGCCGACGAGGAGGCCGACCTCGTGCGGGCTCGGGGCAGCGTGATGGCCTGCCGCACCAAGCTCGAGGCGGCCCTCACCACCCGGCGGGCCGCCGAGGCGAGGAGGCTCGCCCGGACCAGGGGCCTGGCCCGGCTGGTCGCGGTCCTGGTGACGGGCGCCATCGGGCTGCTCGTGCTGTCTCAGAGCAGGGACCTGGCCACCGCGGCGGTAGCGACCGTGATCGCCGGCGGGATGGTCTTCCTCCTGGCCTGGGCGTTGCTGGGGGAGGTCCTGCAGGCCACCCAGCCCACGCTGGACCGCGCGGGCGAGGTGGCGGAGCTGCTGGCGACCTGGGAGCGCGACGCCCTCCCCAAAGCACCGTGTCGGCTGGCGCTCGACCTGCGGGAGGCCAGCCACGCCCCCGCGCGTCGCTGGGCCCTGAGCCCCCACTCCAAGGCCCTCAAGAGCTACCACCGCCACCGCTGGGGCCGCGTCACCTGGGTCACGGCCTGCGGGTCCCCCTTGCTCCTCGAGTGGGTCGAACGCGTCAAGTACAAGAACAGCCAAGCGCTCGAGCGTCGCCTCCAGCTGCAGGGCCTGCTCTGTCCCAACCCGGCCGTCTGGGCCGTGGAGCAGCTCGCCCCGCAGCTTCAGGCAGGCCCCCTGACCGTCCGGTGCCACCGGGTGGGGAACCGGGCGACGCTGTCATACCGGGGCACGATCGCCCGGGCGGCCGACGCCGGCCCGGCCCTCGCGGCCCTCTACGCGGCGCTGCCGCGACGCCAGGCCTGAGCCGCGCTCGATCGGCACCCGCACCTCGAGGACGCTCCACGACTCGGAGTCTGCCCAGGCGGGCGCCCCCCAGAGCCCCAGGCCCGCGGCCACGAGCCCGGAGAGGCCGGCCATGACCGCCCGTTTGCCCATTCCCCACCCCCTTCCTGCACGTCCGGCCAGCGTCGGCGCGCGGGCCGGCGCCGGGGGCGACCACCTCCCGGCAGCCAGACGTCCCGGAGCGCATACCCCACGCCAGGGGTACATCTCGCTCAGGCGCCCCTGGAGCCCACCCCGCATCTGGCCCTCGCGCCTTGCGCCCGAGGCCCGAGACGTCGCGCTGTCTGCCCGCCGCTCTCAGGAGGCAGCGGGCTGCAGCCGGTTGCGCTCCAGCACGGCGGCCGGCACGGGCCGCAGGTCCCACACCAGGCCCAGCAGCGCCAGCAGGCGCAAGCCGTAATAGGCGAGGTCGACCTCCCACCAGTAGAAACCCTGCCGCGCGGAGGCCTGGTGGTGGTGGTGGTTGTTGTGCCAGCCCTCCCCGAGCGTCAGGAGCGCGAGCCAGAGGTTGTTGCGGCTGGTGTCCGCCGTTTCGAAGCGCCGCGAGCCCCACACGTGCGCCAGCGAGTTGATCGTGTAGGTGCCGTGCCACGTGGCCACCGTCGAGACGACGAAGCCCCACACCACCAGCTGCGCGGCGCTGGTGCCGAGGCCCGGCGCCCAGGCCCCGAGGGCGCCTCCAGCGGCGGCCAGGCCAGCGAGCAGCGCCACGGGCCCCACCCAGTCGAAGCGATCCAGCCAGCGCAGCTCGGGGAAGGCGAGCAGGTCCGGCACGTAGCGCGCCTGGGTCTCGAAGCCCGCCCCCGTCATGAACCAACCCATGTGGCTGCGCCAGAAGCCGTGCTGTAACGGGGAGTGCAGGTCCTCCGGGCGGTCCGCGTGCAGGTGGTGGTGGCGGTGGTGCGCGGCCCACCAGATGGGCCCCCGCTGGACGGCCATGTTGCCCAGCAGCGCCATCGCGAACTGAAAGGGGCGGGAGGTCTTGAACGTGCGGTGCGAGAAGTACCGGTGGTAGAAGGCCGTGATGGCGAACATGCGCAGCAGGTAGAGGCCGACGGCCACGGCCACGGCCACCGGGCTGGCGCCCGTGAAGAAGGCCAGGCCGCACATCAGGTGAACCGCCACGAACGGCACGCAGCGCACCCAGTCGACGCGGTTGCCGCCGGCGGCGCCGTTCGTGGCTGTGTCGAACCAGGCTGCAATGCTGGAGAGTCGCACCAGAGGCTTCCTTTCAGGAGTTGATCCTGCTGCCTGTCACGCCCCTTGTCAACGCCGCGCGGCGCCAGCGGAATGGCTGCTTAACGTGCCCTTACCCTTGAGGTGCAAAGCCCGGCAGGCCACCTCCCCCCGACGCCGCCAAAACGGGCCGCGTGGCCGCAGCCGCCAGTTGGACCAGGGAGGCCGGGTCGCCACAAAACTGACAGCATCTTAACGAATCCTTACCCGAGAGGGCCGATCTTGGGACCCGGGTGAAACCCAGGGCGGCCATCTCCCTCGGTAGGCGTCGTCATGCCCCGCGGGCAGCGCTGCCCCTTGCTCACACCTGCCGGAGGGAGCCCCCGATGTACGCGACGCCCCCCACCTACCCGACCTACCCGACCCCGACTGGCCAGCCGGCCGCCGCCGAGGGCCTCGCCGCCGAGCGCCTCGTGCCCGGGGCGGTGGCAGGGCTGAACAGCGCCCGCGCCTGGCAGAAGGCCCTCAGCGCGGCGAAGCGGCGGAGCCGGCCACGCTATGTGGGGGACCCCGGCGGGTACCAGGGCGCCTACGACCGCTACGGCCACTACCGGCGGAGCTACAGCAGCCGCAGCCACGCCCAGGTCGGGGTGGGAGCCGGCACCCGGGTGGTGGAGCGCCTCGCCGGGGCCGTCAAGGCCTCCGTCATCTGGGGCGCCGTGATCTCCACGGGCCTCAACCTCTGGGCCTGGGGAGAGCGCCGGATCACGGGCGCCCAGGCCGGAGCCAACGTCGTCGGAGACGTGATGTCCGCCGCCGTGGGGGGCGCCGCCGGGGCCGTGGCCTCGGCCGCCGGCACCGGCATGCTGGGGGGCATGCTCGGCACCGGCCTCCTGATGTGGCTCACGGCAGCGGGCCTGGGCATCGGTGGCTACGTGCTCGCGGATGCCTGGCTCCGGCAGACCCGGATCTTCCAGGACGTGCAGGCGGGGGTGCTGCGGATGCTCAGCTGAGGCCAGCCCCCTTGCGCGTCGCGCGAGGGGGCAAAAAAGGCAACATGCCACCGACGGCTCGACGGGAGGTTGGCCTGTGCCCTGGCCCCGCGCGCTTGCCCTGCCCTCGACGCGGGCAACGCCCATTCCCTGTTCAAGGACGTGCGCGGCACCCCGTGAGGGTGGCTGCGGGCAGGGCAAGGTGCAGCCCCTGTCCCACGGGCGTCCGGGCAGCCGCATCCGGGGAATAGAGAAGCCAGGGCCCGTGACCAGCTGGGCCACAGCTCGCCCGCTCCCCGTGCCCGTGGAGGCTCCCCGTGCTGCTTTTTCTCGGATGGCTGCTCCTGGGTGCGACAGGGCTCACGTGGTGGCTCGTGTACCGCATCGTGACGGCCGGCGCACCCGGCCCGGAGGATCCCGAACGCCTCAGGCTCCCGCTGGACGCCGACCTATCGGGGGGCCCGGGCTGGCATGCCCCGGGCGACGGGCTGGAGGCAGGGCGCTGGGGAGGAGGCGCAGGGTGGGAGGGGGCCGGGGTCCTGCCGGATTGGGACCACGACGACGATGACGAGAGCGACGACGGAGGTTACGACGGGGGCGACGACGGGAGCTACGACGGGGGCGACGACGGGGGCGACGACGGGGGCTACGACGGGGGCTACGACGGGGGCTACGACGGGGGCTACGACGGGGGCTACGACGGGGGCTACGGCGGCTGAGGCCACGCTCGGGCCGCGCGTCGGCCCCTCAGCCGGCCTCCGGTTCCGGGAAGCCTGGGCCCGCCCGGCCCGCTCACCCCACCCGCGCCGGCTCGAACACCAGCACGCGCCCCCACGTCGGGTACAGCGTCGCCGCGGCGGGCCGCCCGCGCCGGACGAGGAACGCCTCGCCGGGGTTCAGCACGTCCACCCAGCGCCCCTCTCGCCCGTCGGGCGGCTCGAGCGTCAGCGTGACGGGACGGTCGGCGGCGTTCACGGCCACGCGGGCGGCCGAGCCACCATAGCGCCGCTCGAAGACGAGCTGCTCGGCAGTGGCGGCGATGGGGTGGTAGTCACCGCGCCGCAGGGCGGGCACCTGCTGACGCAGCCGGGTGAGGCGGGCGATCGCCCGGGCGAGGGCATGGCCCGTGCGCGGGTCGCCCGGCTGCGGAGGCCGGAGGGCCGGCCGCAGCGGCGCATCCGTGGTCTTGCCCTTCCGACCCGGCACCGCCCACTCGCTGCCATAGTAGACCGAAGGCACGCCGGGCATCGTGAAGAGCAGGACGTGCAGCGGGAAGAGGTGCGCCGGGCGCGCGAGCAGGCTCGCGATGCGGTCGACGTCGTGGTTGTCGGCGAAGGCGTACAGCGGCAGCCCCCGGTAGACGCCCCGCGGCCCGAACTGCCGCGCAAGGGCATGGGCGATGCGGCCGTAGTCGCGGTCGTTGTGGGCCCTGTGCAGCCCGTCGTAGGCCTCGTAGTTGGTGGTGGCGTCGAGGGCCTCGCCGTTCGCCCACTGGCTGTAGTCGCCGAGCACCACCTCCCCCATCAGCCAGAAGTCGGGGCGCAGGCCCTTGCAGTGGGTGGCGAGGTCGCGCAGGAAGCCGAGGTCCATCACGTCGGCCGCGTCGAGCCGCAGCCCGTCGATGTCGAACTCCCGGATCCAAGCCGTGACGGCCTCAAGCAGGTGCGCGCGCACCTCGGGGTGCGTGAGGTCGAGCTTCACCAGCTCGTGGTGGCCAGCCCACGTCTCGTAGTCAAACGGGTCGCCGGCCGGGTTGCCGCGGTCAAAGCGCAGCCCCTTGAACCAGGCGGCATACCGCGACCGCGCCCCGTGCCGCTGGAGGTCGCGGAAGGCGGCATGGCGGCGGCCGACGTGGTTGAGAACGGCGTCGAGGATCACGCGAAAGCCGGCCGCGTGCAGCGTGCGCACGAGGCGGGCCAGCGCGGCGTTGTCACCCAACCGGCGATCGACGAGCCCGTAGTCCGTGGTGTCGTAGCCGTGGGTGACGGACTCGAACAGCGGCCCGAGGTACAGCGTGTTGACGCCCAGGGCCTGCCAGTGCGGGATCCAGGCCTCCAGCTCGGCGAGGCGGTTCACCGGGGCCGAGCGGCCGTCGTTGCGGGCGGGCGCGCCGAGCGCGCCCAGCGGGTAGAGGTGGTAGACGATGGCGTCATGCGCCCAGTCGGCAGACACGGCGGGCTCCGGGAAGCCGGCACGGGCCGGCGGTCAGACCGGGCTCGGGCTCTTCGGCGAGCCGCACGCCCGGCGCGGGGAATCAGCCGGCCGCGCCGTTGCGACCACTTAATCAAAATATAACATTTCTTGACGCGGCCGACAGCTGGCCCCCCGGGCCCGGCCCCTCGTCACGACGATCACCCGGCGAGCAAGGCTGCCCTCAGGGCTTCCGGGGCGCGGACCGATCCTCGCGGGTGACGGGCGCCACGAGGCAGGCTCCGAGGGCGAGCCGGGGCAGCAGCTTGGGAACGGTCAGCGACGACACGGACACCTCCAGG
Organism: Candidatus Sericytochromatia bacterium; assembly: GCA_035284865.1. Taxonomy (GTDB): domain Bacteria; phylum Cyanobacteriota; class Sericytochromatia; order S15B-MN24; family JAQBPE01; genus JAYKHL01. Next base: position 27,669 of record JAYKHL010000208.1, on the reverse strand, counting down.
GAACGGCGAGCGGCTCTGCTGAGCCTGTACCACGGCAGCCACGCCGCCAACCGGGCCCTCAGTCCCTGATTCCGCAATAGCTGCTGACCGAGGCAACCGGCGGGGTGTGGGAATGCTCGACGCCGGAAAACGCGCTCCCCTCTCCCCGGCGAGCCGGGGAGAGGGGAGCGATGATGCCTGCACCCAATGGGTGTGGCCACATCCGCACGGGGTGATCGTTTCAGCCCCTTAGCGCGGAATCAGGGGCAGGCCCGCCCTCAGGCCTCCTCGCCCGTGCCTGAGGCCTCGCCCTCGGCCCTGGGCTCCTCCGGCCGGATGTGCAGCCGCAGCGACGTGATGCGGTGGCCCTCCATGGCCTCGACCACCAGGCGCAGGCGGGCAAACTCCACCGCGTCCTCGAGCAGGGGCTCGCGGCCCAGCTGGCCGAACACCAGGCCCGCGATCGTGTCGTAGTCTTCGCTCGACAGCTCCGTGCCGAAGCGCTCGTTGAAGTCCACGATGCGCACCTTGCCGTCGAGCCGGTACACGCCCGGATCGAGCGGAACGATCTCGACCTCGGGCTCGTCGAACTCGTCCTCGATCTCGCCCACGAGCTCCTCGAGCAGGTCCTCCAGCGAGATCAGGCCCGCGGTGCCCCCGAACTCGTCCATCACGATGGCCATCTGCGTGCGGCTCTTCTTCATTTCGGCGAGCAGGTCGTCCACGGCCTTGCTCTCCGGCACGAAGGGCACGGGCCGAAGCAAGCCCCGGAGGTCGAAGTCCGCCGGGCTGCGGTCGTCGGCCAGGAACTGGAAGAGGTCCTTGGCGTTGAGCACGCCGATGATGTCGTCGATGGAGTCCTCGTAGACGGGCATGCGGGTGTGCTGCTCGGACATCACCATGCGCACGACCTCGGCGAAGGTGGCCGTCACGGGCAACACCTGCATGTCGGTGCGCGGCACCATCAGCTCGCGCACGCGCCGGTCCGAGAAGGCGAACACCTTGTGCAGCATCTCCTGCTCCTGCGCCTCGAGGATGCCGACCTCGTGCGAGGCGCTGACGATCCGCTTGAGCTCATCCTCGGTGTAGACCAGGTGATGGTGCGGCGCCGCTGGAATGCCGAGCCGGTCCAGCAAGAACTGCCCGGACCGGTTCAGCACGTGGATGAAGGGCGTGCACACGGACGCGATGAGCTCCAGCGGCAGGGCCGTGTAGAGCACCGTCGGCTCGGTGCGCTGCAGCGCCATCGCCTTCGGGATGAACTCCCCGATCACGATGTGCATGTACGTGATGACCACGAACGTGACGGCCACGGCCACCGAGTGAAGCCAGGTGCCTCCCAGCCAGCCGGCGGCGCCCACGAGCTGCAGCAGGTGGGTCAGGAGGGTCGCCACCGTGGGCTCCGCCACCCAGCCCAGGGCCAGGGAGGCCAGCGTGATGCCGATCTGAGAAGCCGACAGGAAGCGGTTGGGGTCCGCCTTGGCCTTCTGGATGATGCGAGCGAGCTTGTTGCCTTGCTCGACGAGCTGGTCAATGCGGGTCTGCCGCACGCTGACGAGGGAGAACTCGGCCGCGACGAAGAAGCCATTGGCTGCCACGAGCAGCAGCACGACCGTCAGGTTGACGGCGATGGTGGCGGGGTCGAGCGGCGCGAGGGCCACGGCTGGATCGGCGGGTGACATACAGGCGGCAGGGCTCCCCGGGGGAGCAGGGCCGCGCGGGACCTCCTTGGGTGAAGACGAGACGGCCCCATGGTATCACATCGGCAGCCCGGTGCCCGCCGCCACGCGCTCCGGGCGCTGGCCGTGGCCGGCCTGGCCACGGCGCCCTCGCCGTTAAGGCCAGGCCAGCACCGGGTACGTTCGCGGAGGGCGGGGCGCCCCACGCCCGGAGGACCCCACGGTGGAACAGCTTCAGCACTTCCTGGCCCAGGTGCCCGTGCTCGCGGACCTGCTGGCGGAGGCCGTGCGGGGAGTCGCCGGCCAGGCCCCCGTGAACTCCGACGAGCAACGGGTGGTGCTCGAGCGGCTCCACGGCCAGGTCATCCAGGACCTCCGGGCACGCCGGGCCCTCTACGCGACCCGGTTCAACGACCGCGCGGAGCGCACCTGCGCGGCCTGCCAGGCCACCTATGCGGGGGACTACCTCGAGTTCAACAACGCCCACACCGGGCGGGCGGTGGTGTGTGAGGCGATGCTGGTCCATGCCTTTGTGGCGCACGGGCAGCTGGTGGTCACGGAGTCGCAGTACAACACCTCCGGCATCCGCGTCGCCGAGGTCACGCGGGGCCTGAACCTCCCGGAGCTGGCGCGGGTGCTGGCCGACAGCGCCTGTCCGCCCGAGCTGGTGGCCGCGGCGCAGGCCGCTGCGGCCACCCAGGAGCAGCTGCTCGCCCCCACCCGGGTCATCCTGGCCCACCAGCTCGCCTAGAGGCCCCCCGATGTCCCTGCAGGCCCAGATCGACGCCTCCCCGCTCGCGGCCATCATGCGGGAGGCGGTCGCCCAGGGGGCCGCCGACATCCACATCAAGGCCCACCTGCCCGCGCTCTTCGTGGTCAACGGCGCGGTGACGCCCATGGCCGGCTGCCCCGTGCTGCCCCCGGAGGGGGCCCGACAGCTGCTGTACGGCGTGCTCCCGGAGGTCAAGCAGCGGCTGTTCGAGGAGCGGCTCGAGATCGACACCTCCTTCGAGGTGACGGGCGTGGGCCGCTTCCGCGTGAACATGTTCCACAACGACCACCAGGTCGCGGCCGTCATCCGGGTCATCCTCCCGAACATCCGCAGCGTCGAGGCGCTCGGGCTGCCGCCCGCCGTGAAGAACGTCATCTTCGAGCGTCAGGGGCTCTTCCTCGTGACCGGACCGACGGGCTCGGGCAAGACCACCACGTTGGCCGCCTTGATCGACCTTTACAACAGCACCAAGCCGGGACACCTCGTGACGATCGAGGACCCGATCGAGGTCAAGCACCTGCACAAGCGCTGCGTGGTGTCGCAGCGCGAGGTGGGCGAAGACACACAGAGCTTCACGCTCGCCATCAAGTCCGCGCTCCGGCAGGCCCCGAACATCATCCTGATCGGCGAGCTGCGTGACCGCGAGACCATCGAGCTCGCCCTCAAGGCTGCCGAGACCGGTCACATGGTGTTCTCCACGCTCCACACCAACGACGCCGTGCTCACGATCAACCGCGTGATCAACGCCTTCCCCCCGCACGAACAGGAGCCTGTCCGGCTCCAGCTGGCGAATGCGCTCAAGGGGGTGCTGTCGCAGCGCCTCGTGCCCCGCTGCGACCGCCCCGGGCGCGTCCCGGCGGTGGACTTCCTCATCTGCACGCCCACGGCCCGCGAGGCCATCCTCAAGAACGAGATCGACAAGCTCTACGAGGTCGAGAAGAACGGCCTGCTCGAAGGCATGCAGAGCATGAACCAGAGCCTGCTGAACTTCTACCAGGCCGGCGTGGTCGACTTCGACACCGCCATGAGCTACTCGGAGAACCCCGCCGAGCTGGTGCAGATGCTGCGGAGCCAGGTCCGCACGGTGTTCACGGGCGGTCGCTGACGCGGTTGGTGATCAGGGTCACCGACACCCCTACAGCCCGCCCGCGTGCCAGCCGAAAGACTCCTCGGAGACATAAGCCCCGAGGAGCCCCCGATGACCCCCGCTCGCGCCCTGCTGCTCGCCTGCCTGGCCCTGGCCTGCTCGGCCTGCCAGCTTCCCCCCGGCTACGTCGCCCACCTCGACGGCACCGCAACCGGCCCGGCGCCCGTGCGGGCCGAGCAGACCTTCCGGTGAGCCGACGCCCAACGCCCGCCTGGGTGGCCCATCCGTCAGGCCGGGCAGGCGGCGGTCAACCGCCCGGCGTGATGACCAGCTTGCGTCGTCGGATGCTCACGGAGAGCAGCAGGCCAATGGCGGCGGCGTTGGTGAGCAGGCTCGTGCCTCCCGCGCTGATGAAGGGCAGGGGAATGCCGGTCACCGGCATGATGCCGATGGTCATGCCGATGTTCACGAAGAAGTGGAAGAGGAACATGCTGACGATGCCCACCGCCATCAGGCTGCCGTAGTCATCCTTCGCCCGGGTCGCGATGGCGATGCCGCGCCACACCACGAAGAGGTACAGCGCGACGAGTGCCACGCCGCCCACGAAGCCGAACTCCTCCCCCACCACGGAGAAGATGAAGTCCGTGTGCTGCTCGGGGATGAAGTGCAGCTGGGTCTGGGTGCCTTCCAGGAAGCCCTTGCCCGAGGCCCCCCCCGAGCCGATCGCCACCTTGGACTGGATGATGTGGTAGCCCGATCCGAGCGGGTCAGCCTCCGGGTTCATGAACACGACGAGGCGCTGGCGCTGGTAGGGCTTGAGGAGGCCCCACAGCAGCGGGATGGCGAAGGCTGCCACCACGTTGCCCGCCACCAGCAGGCCCCGCCACACCATCGGCGCCTTGAAGGAGCGCCAGGCCCAGACGCCAAGTCCGCTCACGTAGGCCAGCCAGAGGGGCCAGCCGATGAGGCTGGCCGTCACGCTCAGGGCCGGAGAGAGCAGCGCGAACAGGATGGCCCCCGGCAAGCCCGACCAGAACAGCATGCCGAGGGTGATCGCGCCGAACACGAGCGACGTGCCGAGGTCAGGCTGTTTGAAGATCAGCGCGAAGGGAATGGCCACGTGCAGGGCGACCGGCAGCAACACCCGGACCTCGCGCGCAGGCCGCATCGACAGGAGCTTGGCCAGCGTGATGATCAGCGCGAGCTTGGCGAACTCCGACGGCTGGACGGTCATGAACCCGAGGTTGATCCACCGCTGGGCGCCGAGCGCGCTGTGCCCGAGGACGAGGACGGCCGCCAGCAGGCCGATGTTGCCCCAGTACACCCACCGGGACAGGCTGAAGAGCCACCCGTAGTCGTAGAAAAGCATCGCCAGCATCGCCACGACCGCCGGCAGGACATAAAGCAGCTGCCGCTTGACCTCCTCGGGCCCGGCAGCGGTCCCGTGCGTGGCGCTGAAGATGGCCGCCAGCCCCGTCAGCAGCAACAGCACCACAGCCCCGAGCAGGCTCCAGTCAAAGCTGCGCCACTGCCGGTTCTCGCTGAGCGCCGTCACCACCGTCGCGTGGCCTCAGTCGCTCGGCTCGCCGCGCTCGCTGGGGGTGGGGGCCAGCAGGGCCTCGGCCGTGTACCAGGCGTCCCGCGCGACCTTCGGACGCTCCTCGCCGTCGTCCTCGACCTTCTGGAGCAGCGCCCCGACGTCGGGCCCCTTCAGGCCGCCCAGGCGACGCGCCGGCAGCGTGACGGTCTTGACGGGCTGCGCCACCTCGATCACGGCCGGGCTGCTGGTGCGGCTGGCCTCGGGCTCGGCCTGGCCCCGGGCCGGCGTTTCCGTGGCCGGCGCCCCATCGGGGGCCGCGGCAGCCTTCACCGCCTCCGGCTCAAGCCCTGCCCCGGACGCCTCCTCGGCCCCCCCGGGGGCCGCCGGCTCGGCCTGCTGCCCGTCTGGAGCCAGGGCGCCCTCGCTGGCGACGGCGGGCTCTGACGCCCCCTCCCTCGCGCCGGGAGGAGCCTCCGGCCCTGCCTCCTGAGCCAGCTGGACGGCGTGCATGGTCTCGAGCGCCTCGGCAGCCTCGAGCTCGGTCTTGACGCGCTTGATGGGGATGTTCAGCACCAGGCCGATCGCCCCTTGCTCGCGCTCGAGCTGGACATCGAGCGCCTCGGTGTCGATCTCCACGTACTTGGAGAGCACCGCGACCATCTCGGTGCGGATGGCCTCCATCATGGTCGCGGGGATGTCCGTCCGGTCGTGCATGAGCACGAGCTTGAGGCGGTCCGTCGCCGCGCTGCGGCTGCTGACAGCCTCCGACCGACCGAGCAGACGCCCCAAGAAGCTTCCCAGGCCCATCGTGTCCTCCTGCCTACTTGAAGAGGCTCTTCAGCTTGTCGATGAGGCCATTGCCCGCCTCGAGGTTCATGAAGGGCACGTCCTCCCCGAGCAGGCGCCGCGACACGTTGAGGTAGGCCTGGCCTGCCTTCGAGCCGTTCTTGCTGAGCACAGCCGGCTCGCCCCGGTTGGTGGAGGTGATGATGGTCTCATCGTCAGGAACCACGCCAAGCAGCTTGACGCTGGAGCCGAGGATGTCGAGCACGTCGTCCACGCTCATCATCTCCTTCGACTTCACCATCGCGGGCCGCACGCGGTTGACGATGAGGCGGTTGGTCGCGATGGCCGCCGTCTCCAGGAACCCGATGACGCGATCGGCGTCGCGCACGGACGAGACCTCGGGGTTCGTCACGATGATGGCCTCGTCGGCGCCAGCGATCGCGTTCTTGAAGCCCTGCTCGATGCCGGCAGGGCAGTCGATGAGCACGAAGTCGTACTCCAGCTTGATCTCGTCGATCATCCCCCGCATCTGGTCCGGCGTGATGGCGCTCTTGTCGCGCGTCTGGGCCGCCGGCAGGAAGGCCAGGTTCGGCGTGCGCTTGTCCTTGATGAGGGCCTGCTTGAGTCTCGCCCGCCCCTCGACCACGTCCACCGAGTTGTAGACGATGCGGTTCTCGAGGCCCAGCACCAGATCGAGGTTGCGCAGCCCGATGTCGGCGTCGACGAGGGCCACGCGCTTGCCCATCCAGGCCAGCGCCATCCCGATGTTGGCCGTGGTGGTGGTCTTGCCCACGCCGCCCTTGCCGGACGTCACGACGATGACGCGACCGGGGGTGAGCTGCTCAGGGGTTTCCGAGGACATGGACGTTTGCCTCCGTAGGGCGTGGACAGCTGACTAGATGGTGTCGCGCAGGGGCAGGATGTGGATCTCGCCGCCCTGGATGCGCGCCACTTCCGGGTACTTGGAGAGCGGGGGGGCCGCAGAATCCGGGCTGCGAGCGATGAAGCCCGCGATCCGGATCTGAGTGGGACGCAGGTTGATGGCCACGATCTGGGCACCCTCGTCCCCGGCGGCGCCGGCGTGCGCGACGCCCCGCAGCGTCCCGAACACGATGATGTCACCCGTCGCGATGACCTCCGCGCCCGGGTTGATGTCGCCACAGATCACGACGTTGCCAAAGTGGCGCAGCGACTGCCCGCTGCGGATGGTCTGCCGCAGGTAGTGCGCGTTGTTCGGAAGCGAGAAGCCGGCCTCCGCCCCCTCGGCCGGGGCCTCGCCGCCCGCGATGGCCTCCACGAGGTCCAGGCCCGCGGCGAGGACGGCGCCCTGGGTGTCGTCGTCCTCCGCCCGCGCGGCCGCCACCTCGACGGAGAAGCGCTCTGCCACCCTGACCCTGAAGGCCGTCAGGCGCTCGGCGTCCAGGGCCCGGGCCCCCAGGTCGATGATCACGCGCGCGCCGGCAAGCAAGCTGTGGGCGGCGGCAAGCTTGGCGTCGACGGCCTGCTCGAGTTCCTCCCAGGGCCCCGTCTGGGGCAGCCCCAGCACCACCCCACGCGGGGTGCCCTTCAAGGTGACCTCAGCCATGGCGGCCGGCCTTTGCGGAGCGGGGGAACAAGGAAACGAGCACGAGGACCTCGGGGCAGGGCGCCAGTGGCACGCAAACCTGTCCATTGTAGCGCCTCTGGCCCAACCCTGCCATGTGGCGCACCTGCCGACGCGGCGTCGTCAGTCGATCACCGTGGCCCGTCGGATCTTGCCCTCCTTCAGGCCAAAGTAGCGATCAAGCAGCTTGCGCGCGACGGGGGCGGCGACGTCGCCGCCGTGGCCGGCCGCCTCGGCGAACACCACCACCGTGATCGCCGGGGCCTGCTCGGGGCCCACGCAGACGAACCAGGCGTGGGTCTTCGGCTTGCCGCTCTCGGCGGACCCGGTCTTGCCTGCGATCTGCTTGCCCGGGACGTCAGCCACCACCCCCGTGCCCGCCGCCACCACCGCCCGCATGCCCTGCCTCACGACGGCCACGCTGCCAGGCCGCCAGCTGCTCTGTTTGCGGACCTCTCCAGGCTTGCCGTCCGCCACCAGGCGGGGGACCAGCACCTTGCCCCCGTTCACGATCGCGCTGACCATCACCGCGGCCTGAAGCGGCGTCACGCTGACGGCGCCCTGCCCGATGGACATGTTCGCGGAGTCGCCCGGCCACCACTTGTCGTGCCACACCCGCTGCTTCCACTCGGGGTCCGGGATCAGGCCCGCGCTCTCCCCCCCGAGCTGGAGGCCGGTGCGCTCCCCGAGGCCCGTCTCTCGGGCATAACGCGCCATCGTGCGGCCCCCCATCTCGACCCCGAGCTGGTAGTAGACCGTGTCGATCGACCACTGCAGCGACTTCACCAGGTTGACGCGACCGAAGCCCGACGCCTTCCAGTCGTGGAAGATCCGGTTGCCCACCCGCAGGGAGCCCGTGGAGTTGAACAGCCTTCCCGGGCTGCAAACGCCGGACTCCAGGGCGGCCAGGGCCATCGGGATCTTGAAGATCGAGCCGGGCGGGTAGGCCGAGACCGAGCGGTTCACGAAGGGAAAGTTCATGCGCTGCAGGCGCTGCCAGTCCCGGGCCCGCACCCGGCGGCTGAAGAGGTTGGGGTCGAAGGTCGGCCGGCTGGCCATCGCCAGGACCTCCCCCGTCTGCGGGTGCAGCGCGACGACGGCCCCGGTCAGCTTCTTCTCGTCGAGGGCCTGCTCCGCGACGGCCTGCAGCTCCGCATCGAGCGTCAACCGTAGATCCTTGCCGGGCGCCGCCGGGATCTCGCCCATGGTCTGCACCAGGCGGCCGCGGGAATCCACCTCGACCCGCTGGAAGCCGTTCTGGCCGCGCAGGTGGGAATCCAGGACGCGCTCGATGCCAGCCTTGCCGATGACGTCGCCCCGGCGCATGCCCCGCTCGGGAAGCCGCTCCAGCTCGGCCTGCGTGACCTCACCCGTGTAGCCCAGCACGTGGGCAGCCAGCGCCCCCCGGGGGTAGAACCGCACGGTGTCGGGCTCGATCGAGACGCCCGGCAGCTCCGCCTGGCTCTCGGCGATGCGCGCGATGGCCCGCTGATCGATGTCCGGGAGCAGCTTGATGGGGTGCGACGAGGCATACCCGAAGGCCTCCACCCGGCGCCGGAGCTCCGCCGCGTCGACGCCAAGCAGGGCCGCGAGGCGGTCGACCACCTCGCCCACCTGGGCCCGCTTCATCTTGAGGGGGTACAGCGCGACGCTGTAGCTCAGCCGGTTGCTGGCGAGCACGTTGCCGTGGCGATCGCGGATCACGCCCCGGGGCGCAAGCTGGGGGATGATGCGCAGGCGGTTGCCCTCGGCCTGCTTGAGGAACCGCCCGCCCTCGTACAGCTGGAGCTGGGCGAGCCGCGTGATCAGCACCGCGCCCATCAGGCAGGCCACCGCCATGAACCCCAGCGCCCGGAGGTGCCGCTCCTCGCGTTCATCCACGGCCCATCACCCCTTGCGCGCCTCGGAGGCGGGCAGGCGGGTCACCCCGGCGTGGACCAGCACCAGCAGCGCCGCGTTGACCAGCCCGACCGGCAGCGACAGGGAGGCGAAGTGGTCCCAGACGGCGGTGCGGCCCTGCGCGAACAGGTAGAGGGCGATCGTCAGGCCCTCGCCGAGCGAGGCCAGCAGCCCCACGACGGCGAGGCTCAGGGCATCGAGGCGGTAGACGTGGGGCTGCACCAACCCGGCCACCGCGCCCGCCAGGGCCTTCGTGCCGCCGTAGAGCAGGCCTGCGCCCACCAGGAGGTCCTGGCAGCCGCCCCCCACCAGCCCCAGCCAGACGCCATGCCGGGGGCCCAGCGTCAGCCCTGCCAGCACGACGAGCGCCAGCACGGGGTCGAGGCGCCACGCGAGGTAGGGCAGGACCGCCAGCTCGCTGGACTCCCACACCAGCGCGAGCGGCAGCAACAACCACAACGCCCGCAGCAGGGTCATGGCGGGGCCCCGGCCGGCCTGGGGGAGGGCTTGGCAGCCCCCGGACCGGGACGTGATGGCCGCGGCGAGGGCGCTGGCGGCTCGGGCATCGCGGGCAGCCCCGCCGGCAACACCAGCACCTCCTCCAGGGCCTCGAGGTCGACCGCCGGCACGACGCGCAGGTCTGCGTACAGCATCGCCTGCACGGACGTGCCCGGGCGCTCCTTCTCGTTCTGGAGCTGAACGATCCGTCCGACCTGAAGCCCCTTGGGGAACGCCCCCCCGAGGCCACTGGAGATCAGGCGTTCCCCGATGTGCCAGCGCTCGGGCCGGTCGAGGTAGCGCAGCACGGGCCACTTGTCCCCCTGCCCCTGCATCACCCCCGCGTACCGGTTGCGGGTGTTCAGCACCGAGACGGCGCTGGCCGGATCCGTGACGAGCGCGACCATTGCGGTGTTGGCCGCCAGCGTCACGACGCGCCCGACCAGGCCCTTGCGCGTCACGACGATCCCGTTGAGCTGGACGCCCCGGTCGTGACCGGCGTCCAGCACGATCCGCTGGTGCCAGTTGTCCGGGTTGCGCCCCACGACGCGGGCCACCAGGGGCTCGACGCCGGTGGGTAGCTGCAGCTGAAGCAGCGCGTGCAGGCGGGCGTTCTCGAGGCCCTGCTCGAGCCTGGCATCGAGCAGCGCCTCGAGCTCCCGGACGCGGGCCTCGAGGCGCGCCTTGTCGCGCTCCAGCGTGCGGAGATCCTTCACGCGGTCGATGGTCTGGTTGGTGGCACCCGTCACGCGGTCCACCGCCCCCAACAGGGGCCGAAACAGCTCGTGGAGCACCATCGTGCGCCCGGAGATCCAGCTCACGGCAACGGCCGCCCCGAGGAGCGCGGCCAGGAAGGTGAGCTCACGAAGCGGGACGCGGCGACCGCGCCTGTATGACGCCATGCCGCGGCGCTCAGTGCTCCACGCCGGTGCCTAGCACCCGCTTGAGGGTGTCGAAGTCCTCCAGCACCTTGCCGGTGCCGAGGACGACACACGACAGCGGGTCGTCAGCAATGTGGACGGGGACCTCCGTGTCGTGGCTGATCATCTCGTCAAGGCCTTGCAGCAGCGCCCCTCCCCCGGCCAGCACGATGCCGCGGTCGATGATGTCCGCGGCGAGCTCGGGCGGGCACTTCTCCAGCGTGTCACGCACGGCCTCGACGATCTTGTTGACGGGCTCCAGCATCGCCTCACGGATCTCCCCCGAGGTGATCGTCACCGTGCGGGGCAGGCCCGAGACCTGGTTGAGGCCGCGGACCTCCATCTTGAGCTCCTCCCGCAGCGGATACGCGGAGCCAAGCCGGATCTTGATCTCCTCGGCCGTGCGCTCCCCGATGCTCAGGTTGTGGACCTTCTTCATGTAATGCGAGACGGCCTCCGACAGCTCATCGCCCGCGATGCGCTCGGACTTGGCCACCACGATGCCGCCCAGCGAGATCACGGCGACCTCGGTGGTGCCCCCCCCGATGTCGACAATCATCGAGCCCATCGGCTCGGAGACGGGGAGCCCGGCGCCGATCGCCGCGGCCATCGGTTCCTCGATCAGGTAGACCTCGCGGGCCCCGGCCTGCAACGCCGCGTCCATGACGGCCCGCCGCTCGACGCCCGTGACGCCGGACGGGATGCCGATGACCATGCGGGGGCGGAAGACGCCCTGCCGCTCGTGCACCTTGGTGATGAAGTGCTTGAGCATCGTCTCCGTGACCTCGAAGTCCGCGATGACCCCGTCCATCAACGGCCGGATGGCAACGATGTTGCCGGGCGTGCGGCCGAGCATCTGCTTGGCCTCCTCGCCGACCGCCAGGGCCACGTTGCGCTGGCCCTGCTGAATGGCCACCACGGAGGGTTCACGCAACACGATGCCCTTGCCGCGAACGAACACGAGCGTGTTCGCGGTGCCAAGGTCGATGCCCATGTCGCGGGAGAAACGGCCGAACAGGCTGAACACGATGAAGACTCGCTTTCCGAAGGGTTCCAGCTTTGGGGCGGAGGGACGCCCGGCAGCAACCGGGCAGCCCCCATGGTGGCGGGGGAGCCTGGTGGCTCGCTGTGACGGACGCGCCCGACCAGACGCCATCCCAACGCGCCACCATCGCAGGGTGAGACAGCGTATTATGACCCGTGAGGCCCCATCCGTCCAATGTCGTCAGGGCGCTTCCTGACGCGGGTCCAGGCCCGACGGCACCAGGCCGAAGCGGCCCGACGCCGGGGCCCCTGATGCAGGCCCGGCCTCACACAGGCTCACGAACCCGGCCCGCCCGATCACGAGGTGGTCGAGCAACGGGATCCCCAGCACGACCCCAGCCTCGGCGAGGCGGCGGGTGAGGGCGTGATCCTCGGGGCTGGGCGCCGGATCGCCCGAGGGGTGGTTGTGGGCCACCACCACGGCCGCCGCCCCCGCCCTGACGGCGGGCCGGAAGACCTCGCGCGGGTGCACGACCACCGCCTCGAGCGAGCCCACGGCCACCACCTCGGCCCGCAACACGCCGTGCTTGCGGTTGAGACACAGCAGGGCGAAGCGCTCCCGATCCGCCCCCGCGACGAGGGGGGCCAGGTGGCGCCAGGCGTCCTCCGGCCCCCGCACGCGCCGCGGCGCGCGCAACGCCCGGGCCGTGAGCCGGTGGGCGATCTCCCGCACCGCCCGCAACCTCGCGCTGCGGACCGGCCCCGCGCCGGGCAGGGCCGCCAGCTCCTCGGTGCTGGCCCCCAGCAGGCCCGTGAGCCCGGTGGGGTCAGCCGCGTCCGCGAACTGCCCGAGCCAGCCCCGGGCCAGGGCCTCGGCCTCGCCCTGGCGATCGCCAGCGCCAAGCACGAGCGCCACCAGCTCGGCCTCGTGCAGCGCTGCCGCCCCCCGGCCCACCAGCCGCTCCCGCGGCCGCAAGGCCTCGCGCGTCACGCGCCCGGGCCGCCTCACAGCAGGCTCCAGCCCAGCTCTCGCCAGGCCGCGTCGAGGCTCGGGACAGGCAGCCCGACGATGTTGGTGTAGTCGCCGCGGATCTCCTGCACGAGCGCCGCCCCCAGGGCCTGGATGGCGTACGCCCCGGCCTTGTCCATCGGCTCGCCCGTCGCCACGTAGGCCGCAATCTCCGCATCCGACAGCGGGCGCATGGCCACCTCGCTCCGCGCGTGCCCCACCACCCGCCGCCCCTCCCGCGGCGCCAGCAGCGCATACCCCGTGTAGACCTGATGCCAGGCCCCCGCAAGCCCCCGCAGCATCCGGTGGGCGTCGGCGACGTCGCGGGGCTTGCCCAGGATGGCCCCCGCCTGCACCACCACCGTGTCGGCGCCGATCACAAGGTCCGCGTCCCCGTGCCGCCCAGCCACCTCCTCGGCCTTCTCCAGCGCCAGGACCTCCACCAGGCCAGCGGGCGTGACCCCCGGGGGCACGACCTCGGCCGAGCTGCTCGGGTCCACGACAGGGGCCAGCCCCAGCTGTCCGAGCAGCATCGCGCGGCGGGGCGACGCCGAGGCCAGCACAAGCCGGGCGTGGCGGAGATCACGGTGGGTCACGGGGCACCTCCAAGGGGCAGGGGGAAGGCTGGCACGATAGCACCGCCCCCCTGCCCGGATCCAGCGATTGCGGCGGCTTCGGGCCCACAGGGCCCTTCACAGCAGGCGCACGGGGCGACCGGCGCGGCTGGTCTTAGGCATACCTTAACGCAATCTTTTCTCCTCATTAGCGATAACCCCTGCACGAAGAGGTGCCCATGACGCCCCGCCACGCCCCCAGCCACACCACAGCCCGCCTCGGGCTCGACAGCTACCAGAGCGCACGCCAGGTCGGCGCGGCGCTGACGGCCGCGATGCTGGCGCCCGTGGCCCGGCCTGAAACCCGGGAGGAGCGCCTGCACCTGGCGATGAGCCCGCTCGCGGACGAGGGCGCCTGGTTCAAGCTCGTCCAGTCCAGGGACGTCGAGATCCAGGTGGCGGTGGCGCTCAACCCCCGTGCCACGCGCAACGTCCTCGAGCTGATCGCCCGCACTGGCCACGAGGAGGCCCAGGTGGCCGTCGCGGCCCACCCCCAGATGACGCCCTCGTTGCTGGCCGTGCTGGCCGGCTCCGCCAGCCCACGCGTGCAGGAGGCCGTGGCCTGCCACCCCCTCACGCCCCCCGCGCTGCTGGAGGCCCTGGCAGCCGCCCCCCACGCGACCGTGCAGGCCGCCGCGTTGCGCCACGGCAAGCTCGCCCCGGAGACCATCGCGGAGGCCCTGGAGGGCAACCCGGCCCGGCGTGAGGGCGTCGCGCGCAACCCGACCCTCACGCCGGACCAGATCGCGGCCCTCGCCGCGGCCGCCACCCCCGCGATCGCGACGGCCCTCCTGCGCCACCCGAAGCTGAACGGCGAGCTGTTCGCCCACCTGCTCGCGCACGGCGACGACGCCTTGCTGACAGCCGCCCTGAGGCACCGCCTGATGACAGCAGCCGGGCTGGAGGCCGTCCTCGACCGTGGCCCCGGCCAGGCCGTGCGAGAGGCGGTGCTGGCCTCCCCCCGCGTCACGCGCGGCATGCTGGTCCGGCTGGCCCGCGACCCCTCCCGGCGGGTCCGAGCCAGCGTCGCGCGCCACCCCGACACCCCCGAGGCCACCTTGCTGGCGCTCCTCGCGGATCCCGACGAGGACGTGCGGCTCGCCGTGCTCTCCCGCAGCCCCATCAGCCGCGGCGTGTTCGAGGCGATCGCCTTCGGGGCGGACGGGACGCTCAAGACCGCCCTCGCGTGCCACCCGCACGCGCCCGACGAGGTCCTCGTGGCCCTGCTCGAGACGCGTCACCCCGACGTCCACCATGCCGTGCTGCGCCGCCCCCGGCTGTCCCTCCGCGTGCAGGGGCGCCTGGTGGCCTCCCCGTTCGCAGCCGTCCGCTTCGCGCTGATCCAGCGCCCCTCCTTGCCCGCCGCGCTGGCCGAGGAGCTAGCGGCGGACCCCGCCTGGGCCGTGCGGGACATGGCCATCCGCAGCGGCAAGCTGAGCCGGGAGACCCTGGCCCGCCTGGCGGCAGACCCCGTGAAGTGGGTGCGGCTCACGGCCACGGGCCGGGCCCCGATGTGGCCCTGGGAGTTCGCCCGGCGCGACGCGGACTTCGCCGCCGCGATGCGCTGAGGCCGGCAGCGCCTGCTGACGCGATCCTCTTCCTTGCTGCGCGGGGAGAGGAACGGGCGTTGCCCCGCAGCAAACCTCCCCACACCCGGCCTGCGCCCCCCCTCTCCCGGTGGGAGAGGGGGGTGAATTTCGGCCTCACCCAGCAGGTGCGGAACCACTGCGCTCCCTTCCCCCACGGGGAAAGATGAGGGGTGATGCGAAATCAGGGGCCTGCCCTGATTCCGCAATAGCTGCCGACCGAGGCAACCGGCGGGGTGTGGGAATGCTCGACGCCGGAAAACGCGCTCCCCTCTCCCCGGACACCGGGGAGAGGGGAGCGATGAGGCCTGCACCCAATGGGTGTGGCCACATCCGCACGGGGTGACAGTTTTAGCCCCTTAGCGCGGAATCAGGGGCCTGCGGGCCTGGTTTGCCCTCCACGCGGCGGGGGTAGGAGACGGGGGACCTGCGTCCGGCCGTTGGAGCCTGCGTGGTCCGGAGTGTCGATGCGTCAGGGAATCATCATCTTCGCGGAGGCTCACCCCCCCGGCTCGCCGGGCGAGCGCTCCCTGAAAGCCGCGGTGGAGGCCGCCGTGGGCGCACCGGAGGCCACCCCCTTCGTGGCTTACGGCGACGCGGCCGCCAGCCAGCGGCTGAGGACCCTCGTGGGAGGCCCGCCGCCGCGGTTCTTCCCGCAGGCGACGCGCACCCGGCTCGGGGAGCGGCTGCAGCAGGCCTATGCCTTCTTGTTCGTGCAAGACTACGAGCGCGTGGCGATCGTCGTGGGGGACTACCCCGTCACGCCCGAGGCCTTCACAGGCGCCTTTGCCGCGCTGCAGGAGGCCCCGCTGCACATCGAGGAGGCCGGGGGAGCGGCCTACCTGATTGCCCTGCGCCGGGCGGACTTCCCCGTCGTCGCCCCGGTGTTCGAGGACGTGCCGTGGGAGCGGACCGGCGCGCGCGAGGCTGCCCTCGCCCGGCTCGCGGAGGCCGAGCAGGCCCCCGAAGGTCCCCCCAGGCGTCGTCGCCCCCCAGACAGCTGACCCGCATCGAGGAGCCACCCCATGGCGATCCGCTCGACCCCTCCCTCCGCCAGCGGGCCCCCCGGTGGGCGCCTGGTCTTCAAGCCGCGGGCCTCGGTGTACAAGTTCCAGGCCTACTTTCCGATCATCCTCGGCGGCCTCGTGGCGGTGGTGGCCCTCGGGGGTGGCGTGGGCTGGCTGTTCCGGGCCGCGCTCCCGATGTGGTGGATGATCCCGCTGTTCATGGCCTTCCCTGCGCTGTCGATCGGGGCCGGCGCGATCTACGCCCGGCGCCTGACCCGCTCGCGCGTGGTGGTGGACGACGACCGGCTGATGCTCCTGCAGGGCAACGAGGTCGAGGCCAGCATCCCCTGGAGCCAGATCACCCGGCTCACGGTCCGCAAGGATCGGGAGGAGGACGTCTTCGAGGTGTGGCTCCGGGATCAGCCCGTGCGGCTGCCCGCCGCGTTCTTCGAGCACAGCGACCAGCTGCTGCAGGCCGTGAGCGCGCGCACCCGCCGCCCCTGGGAGCGGGGCCGCCCGAGGCCCGGCGGCCCTGGCTGAGCGCCCGGTGGGGCAGGCCCGCCAGGCGCCGTCATCCCGGGCCGGGGCGCCCCCCCACAACCGCGAAAAGCCGCGCTCCACGCGGCCTGAGGGGTTTACACGCCGTCCTCGGCGTGCTACGCTGAGGCCGTCCACGTGGCTCACGAGCCCCTGATGTCTTTCGGCTACAGCTTTGAACACGGGAACCCACATCTCTGAAGGTGGCCGTAGACCGCCCTTGCAGGCGGAAACCTCAAGCTTTCAGGCGGGAACCCACCTGGGGAACCGGGGTTCGAAAGCCTTCAGGCCCGTGATGCACACGTGGACGACTCCGCCCGCCCCCTCCCGTCCGTGTGGGGCGGGCGTAGTCGTATCGGAGGCCGCTTGACGCGCTGGCACCTCCCCCTGCCGGACCCGGCAGCAACCGAGCAACTCGGGGTGTGGCTGGCCGCCACGGCGGAGCCCGGGGACGTGCTGCTGATGTCCGGGGACCTCGGCGCGGGCAAGACCACCCTGGCCCGCGGCCTGGCGAGGGGGCTTGGCATCACGGAGGCCGTGACCTCCCCCACCTTCGCGCTGCACCACAGCTACCGGGGTCGGCTGACGCTGGAGCACCTCGACCTCTACCGCCTCACGCCTGGCGAGATCGAGGCCGCTGGCCTCCCGGAGGTCTGGGAGGGTGGCCGGGGGGTGGTCGCCATCGAGTGGCCGGAGCGCCTGCGCGACGAGACACTCGACCTGCGCCCCCGGAGCGCCCTCGCGCTGGCGCTCGCCCCGGATGACGGGGAGGGGCGGCTCGCGCTGCTGGAGGCACCGCCGGAGACCCGGGCCGCCGCCTGGCTGGCGGCCGTCGGCGCCCGGGCCGGGGCTCCCCGGGAGGCCTGACCGTTGCTGCTCGCGATCAACACGGCCACCCCCCACCTCTCCGTGGCGCTGATGGACGGCGAGCGGCTCGTGGCGGAGCTCGGCCGGGACGTCGGCAACGGGCACTCGGAGGCCCTCTTCGTGCTGGTGGAGGCGCTCTTCGCCTGGACCGGCTGCCGCCGGGAGGCGCTCGAGGCGGTGGGCGTGGCCATCGGGCCCGGGGGCTTCACGGGGGTCCGCACCGGGCTGGCCTTCGCCAAGACCGCCGCCCAGGTCCTGGGCATCCCCGTGTACGGGGTCGAAACCCTGCCAGCCCTGGCGGCCCAGCTGCCTGCTGCCGAGCGCGTCTGCGCGCTGCTCGATGCCCGCCGGGGCCTCGTCTTTGCCGGGCTCTACGCGCCCGCGGCCGAAGGGCCTCGCGTGCTCGTGCCGCCGGCGCTGCATCCCTTCGAGGCCTGGTGCGCCCAGCTGGCGGCGCGTGACGACACGGCCGACCTCTGGTGGCTCGGCGAGGGGGCCAGCCGCCATCGGGCGGCCATCACCGGCGCCCGGCCTGGCTGGCGGGTGCCCCCGGAGGCCCAGCTCGCGGCGGGGGCCGTGGGCGTCGGGCTGCTGGCAGCCCGGCGCCTGGCCGCCGGGGAGCCGTCCGACGGGGAGGCGCTGGCTCCGCTCTACCTGCGCGAGCCCCAGGCCGTGGTAAATTGGGAGGCCGCCGCCGCCCCGCCCGCCTGAAGGCCCCGATGCTCGAGATCCGCAAGATGCAGCCCTCCGACCTGCCTCGCGTGGTCGCCGTCGAGCGCGCCTGCTTCGGGGAGCGGTGGAGCCAGGCAGCCTTCGAGAACGAGCTCGCCAACGCCCAGAGCACCTACTTCGTGTCCCTCCACGCGGGCGTCATCGTCGGCTACGCGGGCTACTGGCTGATCCTGGAGGAGGCCCACATCACCACCATCGGCACGGACCCCGCCCACCAGGGCAAGGGGTTCGGCGAACGCCTGCTGCTCCACCTGGTGGAGCACGCCGCGCGCGCCGAGGCCCGGTGGGTCACGCTGGAGGTGCGCGTCAGCAACCAGGCCGCCATCGCGCTGTACGAGAAGTACGGGTTCACCTCGCTCGGCCGACGTCGTGGGTATTACCATGACAACCACGAGGACGCCCTCGTGATGTGGACGGAGAACATCGACACCCCAGCCTACCGGGCGCTACTTCAGGAACGCCGCGCGGCCCTGGCGCAGCGGGGCGTGGGGTGAGCCGGCTGGCCTCGCGCAGGCCGCCTCGATCCTGGCAATTGTTTAGAACTTGTTAAAGACTCATTTGAGGGCCGTCAAATCTCGGCAGACCGGCAGGCCGGGCCGCGACAACCCCCTCACGAGCGACGTCGGCCGAGCCGACGCATCGGACAGAGAGGACGACGGGCATGACGCACATCACCGGCGGCGCACCCAACGCCGCCGCCCCCGGGGCGGCGGCAGGCGGACCGGGACCCCGGCCAGCCGACCGCTTCCTCCAGAGCGCCATGCGGTTCGTCGGCCAGCCCTACCGCTGGGGCGGCGGGCACGTCAACCGGACGTTCGACGCCCCGGGCCCGGTCGACTGCTCGGGGCTGGTGATGCAGGCGGCCCGGATGGCCGGGGTGAACCTTGATGGCACCGCAGACACCCAGCAGCGCCTGGGGCAGCCCGTCGCCATGACCGACCTGAAGCCGGGGGACCTCGTGTTCAAGGGGAAGCCCGCTTACCACGTGGGCATCTACCTGGGCGACGGCCAGGTGCTGCATGCCCCGAGGACGGGGGATCGTGTCCGGGTGACCTCGCTGCAGGGGTGGGGCAACGCCCGACGCGTGTTCAATGAGGCCGGGCAGGCCGTCGACCCCGCTGCCTGGCAGGCTGCACCCGCCGCGGCCCCGGGCACGGGCGCCAGGGAAGGGCGGCTGGGCGGCGACGGCGCCCGGGTGGGTGGCGGCGGCGGCAGGCCGAGCGCGCTGTCGCTCCTCGACCTGGACTCCGAGGAGGAGCGCGAGCGCAAGCGCAACGCCCTGGCCGCCAGCCGGGCACCGCGCGGCGGGGCGGCCCGGATGGCCGGGGGTGGGGCAGCACCGGCTGCCGGGGCGGCGCCGGCTGGAGGCGGCAGGCACTCGGGCCTGGCCAACGTGAACGCGACGGACCCGGGCCAGCTCGGCGGCCTCCTCGCCAAGCTGGAGGCCGCCGGCGTGTCGAGGGCCTTCCTGGAGGCGCTCTCGAAGCAGTACGGCGTGCCCCTCGAGATGATCCTTGCGGTGATCCAGCAGGAGTCCGGGGGCGACCCGAGTGCCCGGAGCGGCGCCGGGGCGATGGGGTTGATGCAGCTGATGCCCGACACCGCGCGCGGGCTGGGGGTGACTGATCCGATGGACCCCAAGCAGAACGTGGAGGGCGGCGTGAAGTACCTCGCCGAGATGCTGCAGCGCTTCGGGGGCGACACCAGCAAGGCGCTCGCGGGCTACAACGCGGGCCCTGGCAACGTGGAGAAGCACGGTGGCATCCCCCCGTTCGCCGAGACCCAGCAGTACGTCCGCAAAATCACGGCCATGATGGGTGGGGCCGGCACCCAGGCGTGACGGCCATCAGCACCGCCAGGCGGCGGTTGTGGTAAGGTCGAGGGTGCGTGCGGAGGCCGTCGGCCCCCGAGGGAGGCAGGATGCGCATCCTCGTATCGAATGACGACGGGATCGCGGCCCCGGGCATCCGGGCCCTGGCGGCTGCCCTCGCCGAGGACCACGAGGTCTGGGTCGTGGCCCCGGACCGCGAGCGCAGCGCGACCGGGCACGCCCTCACCCTGCACCGGCCGCTGCGGGCGGAGGTGCATTCCCCCTGGGGCCAGGTGGCGGGCGCTTGGGCGGTCTCGGGCACGCCCTCGGACTGCGTGAAGCTGGCGCTGGGGGCGCTGCTGCAGGCCCCTCCGGACCTGGTCTGCTCCGGCATCAACCGAGGCCCCAACCTGGGGACGGACGTGCTCTACTCGGGCACGGTGTCAGCCGCGCTGGAGGCCGTCATCAACGACGTGCCCGCCGTCGCTTACTCCCTCGCCACCTTCAGCGACGTGGGCTACGAGCGGGCGGCGGCCTTCGCCCGCCACCTCGTGGGCCACCTCGCGGGGCGCAGCCTGCCCCCCAAGTTCCTGCTCAACGTGAACCTGCCGCCGCTGCAGGGCGAGGCCTACGCCGGCGTGCGCGTGACGCGCCTGGGCGTGCGGCGCTACCAGGACACCTTCGAGCACCGCACGGACCCGCGCGGGCGCACCTTCTACTGGCTGGCGGGCGAGGCCCAGGAGGCCGGGGAGGCGCCAGACTCGGACGTGGTGGCGGTGCGCGACAACCACGTCTCCATCACGCCCATCCAGTACGACCTCACCAACGCCGCTGCGCTCGACGCGCTGCGCGGCTGGGGGTTCGGGGTGCCGCAGGCCGAGGGCGGGCTCCAGGCCAATCCCGCCCGCCCCTGACCCGCTGGCTGCAGCAAGGCGCCACAGGCTGCTCAGGGTGCGACGCTCAGAGAGGAAGCTGCTCCCGGGGCACCTGCTTCAGCTGGTCATGTCCCGTATCGGCAATCAGCAGGTCACCCCGATCGTCAAAGGCCACCGCCGAGGGCTCCAGCAGCCCCTCGTTGGGCCCGGTGCCCGTGAACACAATCCCTCCTGCTCCTGCGACGGTGCTGATCAGCCCGGTGCGAGCATCCACCCGCCGCACCCGGTGGTTCTGACTGTCGGCGATGTAGAGGTGGCCGGCCGCATCGAGGGCCAAGCCGAGCGGAATGTTGAGAGCGGCCTCCGTCGCGGGACCGCCATCTCCGGAGAAGCCAGCGGGAGCGGCATCCGACCCGGCGACCACGCTGACGCGTCCCCCCGCGTCTCGCAGGTGCACCACGTTGGCCAGCGGGTCCGTGAAGTACAGGCCACCGTCGGGCCGAGGCAGCAAGCCGAAGTAGGCCCCCAGCGCCTTGCGGGGCACGAGTTCCTCGATCTCGTCGCCGGCGACGCGCACGATGCGGCCCTGCGGCACCGGGGAGAGGGTGCCGTCGCTCAGCAACCAGGCCCCCTTGGCGTCGCGTGCGGCATGCAGGGGCTGGAGGCCCTCTGGCAACGGCACGCGTCGCACCGTGCCCTTGGCCGAGACCTCCAGCAACCACCGCTCGCGGTGGCTGCCGGCGCTGAAGGCAAACGCGCCCCCCGACAAGGAGACGATGCTCGTCGAGGCACCGATCGCCACGTCCAGGGCCCGTCCCTCGGTGAACACCTTGGCGTCGTCGGGGGCAGCGCCGTTGCCCGCCACCCGACGGAAGAACCCGAACTCGTCCCGCCGCCAGACCATGCCGCTGACGGCGTCAGCCACGAGCACGGCCCCTCCCTGATGACGGGCCACAGCCAGCGGGCGGTTCAGGGCGATCTGGTCCCGGCGCAACGGCTGCTCGGGATCTACATAGACCCCCGCAAAGCGCTCGGCCGAGCCACTGGTGCGGGTGTAGCGCCAGATCTGGCCGGCCGTGGCCGACGCCATCCAGACGCCCTCGGCGTCCGCCGCCAGGCCCGTCGCGTTGGGCAGATCCGGCAGGGCCAGGAGCTGCTGCCACTGGCGCTCCACCAGCTGGAAGAGCCCTCCCTCGCCGGCCAGGTAGAAGGCATCCCCCGGCCCGATCGTGAAGCCGCGCGCAGGGTGGCCCGGCACGTCGGGCATCGACACCCAGGTGTCCCCCTCGAGGCGCGCGAAGCCGTCGGCATCAAGTTTCGCCACGACCGGTCCTGAAGGCGTCGCCGCGAGAGCCTCGACGGGGCGCAACGCGCCCTGGTGGCGCAGCGGCGTCAGGGTGCCATCGGCCTCCAGCCTGTAGGTGCCCTCCAGGGCGGAGAAGACGCAACGGCCCTCGGCGTCGACCGCCACCGCCGAGGGACGCGTGATCACGGCGGCCTTGCCGGGGGTGCCGCGGTCGATGGGAGGGCCAGCCATCGCCGGGGCGAAGATGAAGGCCGCCGCCACCAGGGGCCGGTTGCCCACCACCGTGGTGATCACGCCCGTCCCCGCCTCGATGCGACGAATGCGGTGACCCTCCCGCTCGCACACGAAGAGGTTCCCAGCCGCGTCCGAGGCCATCACGCCGGGGCCATCAAGGCTGGCCTGGAGGGCAGGTCCCCCATCCCCGAGCGAGGTGCGGTCGCGCAGGGCGCCCCCGCGCCCGGCAAAGGGGTGGACGCGGCCAGCCGGGTCGATGCGCCGAAGCCTGGCGACCCAGTCTTCCGCTACCACGAGGCTGCCGTCCGGCAGCAAAGCGATGGAGCGCGGGGCGGCCAGCGGAGCTTCGAGCGCCAGGGGCGCCTCACCCGAGGAACCCTGCCCCGCGATGACGAGCCCTGGAGATGGCGAGGGCGGCTTCGCAGACCTGCGCGGCGTGGGGCGCGTCGTGGGACGCGGCGACAGCTGTGGCGTGGTTCTAGCGGCGCCGGCAGCGCGACGGGGCCCCTCCGCGGGATCGACCAGTTCGGCGCCACCCTGGCAGCCCAGCTCGGCCATCAGGGCAGCACCCAGCACCAGCCGCCCGAAGCGACGCATCTCGCCGCGCCCTACTTGGCCGCGACCAGGTTGGTCTTGAGCGTCACCGGGAACGTGAACTTCCTGCCGCGCATCACCCCAGTGAGGACCGGGAAACTGAACGAGGCGTCCTGCATCGTCACGTTATGGTTTCCGTCTTCAGCCAAGATGCTCTTGATCTGGAAGGAGTGGGCCTGCGGCACGCCCACGGCCTCTTCCACGGGGAGGTGGAAGGTGAAGCCGCCCACGGGCGTGAGTTTCATCGCGAGCTCGCGCGATGCGCCTGCCGCATCCGTCAGGCTGTATAGCATCGTGAAGGTGCTCTCGACGGCACCCTCCACCTTGATCGCCACCTCCGGCAGGTCCGCGTCGATGACCACCGGCACCTCCCCGCCGGACACAGAGCCGCGGGCCGAGCCCGTCAGCGTCACGCCATTCGCCGAACGGCTCGCCGTGACCACCGTCGACGCCCCCGAGAGGCCCCAGGTGGAGGCGGCATCCACGTTCA
Source organism: Candidatus Sericytochromatia bacterium (assembly GCA_035284865.1). Classification (GTDB taxonomy): domain Bacteria; phylum Cyanobacteriota; class Sericytochromatia; order S15B-MN24; family JAQBPE01; genus JAYKHL01. The sequence continues at coordinate 4,261 of JAYKHL010000208.1, read as the reverse complement.
GGAAGCTCAGCAGGTCCCGCCCCGCCGGCTTGCTCGGCGAGGTGGACACCGTGTGTTTGAACGAGAACGACACCCCGCTGGCGGCCTTGCCGCCCCACTTCGTGGCCGGCTGCTGATCCGCCGGCACGCTCGCATCGTTGGATCCGTACGTGGCGGTGCTCCGCACCGGCAGGCTGTGGAAGGCCTTCAGCCGAACGGTCGTCGCCCGGTTCCAGCCGATCGTCGCTGTCGCAGCGTCGATGTCCACCTGCCCCCCGCCGAGCACGGAGTTGCCACCGGGGAGCGTGAGCGCCTCCGTGGCCGCGTCCAGCGCCTTCATGGCAACCGCGCGCGTGACGGTGGCGAAGCCGGTGAAGGCCTGGTCGCCGTGGCTGCTCGGCCGGATGAAGGCCCCGCCCAGCGGCGTGCCGGCGTTGTCGAACTCGAAGGTGACGCGCGGGCTGTCCTTCGGGAGCGTGAGGGCGACGTCCGGCATGCCAGCCTGTACGCTGGCGACGACGGTGCGGCCGCTTCGAGGCCCCATCAGCGTGTAGGGCGTCAGGCGGACCTCCTCCCCGGCGGCGGCGACGTGGGTCGCGGCCCGGCCTGCGTCGTCCGCCACCACCTCCGTCGGGCCGTTCTTGCTGGAGCCCGGCATGTCGAACCGCACGATGGCGCCGACCGCGGGTTTGGAGGCGATCCGGGGGTCATCCGAGGTCCATACGACCTTGGCTGCCAGGGGCACTGGCTGCGGGTCGCCCACACACTCGCCCCTGCCGATGCCCGCCTCATAGGCGACCTCCTGGAACCAGCACACGTGGTGGATTGGCCGGCCCTCGAACTGCGCGTAGCAGTTCACCAAGGGAATGTTTCTCCAGCCGCCGGGGGTGCCGGAGAACTTCGTCTGCCTCCCCTGCGGCTTGAGCTCGAAGCGCGGGTCGAGCGCCCCGCGGTTCTTGAAGCTGGTGTAGCCGGCGCTGCCCCCCCGACCGGAGCCGTACTCGTAGAAGTTGAACTCCGCCGGATTCACGGGCGCGGGCACGCCGAACACCTGCTCGAACTTGAGACGGCCAGCCGTGGGCCCTGGCGGCACCCGGCCTGCCGGCACAAGCGTGTTGAGAAGCCCGAAGAGGGCCAGACGCGAAGCCTCCAGAGGCGCAGCCGGGACGTCTTGGGAGACCTCCTCCACTTCCCCAGGCGGGGGCAGGGGCAGGCCACCGAACTCTGCCAGGGCCCAGGCGTCCGGCGTCTCACCCGGCGCATCGGCCCCCGAGGGCGACGCCGTGACGGGACCCTTGACGGCCATGGTCATGTGTAACTGGCCATCAACCTCCGTGAGGCTGTACTTGTCCAGCGAGAAGGCCGGGTCCTGCTGCCGCAGGAAGGCAATCGTCCCGGCATCGGCCAGGGCCGTGACGGTGAGTTGCCTGTCCGGGCTCACGCGCGCGCCGCCGAGGTCCATCGCGAAGCTGATCCCCGGCCTGGCGTAAGGCGTCGACAGCGTGTCGGCCGTGTCGGCCCGCGCGAAGCGCACGGTGGCATCCTCCGTGAGCGCCCCCGGTGGCAGGGTGACGGCCAGGGCGCCATCCGCGCTCCGGTAGGTGCCGCCCTTCGCGGCCTGGATGGCCACGGCCGGCGCCGTCTTCAGGAGCTCCTCCGCAAGGGCGGCGGCGTCCCCCTGCGCGTCTGCCTCGGGGGCCCCCTCGCCGTCCAGCGCCGGATTGGTCGCGGCCGCACCAGCCCCCCGGCCGGCAGAAGGCGCCTTGCCCTGCGTGGCCGCAGGCCCGCCCGGGGCCACCTCCTGACACGCGGAAACCAGCAGGGCGAGCGCCAACGAGACGCGGAGCCGGGGCGACGACAGGGACATGGCTTACCTCCGGGCGGGCCTCTATGACACCCTCACCGTGGTATACCCCTGTGCCGACCATTTAACCTGCCCCCCCGAGCAGGTCGGGAAAGCAGCGCCGGTTGAAGCTGCGCCCCCGGGGGGTACACTGCAAGCCGCTCGGTTGCTTGGAGACCCCCCGTGTTCCGCTGGCTCCGCCTCGTCATCACCCTCTTCGTCGTCGCCGCTGCCACGGCCGCGCCTGCCTGGGCCGACACGCTCGACGACCTCCGCCAGCGGGGGGAGCTGACGTGGGGCACGGACCAGGAGGGGGGCGCGCCGTACGTGCAGCCCGACCCGGCGGCGCCGGATGGCGTCGGGGGCTTCGAGACCGAGATCGGGCGGGCGATCGCCCGGGAGCTGGGCGTGAAGGGCCGGCCCGTCCACAACGCCTGGGACGGGCTCATCCCCGCCCTCGAGCGCAAGAACTACGACATGGCCTTCAACGGCCTGGAGGTGACGCCCGACCGCCTCGACAAGGTGGTCTTCACCCGGCCGTACTACGTCTACACCCAGCAGATCGTGGTGCGGAAGGGCACGGTGGGCATCAACGGCCTGCGCGACCTCGAGGGCAAGCGCGTCGGCACCCTCGGCGCCACCGTCGCCGAGCGCCTGCTCAAGCACATGGGTGGTGTGGACATCAAGATCTACCCGTCGAGCGTGCAGCCCTTCGACGACCTGCTGCTCGGACGCCTCGACGCCGTGCTGCAGGACCTGCCGATCGCCGTGGCCTACGCCAAGCAGAAGGGGCTGACCTTCGCCGGTCAGCCCTTCGGCGAGGGCCTGTACGCGATCGCCTTGCGCAAGGAGGACGAGCGGCTCAAGCAAGCCATCGACGCCGCCATCGGGCGGCTGATCGACAACGGCGAGCTCAAGCGCATCCTCGAGCGATACGAGCTCTGGAACGAGGCGCAGGCCAAGCTCAAGGCCCCGTTCGACCAGATCGTGGCCGACAGCGCGGCCGTGCCCGTGCCCACCAACCGCACCTTCGCGCAGCAGCTGCGCGACGCCCTCCCGCTGCTGGCCAAGGGCACGCTGATGACCATCACCGTCTCGTCGCTCGGGATGGTGCTGGCGATGACGCTTGGCATCGCGCTGGCCCTGCTGCGGGTCTATGGCGCCCGCCCGCTCGCCTGGCTCGCGGCAGCCTATGTCGAGGTGTTTCGTGGGACGCCCCTGCTGATCCAGCTGTTCTTGATCTACTACGGCCTGCCGAACCTCGGCATCCAGCTCGACGCCTTCGTGGCCGCCGTGGTCGGGCTCGGCCTCAACTACGCCGCCTATGAGGCGGAGAACTACCGCGCCGGCCTGCTGGCCGTGCCCAAGGGCCAGCTGGAGGCGGCCCTGGCGCTGGGCATGACGCGCCCCCAGATGCTGCGCGAGGTCGTGATGCCCCAGGCCATCCGGATCGTGATCCCGCCCGTCACCAACGACTTCATCGCGCTCTTCAAGGACAGCTCCGTCGTCAGCGTGATCACCATGGTCGAGCTCACCAAGGCCTACGGCATGATCGCCTCCGAGACCTACAACTACATGGCCTTCGGCCTCGTGACGGCCGCGATCTACTTCGGGCTCAGCTACCCGACGAGCCTCTTCGCGCGCTGGCTCGAGGTGCGGCTGCGGCCGGCGTGAGCGGGAGCCCCGCCCTGGCCGCGGCCCCGATGGGGGTGGTCGGCTGCACGCAGGCCGTCAACGCCGACCTGCAGGGTCACCTGCTGGCCGGCGGGTGGCCCCGACGCGCGTGGCCCGTTGCGGGATGCCTCGGGCCCAAACCGCCGGTTGGAGGCAGTCGACTTAACGGATCTCGCGCACATATCTTAAAACTTTCTTAACGGCACTCCCTCCATTGGGAATCGCACGGGAACCCGCGGCCCGCACAACCTTGGCGTGAGGCCCGCCAGCGGCGGCGGCCCCCCTCGGCAATGCGGAGACCTCAGCCCATGGCCACCATCACCACCCGGGCCGTCACCTGGTTCCAGAAGACCTTCACGCGCTACGGCCCGCCCAACGTGAGCGACGACGTGGCGCGGAGGCTCACGGTCCGCGAGACCATCCCCGGGGCCCTGCGCCCGGTGCGTGTCTCGACGTACATGCAGCAACCGGGGCAGGTGGCGCGCGAGGTCGTGCCGTCGGTCAGGCCGACCATCAAAAACGACACCTGGGTTCCCTCGGCGGCGACGGCCCGCGTGGGCAAGGCCCTCGACATGACGCCGGGGGTGGCCATCAAGCCGGGCGACGTGCTGGCCCGGGGCAACGGCGAGCTGCTCGACGCCATGTCGCTCGGGGGGCTGGCCGTCTCGGTGCAGCGCTTCTTGAAGACGGGGCGCTGGCAGGCCCACCAGGGGGACGTCGGCCACGTGGCCGTCGCTGGCCTCGACGCCCGGGGCAAGCTCGGCG
>JAYKHL010000207.1:0-20820 GCA_035284865.1 Candidatus Sericytochromatia bacterium | reverse complement strand
GGCCTACACCCCCTACCAGCCCGAGGTCAGCCAGGGCACGCTCCAGTACACGTACGAGTACCAGAGCCTGATCTGTGCGCTGACGGGGATGGACGTCTCGAACGCCAGCCTTTATGACGCCTCCACGGCCGTGGCTGAAGCCGCCTTCATGGCGATGCGTGTCACCGGGCGGCGAGAGGTCGTCGTGGCCGGCACCGTCCATCCCGAGTACGTGGAGGTGCTCCGCACCTACGGCCGTGGGCCTGAGCCCGGCATTCGCGTGGCCCCGACAAAGGACGGGCGGCTGTCGCCTGACGTTGCGGCAGGCGCGATGGGGGCCGAAACGGCGTGCCTCATCGTGCAGTCCCCCAACTTCCTCGGCCTGATCGAGGAAATGCCGGCCCTGGTGGAGGCGGCCCACGCCGCGGGGGCCTTGCTGGTCGCGGTGGTGGACCCCGTCTCGCTGGCCGTCCTGACGCCGCCGGGCAGCTACGGGGCCGACATTGTCGTGGGAGATGGCCAGGCGATCGGCAACATGCCGGCCTTCGGCGGCCCCCATGTCGGCTTCCTCGCCTGCCGCAGCGCGCACTTCCGCCAGCTCCCCGGTCGCATCGTCGGGGCGACGATGGATGCGCGCGGCGAGCGGGCTTACACCCTGACCCTGCAGACCCGGGAGCAGCACATCCGGCGAGAGCGGGCCACCAGCAACATCTGCACGAACCAGGCCCTTTGCGCCCTGGCGGTCACGGTCTACCTGTCGCTGGCGGGCGCGGACGGGCTCCGAGCGGTGTGTGAAGTCTCGGCGGACCGGGCCCACGACCTGGCCCGCCGGATCGCGGGGCTGCCGGGTTTCTCCCTGGTGCACGAGGGCCCCTTCCTCAATGAGTTTGCGGTGCGCAGCCCGGTCGAGGTGCCCAGGCTGCTGGCGGCCTTGGAGGCCCGCGGCATCCTCGGGGGCGTTCCCCTGGGGCGGTTCTACCCGGACCTGGCGGACGCCTTCCTGGTGGCCGTCACCGAGGTCAACGACCCCGCCGCGCTGGATGCCTTCATCGAGGGCCTGCGTGCAGAAGCGGCTGCCATCGCCGATCGCTGAGTTCGCGTGTCGCAGGGGGCAGGTGCCCTCAGTCCTGTCGGTCCATCCGTCGCGAGGCTGACCTCACCGGCGTCGGTACAGCTGGAGGTGGCGCCCCTGGGCTTGCCAGTGCGCCACCAGCTCATACCTCGGGTCCGAGGCAAGTTGCAGCACAAGGGTCGAGGTTGGCGCGCCCACGGGTGAAGCCAGCACGTAACACGGGCGACCGGGAGGGACCCAGCCGTTCACGAGGGTCACGCTGATGGGTCCCTCGGTCGGCTTTCCGTTGGCCGGCACCCGCCCGGCCAGGAACAGCAAGATGGGCTCGGGTTGCGCATCCACCACCGAGGCCCGGGCGGGCACGAGGCGGTTCACCTCCCTCGCAACCGGCACGAAGAACGCATCGAGGGGGCCCGCCTGGCCGAGGCGCTGCAGGTAGCCGGGGTTCCAGGGGGCGTGCAGCGCCACGACGCCCCAGCCCGCGGCCAGGGTCAACCCCCAGGCCCGCAGGGTGTGGCGGGGGCCATACCGCTCGAGGTAGCCCAGCCACACCACCACCAGGGAGACCCAGCAGTTGAGGGTGTGGTGGGGGCCATCCTGGACGAAGCGGGTGGCGAGCAGGAGCGCACCTGCGCCAAGCCAGCCTGCCACCCAGCCCCCCTGGCGGTGCGCCCCGTCTTCGCGCCACCGGCCCAGCACCCAGAGGCCCGCCAGGCCAGTCGCCAGTCCTGCCAGCACCCCCAGCGTCGCCCGTCGGAACTCCGCGGGCACCGACACCGGCAGCGACAGCACCTCGGCCTTCAGGCGCCACAACGAGCGCCACCACGCCTCCCAGGCGGGGTGGCCCGTCCAGCCAGTCAGCCAGGTGGCGCCGGACACCAGGGCCCTCCAGTCGCCCCCGAGCCAAGCCACCAGAACCCCGAACGGAGCCAGCCCACCAGCGGCGAGGGCCAGCCCCTGCCAGGGGCGCCGCACCTGCAGGGCGAAGGGCAACACCAGCACAAGGGCGATCGGCTTCCAGATCCCGGCCAGCCCACAGGCCAGGCCAGCGGCCGCGAAGTTGCCTGGCCGGGCCCGCTCCGGTGGGCCGAACCCGGCCACGGCCAGCAGCCCCCACAGCACCACGGCGTGCTCGGGGGTGACGAGGTTGCCGCCGAACTCGACAGCAAAGAGGGCGTAACCGGCGCCCAGCAGCCAGGCCAGCAGCGGAGGCGCCCCTGGGACCAGCCGGCGCGCACAGGCGACGGTGGCGAGGCCCACGGCTGCGGTCCAAAACACCGGCAGCCCCACCACCAGGGCATACCGGTCCAGCCCCAGCCAGACCGGGGCGGCGTTCACCACGGCCATCAGGGGTGGGGGATGGGGGCCGCCCCCCAGGGCCTGCCAGTGGCCCGCCGCCACCAGGGCAGCCTGCTGGAGGTGGAAGCCTGCGCCGGAGGCCCAGGGGCCACGGGCCACCGCCACGGCGTAGGGCGCCAGCGCACCCAGGAAGGCCAGGAGGCCAGGAGACGCCCCGCCTGCCGGTCGGCCTGGGAGGCGCCTCACGGAGCGGTCTCCCCGGGCGCTGCCAGCGCCCTCTGCCACGGCACGCAGCGGCCCGCGAACTCACACCTCTGACACGAGGGGTCGACCCGGGCCTCGAAGTCCTGATCGGCCTCGATGGCTTCCATCACGCGCTGCGCGCGCTCGAGATGCCCCCCCCACCCTGTGTCGTCGAGCGCGAGTTCCTGGTCGCCTTCCCCGGGGCAGGTGACGACGACACGCGCTGGTGCACGCGAGGTGACCTGGGTGACGAGGCTGCGGTAGATGGCCAGCTGCTGCAGCGTGGCGAGCGACACCCCAGCCCTGTCGTCGCGCCCCGTCTTGTAGTCGATGAGGGTCAGGCTGCCATCAGGGGACCGGTCAAGCCGATCAACCACGCCCACCACGCGGAACCGGCCGATCGTTCCCTCGAGGCGTTGCTCCAGCATGAGGGGCTCGCCCTGTGGCGCAGCCCCCTGCTGGTCTTCGAGGTAGCGCTGGAGGCGCCGCTCGGCCTCCTGGCGACAGCGATGCGCCTCCTCTCCGGAGGCAAAGCCTTCCGTGCGCCAGGTGGCAGCGAGCGCCGAGCGCAGGGCTACCGCGCCACCCTCCCGCCGGCCGCCGGCCCGCTCGAAGGCCTCCAGGGCCGCGTGGATGTTGATGCCCAGGGCCTGCTCTGCCGTGAGGCGGCGAGGGGCCTTGACCACATAACGCCAGTAGTACCGACGCGGGCACCGCTGGTAGGCTGCCACACGGCTCGCGCTGTGGACCAGAGCGGCCATGGCCTCAGGGGACCGCCAGGGCCCGCAGCGGCGTGCGGCCGCCGCCCGTGAAGCTGGCAAGCAGCGGGGCATCATACACGGGAGAGGCCGGATCGAAGCTGTTGACCACGACCCGGCCCGGCCCAGCCGCAGCATGAAGGTATTGCCCCTCGCCCAGGTAGAGGCCCACGTGGCCTGGGAAGAACACCGGATCCCCCGGCATCAGGTCTGCCACTGCGGGCACCGGCACCAGCGCGGCCTGCTGCTGATCGGCATCCCGAGGCAGCGCGACGCCCTGAAGCCGATGGCAGAGCTGCACCAGGCCGCTGCAATCGATGCCCCAGCCCGTGGTGCCACCCCACATGTAAGGCACGCCCAGGAAGCGCTGCGCCTGGCCGAGCATCGCCTCCACGCTCGGTGGGGAGGCCAGCCGTCGCACATCCGCGGCCGCGAGGCTGACCTCGGTGCCATCCCCCAGGGCATAGTGGTGCGCCCGCAGCCACCTCAGCCAGGTGCCAGCCGAGAGTTGGAGGACCCGCCCGTCTGCCGCCTGCACCGTCACGAGGGGGGTGGTCACGATGGCGTCGGGCTCCCCGGCCGCTCCCGGCGCCATGTTGCTGCTGCGCCCCCAGGCGAGGTAGCCGTCCGTGGTGCGCACCAGCGTCCACTCATCGACCTCGTCGAGCAACTCGAGCCCATCCCCGAGGCGGGCCTGGCTCACGAGTTCCTGGGCGTGGCCCGGCCCGCTGCGCAGCTGGAGGCAAGGGGCTGTGACCACCCCGGGACGCGCCACCAGCAAGCGGGCCCCATTCCCGAGACCCAGCGAGGGCGGGGGCGCGAGGCGGGCTGGCTCGGTGGTCTCTCCGAGCAGGACCAGGCGACCGTCCAGCCAGGCGAGCGACCGGGTGTCGTGCACCAACCTGGGGTCGCCACCCTCCCGCCCCCGCTCGAGCCAGGCCTGCGCCACCGCTTCCCGGGCCTCCAGCCGCGCCACCCAGGCGTGGACCACCGCCATCGTCCGAGCAAGCAGCGTGTCCGCCTCAGCCTCGCGCCCCGGGGCAGGGCCGGTGAGGGCGACAATGACCCACCCATGGTCGCCACCCACCAGCCCCGCATCGTGCCGGTGGCCCGGCAACTCTCCGGTTTTGTGCGCGAACGGGACGCCACCGGGCAGACCGGCAGCCAGCTTTTCGCGGCTGCGCTGCTGGCCGAGCAACCCGAGCAGCTCCGCGGTCGCCGGGGGGGCGAGCAAGGCTCCCTCGGCGAGTCGCCCCAGGATCACGGCCATCTCGACCGCCGTGGTATGATTCTCGCGGCCGGCCGCCCGCGCCCCCGGTTCCAGCATGCGGCGACGCAGCCCCGTCTGCGGAAGCCCGAGGGCCTCGCAAAGCGGCGCAATGGCATCGAGGCCAAGGCGGTCGATCAGGGCGTTGGTGGCGGCGTTGTCGCTCTCGGTGAGCGAGCGGTCGAGGATCTTGCGCCAGGCGTGGCGGACGTGGGCTGGGGCGTGGCTGAGGTTGTCGAACTCCCTCTCATCATCCCCGGGCAGCGGGGCGACCGGCACGGCCTCGTTCAGGTCGAGGGCGCCGCGCGAAGCTGCCTGGTAGGCCGCGATCGCAAGCGGGACCTTGATCAGGCTGGCTGCCGGCCACACCGCGTGGCCCGTCGCCCAGCACACCCCGGTGCGCCGGTGCCAGCAGGCCACGTCGCAGGGGATGCCGCTCCCGAGCCACAAGGCCTCGAGGTCGGCGGCCAGGTCGGGCGGCGGCGGCGGCCAGGCAAGCGAGGGGGAGGGAAACGATGACACAACTCACCTCGGCGACGAGCGGAGAAGACCCGCAGGCGACCCCATCCTACCACGCGCGCGCGCGCGACCTTCACGCCCGGCACCCGGTGGTGGACGCGCACTGTGACACCATCACGCTCGTGCTGGACGACGGGCTGGAGTTCGTGGAGGGGGACGCCCGCAGCCAGGTCGACCTGCCCAGGTTGCGGGCGGGAGGCGTACGCCTGCAGGTGCTGGCCTGCTGGAACGAGCCGGGGCACATCGGCCAGGCCGCGTTTGCCCGGTGCATGGGCAAGATCGGCGCCTTCCATCGGCTTGCACGCCGGCACGGGCTGCGCCACGTCACCCGGCCGGAAGACCTCGACGCCCCCGGGCTCGGCTTCATCCTTTCCATGGAAGACGCCGCGCCGTGCATGGGCAGTGAAGTCCACCTCGAGGCGCTCTACGCGGCCGGCATCCGGATGATCGGGCTCACCTGGAATGGCCGGAACGAGCTCGCCGATGGCGTGGGCGTGGGACCGCGCCCGGGTGGGCTCACGGAGGTGGGTCGGCTGCTCGTGGCTCGGATGGAGGCGCTCGGGATCGTCGTCGACCTCGCCCATGTCTCCGAGCCTTCGTTCTGGGAGGCCCTGGAGGTCCTGCAGGGGCCCGCTGGCGTGTCCCATGCCAACGCGGCAGCGATCCACCCTCACCGGCGCAACCTCGGGGATGACCAGGTGCGCGCCGTGGCCGAGCGTGGCGGGGTGATCGGCGTGACGTTCGTGCCCTCGTTTCTCACGGATGGCCCGGACGCGGCGGTACGCGACGTCGTGCGCCACGTGAACCACCTGGTGGCGACGGGGGGACCTGGCGTCGTCGGGCTCGGTTCGGACTTCGATGGCATCACGTCCCCGCCTGTCGGCCTCGCGGACGTGGGGGCCCTCCCGGGCCTCACGGCAGCCCTGCTGGCCGAGGGACACCCGGAGGAGGACGTCATCGGCTTCCTGGGAGCCAACTGGCTGCGGCTCTTCCGGGCCGTGTGGCGGTAACGGCATGCGGATCATCGGGCTCACGGGAGGCATCGCGTGCGGCAAGTCTGCCGCCACCGAGATGCTCGCCGAGTTGGGGGCGGCCATCATCGACACGGATGTGCTGGCCAGGGAGGTCGTCGCACCCGGCAGCGAGGGCCTCGCAGCGGTGGTGGCAGCCTTCGGTCCCTCCGTGTTGCAGGCGGATGGCGCCCTGGATCGGGTCCGCCTGGGGGCCCAGGTGTTCTCGGACGCCGAAGCGCGGGAGGTATTGAACGGGATCACGCACCCCAGGATTCGCGCGCTGATCGCTGCGAAGCTCGGGGCGCTGCGCGCCTCGCAGCCCCCCCCGGCCGCCGTCGTGCTCGTGGTGCCGCTGCTGTTCGAGCGCGGGCTCGACCGCCTCGTTGAGGAAGCGTGGGTCGTCGATGTCCCGGAGGCGATCCAGCGAGAGCGGCTGGCCCGGCGCAGCGGCCTGGGCCCCGCGGACGTGGAGGCGCGCATCGCCAGCCAGCTGCCGCGCGAGGCCAGGCTCGCGCGGGCCACCCGGGTGCTGGATAACAGCGGCTCGCTGGCCCAGCTTCGTGCCGAGGTGGCGAGGGTGTGGGCCGAGGCGGCGCTGCCCGCGGTCGGGCCCTCGTGAGGCACGTGGAGGGCATGGCCCTTGCGATTCACGAGGCCCGGGCCGCGGGTGAGGCGGGGGACGTCCCGGTCGGCGCGGTGCTGGTTTGCGATGGCCGGGTGGTCGGGCGGGGCCGCAACACCCGGGAGGCCCTTCACGATCCCACGGGCCACGCGGAGTTGAACGCGCTGCGCATGGGGGCGGCGACGTTGGGGCGGTGGCGCCTGCACCGCTGCGTGCTGTACGTGACGCTGGAGCCGTGTGCGATGTGTGCCGCGGCCCTCGTCCAGGCCAGGCTTCCGGTGCTGGTGTACGGCGCGAACGACCCGAAAGCCGGGGCGGCCGGAAGCCGGCTCAACCTGGTTGAGGATGCCCGGCTGAACCACCGCGTGGAGGTGATCGCTGGCCTCGCAGAGGCTGCCTGCAGCGAGCTGTTGACGCAGTTCTTCCGCGGCGATCGGCTCGCCTCAACACGAGAGCTGCAGGCCCACCATTGCGAGGGCGCACAGGACGATCATGAACTCGACCATGGAACGGGACCTCGGAAAGGTTCTGGTGGGTGCCTGAGGGACGATGTCCCCAGGCGCCATCGTAGCCCCCTGGGTCCAAATTGTAAAGACTTGTAAACATTTAACGGTACCCAAGCTGGTGAGGCGGCCTGGCGCTCCTGCTCACGCAGGGCCTTCCCTCGGGTACAATGCGGGCGCGTTCCAGGAAAGGGCAGCCTCGCGTGATCAACTTTGAGCGAGTTCACAAACGCTACGGCAGCTTGCACGTGCTGCAAGGCGTCGACGTTACCATCGAGGCCGGCCAGAAGGTCGTGGTGATTGGCCCGAGCGGTTCAGGCAAGAGCACCTTCCTGCGATGCATCAACCGGCTGGAGGAGATCAGTGAGGGGCAACTGATCGTCGATGGCGTGCCCCTGCATGACCCGCGCGCCGACCTTCGGGCCCTGCGCGAAGAGGTCGGTATGGTCTTTCAGAACTTTAACCTTTTTCCCCACCGGACGGTGCTGGAGAACGTCACCCTCGCCCCGCGCGTCGTGAAGCGGCTCGCGGCTGCGGAGGCCGACGCCCTCGGCAGGGAGCTCCTCGAAAAGGTGGGGATGGCCCACAAGGCCTCTGCCTATCCCACGACGCTCTCGGGCGGGCAGCAACAACGCGTCGCCATTGCCCGTGGCATGGCGATGCGCCCCAAGGTCATGCTCTTCGATGAACCCACGTCGGCCCTCGATCCGGAGATGGTGCAGGAAGTCCTCGAGGTCATGACCGATCTCGCCCACGGCCAGATGACCATGGTCGTGGTAACCCACGAGATGGGCTTTGCGCGCAGCGTGGCGGATCGCCTGCTGTTCATGGATGGCGGCCGGGTGGTGGAGGATCGCGCGCCCGAGGCCTTCTTCAGCGCGCCCGAGACGGATCGCGCGAGGCAGTTCCTGGCCAAGGTGATGACAGCCTGAGGCTCAGCGCGGATCGCCGCCAAGGGTCGCGCGCACCCTCGCCAGCCTGCGACACCCCACACAGGCGCCACACGGGGGCGTCGTCTCGCAGCCGTGGCCGGCGTCGGGCGAGACGCCCAGCCAGGCCCCCAGGCGCGCGGCTTCGAGCAACGGGGTCATCCGAAACGGCGCCCACACCCCCAGCCCGACGTGGCGACACGTCGCCACCAGGGCTTGCCAGGGCAGCGCCCCCACCTCCTCCCGCACCGCCGGCACCACCAGCCACCGCAGCTGGCGTGCAGCGGCCTCAGCCACGATGGGCCCCCAGCAGCCCGGCCCCCTGAGGGGCGTCGCGGCCGTGACCCCGTCTCCGGCAGCAGGCGACGCCAGATCCTGCCAGGCCATCCCTCCGTGGGCCAGCCAGGCAGCCGCGACAGCGCTGGCCAGGGTGTCATCCCGCCACAGCCCCACGGCCTCTCCAGGCAACACCGGGCACGCCGAGGGCCACGCCCCCACGGCCCTCGGGGACTGGCTCACGGGGCCTCCACCAGCCGACGCCTCGGCCCACGCAGCAGCTCCTTGAGCACGAGGGTCGCCGCCCGGTCCGCCCCCACACCAACCATGGCAATGGGTACACCCGTCGCGGCCTCGAGGCGCGCCAGGTAGGCCCGCGCCCCGGCGGGGAGCTCCGCCAACGTGCGAGCGTGGCCCGTGCTGGCGCCCCAGCCCGGCAGATTCTCCAGCACGGGCTCGCAGGCCGCCAGCGCCAGGGGGTCGTCGGGTAACTCCTCCAGGACGGTGTCCCCGAGCCTGTACGCGGTGCAGAGGCTGACCTGTTCGAACCCGTCCAGCACGTCCAGCTTGGTCACGGCGAGCGCGTCCAGCCCGTTGACGCGGGCCGCATGGCGGACGACGACGGCGTCGAACCAGCCACAGCGCCGGGGGCGTCCCGTCGTCGTGCCATACTCGCCGCCTGCGTCTCGCAGGCGGGCCCCCAGCGCCCCGAGATCTTCGGTGGGGAACGGCCCCGCCCCGACCCGCGTGGTGTAGGCCTTCGTCACCCCGAGCACCCGGTCGATCGCCGTCGGGCCGAGGCCCGTGCCGAGGCAGGCCCCTGCGGCGACGGGGTGGGACGAGGTCACGAAGGGGTAGGTGCCGGCATCGAGGTCAAGCATCGTTCCCTGGGCCCCCTCCAAGAGCACTGCCCGGCCCGCCCGGACGGCCCCCGACACCACCGCGGCAGCCTCTCCGACCCAGGGCCTCAGCCGGGCGCCGTAGGCGCCGTAGGCCTCCACGATCTCGTCGACCGACAGCGGGACCTCGCCGTGGACCTCGCTCAGCAGGGCGTTCTTGCCAGGCAGCACGGCCTGCACCCTGGTGCGCAGCCGGTCCGGGCTCAGCAGGTCAACCATCCGGATCCCGGCCCGGGCCACCTTGTCGGTGTAGGTGGGCCCGATGCCACGCCCCGTCGTGCCCAGAGCCGCTGCACCACGCTGGCGCTCCTCGGCGGCGTCCAGCCTGCGGTGCCAGGGCATGGTGACGTGGGCCCCTCCCGCGATGGTGAGGGCCCCCAGCGGCACGCCGCGGGCCTGCAGGCCCTCGAGTTCGGCGATCAGCAGCGGTGGGTCGATCACCACCCCGGCCCCCAGCACGCAGCGCACGCCAGGGTGAAGGATGCCAGAGGGGACCAGGTGCAGCTTGAAGGTGTCCTGTCCCACGATCACGGTGTGTCCCGCGTTGGCCCCCCCCTGGAACCTCACCACGACGTCCGCCTGGGCCGCCAGGACGTCCGTGACCTTGCCCTTGCCCTCGTCGCCCCACTGGGCGCCTACCACCACCACCGTCGCCATGAGGTCCTCCCCCGACGCACTCGACCACCTGCGGCCCCATCATGCCGCAGCGCCACCCGCCTGCCAAGCTCTCGGGGACAGCCGGGCCAGCCTGCGTTGTCCGACGCGTGGGTCACGCCTAGCATAGTCCCGGGGAGGGCTGAAGGCATGCAGCGGGAGGATGGAGGGACCTGCCCTCCGCTGGACGGCGCCGCGGCGACGGCCGGGTGCGGGGCCCTGACACGGGCGGCGATCGCCGGCTACGTGCAGCGGCTCGACCGCATCTTGGTCGAGGCGCGGGAGCTCGGTTGCCAGGAGGCCCTCCGTGACATGGCGCGGGTGCCGCCACCCGACGGCGTGCCCGTGGGCCACCTGCTCGAGCGCAAGCGGCGTGAGCTGCTGGGCCGCTTCGATCGCCTGCGGACCAGGCACGTCCAGGTCGAGGTCACGGATCGGCTGACGTGGTTTCGGGCCCTCGGGGCCTGCGCCGAGCTCGCGGGCTGCATCGAGGTGGTGCTGGCGGGGGAGACCCCCAGCCTTCCCCGCCAGCTCCCGGTCGCGGGCCCCTGGCCCCCGGAGCTGCCTACCTGGCTTCAAGCCGCGGCCTGGCTGGGCTTCGCCGCCCCCCACGATCGCGGGGAGGCGTTTCTGGACCTGGCCACGGGGTGGTTGACCCTCGCGGGTCCCCCGATGTTTGTGCAAGAGGCGCTGCGGGGGCTGGACCGCGGGTGCGGGCACCTGCCGCTGGACCTGCACGTGCCCTGGGATCCTCGTCGGGAGTGGGTGGAGGGGTCGACCCAGGGCCTGCGGATCCAGCTCGCCAACCTGACGGACGACGTGCTGATAGTCTCGGAGCTGGCCTGTCCCGGTGCCGCAGGCCTCTCCGAACACCTCCGGCGTGCGTCGCTGGGGCGACTCGGGCGCAGCAGCACCAGCGGCGGCTATGCCTACGAGGCCGGAGCCGCAGGCGTCACGGCCCCCGTGTTCTTCTCGGTGGTGCTCCGGCGGGGCCAGACCCGAGCGCTCACCTGGAGTCTGCCAACGGGCGAGGGAGGGGACGGCTGGCGCCGGCTGGAGGCGCGGGTGGCCCGCCTCTCGGGGGCCGACTTCTGCCAGCGGGCGTACCTGCCCGGGCCCCGGGCGGGGCTGGGAAGCCCGGCTGCCATCCCTTACCTCCCCGTCACGCCGCGCGAGCTGGAGGAGGCAGGCGACTGGAGCAGCGTCCTCATCCCCGAGCCGGAGGCGCTGCCCTGGACGACGCAGGCCTGGCTGCTGCCCGTGTTCGTCGCGAGCCGTCCGTTCTCGCTCGCGCAGGCCCTGGGGCTGATCGACAAGGAGCTGCCGGCCGTCCACTACTCGCGGTGGCAGCAGGCCTGGGTCCTGGCAGACGGCCACGGAACGCTGCTGGTGGCTCCTGACAGGGTCGAGGCTGTCCCGCACGTGGCGCCGGCCTGCTACGTCGTGGTCGACGGGCCGGAGCAACGCGTGGGGCTGCGCGTGGCGGAGCGAATCGTGTCCCGCGTGCGGGAGGGGCTGCTGGCCGTGCAGGACTGGTCCAGCCACCCCCTCGGGCTGCCCGTGCACGTGCCGCGGGCAGCCCTTCCCGTGCTCTGGCGCCTGGCCGCCCGGATGGAGCTGCGGCTTACCACCACGCGGGACACGCTGGGCCGCGCCATCCTGATGCTGGAAGCCTGAGCAGGCGCCAGGGGGATCATGAGAACGCCGCCGGCGTGTCGCGAACGAAGAACAAGTTGGTCAGCGCGTGGGCCTTGACCTCGGCGAAGGTCAGCTTGCCGTTTCGGCTCTTGTCCGCCTCGCGGAAGTCGGCCAGGGAAAGGCTCGGCCCGGCCTCGACCTCGTCGATCACCTTGCTGGCATCCTTGTCCAGCCGCGCGAAGATGGCCTCGTGGTGGCGGGTGAGTCCCCGGGCCAGGCGCGGTCAACTCCGTGGTCCACCGCTGCTTTCAGCCGGACCGTCGGCGGCACTCCTCCAGAAACGCGTGCGCGCTCAGGGCGTCCTGCGTCTCCTCCGCGGGCGAAGCGTCGTCCAGCCGCGCGGCAATCAGCCGCAGCCAGAGGTGGGCTGACCGCCCGAGCACTGCCGCGCGCCCCTCGGGGGACAGGAACGCGTGGCTCCGAACGTCCATCACGGTGACCGCCCGTTCCAGCACCGCCAGGATCTTCCAGAGTGGCGCCCCGGCGGCCTGAAGGTCCTGCAGGCTCCCCGCCTCGGCGACAGCCACAAGGACAAAGTGATGCCCGTCGATGGTCTCCACCACGCAGACCGGATGGCGCTGCCCGAACTGGTCTTCGAGGGTCACCCGGCGGTCGAACGGGAGCATCGGCGGTGCCTCCTCGGCTCGGTCCCCAACCTTCTGTTACTTACCCATCCCCGTGAGCGGCTTCACGCGCGGCGGGCAGCGCCCCGGCTGCTGGCACCACGGCGGTGACAGGGGTGAGGTCCTCCCCGATGAGGTCCGCCACGGTCTGCCGCAGGGCCTCAGCCTGGACCCGCTCTGGTGGCACGGGTGGGGCGACATGGAGGTCGACGCGTGACCACCCTCCCCGGCGAAAGGGTTGAGACAGCGCCGCGCCACCGGCGTAGCTGAAGTAGCTGCCCCACAAGCCTCGCAGCCCCATCGGCACCACGGGCACCGGGGTGCGGGCGACGATTCGTTCGACGCCGTTTCGAAAAGGCATCAGGCTACCGTCCTTGGTGATCTCCCCCTCCGGAAAGATGCACACGAGCTCGCCCGCCGCAAGGTCGGCGGCGATCTGATCCATGGCCCGGTTCAGCACCTCTGGATCCTCCTTGGCGGGGTAAATGGGGATGATCTTGGCGTCCCGCACCAGTCGCTTCATGAGGGGGTGCTTGGCGAACCCGGCCCACATCACAAAGTGAACAGGGCGTCGAATGGCCGCGCCGATGAACAGCCAGTCGATGAAAGAGGGGTGGTTGCAAACCAGCAGAGCACCGCCCGCCTCGGGCACGTGGTGCAGGCCGTGGACGTGCAGGCGATAGGCCAGCCGGGTGATCAGCCAACCCTGAAACCGCAGCGTGAATTCGGGGATCAGCGTGTAGATGTAGAGGGCAACGGCTGCGTTGATCAGGGCCAGCAGCACGAAGACGTGGGGGATCGTCAGGGTGACCCCGAGGCCCGGGAGCGGGCCCTGCGCCGTGAGCGCAATCAGCTGCATCTGGAGGGGCGCATAGGCCACGATGAACAGCGCATTGACGATGTTGTTCGCGGCGATCACGCGGGAGCGGACCTCAGGGCGCGACCAGCTCTGCAGCGCGGTGTAGAGCGGAACGAGGAACATCCCCGCGAAGGTGGCGATCGCCAAGAGGTCAAAGAGGACCCGCCAGTTGGCGGGGTGCGCCAACAAGGCCCGAGCGGTCTGGAGGCCGGGCGCCTGCTGGGCCAGCTGGGCGGCAGCGCCGGCAGCCCACGCGAGGTCCAGCGTGAACAGGCTCACCCCGAGCGATCCGAGGGGCACCAGCCCGAGCTCCAGCTTGTTGAACGACAGCCGCTCACAGGCCACGGAGCCCACGCCCACCCCGACGGAGAACAACGCCAGAAAGAGCACGGCCACGCTCTCGTCCGCGCGCAGGGAGTCCTTGACCCACGGCGTCATCAGCCCGAGAAAGGCGAAGCCGAAGGTCCACAGCCAGGAGATGCCCAGGATGGAGTTCCAGAGGCCCTTCTCGCGGGCCGTGTCCGCGCAGATTCGCCACGTGGTCGTCACGGGGTTCCAGTCGAGGCATAGGTCCGCGGCCTCAGCGGGGACGGCAGGCAGCGCCAGGGTGGAGGCCCACCCGAGCAGGGCCAGCCCGGGCAGCAAGGCCGCGATGAGGGCACTGCCCAGCTCGACGTTCAGGCCGGCCAGGGGGGCATGCTCCGCGATCAGCAGGCCGCCCACCACCCCGCCAAGCAAGATCGACAGGTTCGTGCCCCCCTCCACCAGCGCGTTGCCTGCCACCAGCTCGTCCTCACGGAGGTACTGGGGCAACGCGCTGTACTTGAGGGGCCCGAAGAAGGTGGCCTGGGTGCCGATCAGGAACAGCACCGCCAGCAACAAGCCGGAGAGGTGGAACCAGAAGCCCACCGCCGCAACGACCATGAGCCCCACCTCCCAGAGCTTGAAGCGCTGGATCAGCGTGGTCTTGGGGTACTTGTCCGCCAGTTGGCCTGCCAGCGAGGAAAACAGGAAGTACGGCAACACCAGCAGCGCGGTGGCGAAGGTGCCCATCTGAGCGGCGGGAATGCCCCACACCGTCACGCCCTGAAAGGTGACGAGCAGGACCAGGGCCTGCTTGAGGACGTTGTCGTTGAAAGAACCCAGGAACTGGGCCCAGAACAACGGGCCGAAGCGTCTCGTGCCGAGGAGGCTGAAGCTGTTGGGCATAGGCCCCTCCTACCCCACGGGCGACGGAGCCGCACGGGCGGGCCAGGCCTGGTCTCAAAGGCTGGTTACAAGGCGGCGGCGTCAGCTGCGGTGGGGCGGATCACCAGGGTGGCTCCTGCCCAACGGTGCAGCACCGCGTCGCTCGTGCTGCCCAGCAACAGCCGCTCCAGGCCGTGCTTGGCATGGGCGCCCAGGACAATCAGGTCCGCCTGCAGGTGTCGGGCCAGGGCCACGATTTCGTGGGCGGGATCGCCATCCCGCTGATGGACGGAGGCCGTCACGCCAAGCTCCTGCAGGACGGCGAGGGCCCGTTCGGCATCCTGGTGGGCCGCCAGGGTCTCCTGGTCCAGCGCGGCGCCCGCGCCGCCGAGGGGCGTCTCGAACGCCCCCAGCAGGGGCAGCAGGTTCGCGACGCTGAGCACGTGGACCTCCGCCGAGGCCAGGTCGAGCAGCGCCGCAGCCCGCCGGATGGCCATCTGAGACCAGCGGCTGCCATCCGTGGTGATGAGCACCTTCATCGGGCGCGTCCTCCTTGCAGGGCCCCGCCCCCTTGGGGAAGGTCACCGTCATCGTAGGGGCGCCTGGTTCGGGTGGCAACCCGGGAAAGTGCCGATCTCGTTCGTGGCCTCCGTGGTTTATGCTGAGGTGGTGAGGCCGCAGGCCCGCTAGCCTGAAGCGGGTGCGGTCCCCTGCCTGGCTGGCCTCGCACCGCAGGCCAGGCGAGGGCTGACCGCACAGGTTTCCTTGCCCCCCGATCACAGCCGAGATGCCCACCCCAGCTCCCACCCGCATTCTGCTGGCGGACGACCACGCGGTCGTGCGCACCGGCATCGCTGCTGTCCTCTCCTCCGTGGCCGATCTGGAGCTCGTCGGCGAGGCGGGAGACGGAGAGACGGCGTTGAGGCTCGCGCGAGAGCTTCAGCCGGATCTCGCCGTGCTCGACCTCCACATGCCGCGGCTGGGGGGCCTGGAGGCCCTCCAGGCGATCCGGCGCGAGGTCCCGGCCACGCGGGTGCTGGTGCTGACCTCCGTGGAGGACGAGGCCTGGGTGTTCAAGGTGCTGGAGGCTGGCGGCGCGGGCTACGTGCTCAAACGATCGGCGGCCGAGGAGCTGGTCGAGGCCATCCGGGTCGTCATGGCGGGAGGGGCCTTCGTGCGCCCCACCATCGTCCAGGCCTTGGCTGCGGACTACATCGCGCGAGAGCGCGCTGCGCCCGGCTCGGAGGCCGTTCGGCTCACCCCCCGGGAGCGGGAGGTCCTGACCCTGGTCGCCCGTGGCATGACCAACCTCGAGATCGCCGAGGAGCTGGTGATCAGCGTCCGCACGGGCGAAACCCACCGGGCCCACGTGATGGACAAGCTCGGGTTCAAGAACCGGGCCGAGCTCGTGGCTTACGCCATCCGCAAGGGCATCCTTGCGTGACGGAGGGGCCGTCGCCCGGGGAGCTTCAGGCGGACACCTTGGCCCTCGGCGCGCTCTGCAGGGGCATCAAGCTGTTACACGAGGGGCACGCCCCTGACGAGGTGCCCCCGCGGCTGCTGGCTTGCGCCCGCCAGGCGCTCGGCGTCACGGCCGTGCAGATGATCAGCCTGCACCCGGATGGCCGAACGGTGCGCCTCTGTCGCTTCGCAGGCTCGGATCCGGAGCTTGAGGTTGACCTCACGGGGCGGCTCGGTGGCAGCCAGGTGGGTCCAGACCTGGGTCCCGCCTCAGCCCCCACCGTGCGCCAGCGACGGCTCAGCGTGGCCTGCGGACCCGAGGGAGCGGCTCCAACGCTGGTGCTCGCTTGGCTTCAGGCCGGTGCAGGCTGGGCGCCAGGAGGGATCACCACCATGCGGCTGCTCGCGCAGCATGCGGCGGTGGCCCTTCACAACGCGGAGGTCCGGGCAGCCGCAGCGGAGGCCAACCGGGTGCGGGGAGAGTTCCTGGCAACCATGAGCCACGAGCTCCGAACCCCCCTGAACGCCATCGTGGGCTTCACCGAGTTGCTGGCTCAGGGCGCCCTGGGGCCGGTGACGGGCGGCCAGCGCGAGGCCCTGGAGGGGGTGCTGCGGGCCGCCATCGAGACCTTGCGGTTGCTGGACACGGCCCTCGGGCTCGAGGCGGCTTCAGCGAGCGCCGCCTCGCAGCATACGCTTCATTGAGCCTCCGCCACAGGCAGCTCGAAGCTGAACACGCTGCCGCCTCCTGCTGCATCCCGGACCGCGATGGCTCCCCCCATGGCTCTCACGGCCCGGTCACAGAAGGCCAGCCCGAGGCCGTAGCCCTCGCGGCGCTCCCCGGAGGCGCGGACGACCTGCGCGTACCGCCCGAAGATCTGAGACTTCATCGCCTCGGGGATCCCGGGCCCGGTGTCATGCACCTCCACCAGCAGCAAGCCGTCACGCCGCTGGACCGCCACCTGCACCGCTCCCTCCTGGGTGAACTTCAGGGCGTTCGACAGCAGGTTGTCCACCACCCGCTTCAGCAGCGCTGGGTCGGCACTCACCAGGGGCAGCTCGGTCGGCACGGCAGCGGACAGGGCGATGCCCCGGGACGTCGCCAGGGGGCGCAGCACCCCGAGGCTTCGCTTCACGAGCAGCGCGAGGTCCACCGGCTGGGTGTCCGGCGTGAAGCCCTCTTCCTCCAGGCGGTTGGACTCGAGCAGATCGTCGACCAGGCTCGCGACCTCCTCCACCGCCGTCAGCGCGTTTTGCAACATCGCGTGGCGGGGGCTGCTCTCGTCCTCTTGTCGCCGCAGCACGCCCAGCGTCAGGCGGATCCCATCCAGGGGCGCGCGCATGTCGTGAACGAGCATCGAGGCGAAGTCGCGCCGCAGCTTCTCCAGCGCGCGCTCGGCCGCCGCCAGGCGAAGGGTGTTGCGGATGCGCACGACCAGCTCGTCCATCTGAATGGGCTTGGTGAGGTATTCCGAGGCACCCAGCTCGAGGCCGCGGGCGACCATCGCGGCCTCCTTGCGGTTCGCCGTCAGGATGATGACGGGAATCCGGGCCGTGCGAGGGTTTCGCCGAAGCCGCTCCAGCACCTCGAAGCCGTCCATGCCGGGCATCGCCAGGTCGAGCAGGATGAGATCCGGGTGGCTCTCGGCCGCGATCGAAAGACCGGTGGGGCCGTCGTAGGCGGGCAACACCTCGAAGCCGCGAGCATCCAGAATCGCATCGAGCAGGGCGACGTTGTCGTCCTGGTCGTCGACCACCAGAATCCGGCCTGCATCGAGGGAAGTGACGACGTGGTTCATCCCGGGCATTATAACCCAGGCGCCGGGCAGGGGAGCCGACCGTGGACACCGCCGCGGCGTGGTGGCTATAATGCCCGCCTCAACAGGAAGAGAGTTCGGGTGGCGAACAGCGAACGGGAAGTCAAGCTCCAGCGGCTCATCGAGGCCAGCATGCTGCTGCACCAGGAGCTGTCGCTCGATGCCCTCCTGGCCAGACTGGTTGACGCGACGGCGGGCCTGGTGGACGCCAAGTACGTGGCGCTGGTCTCCCTGAAGGACGACCAGTCGATTGACCGGTTCATCCATCGGGGGCTCACGCCCGAGCAGGTGGCAGCCATGCCGCACCTGCCTCACGGAAAGGGCCTGCTGGGGGCCCTGCTCACGGAAGGGCGGCCGCTTCGCCTCGCCGACATGAGAGCCGACCCGCGCTCGGTGGGGTTTCCGGAGGGGCACCCGCCCATGCGGGGCTTCCTGGGCGTGCCCATCCTGTGGCGCGGCCGGGTGTTTGGTCGGCTGTACTGCACCGAGAAGCTGACGGGCCCTGAGTTCACGCCGGAGGACGAGGAGTTTGCCACCATGCTGGCCGCTCAGGCCGCTGTCGCCATCGAAAACGCCGGCCTGTACGAGCACGCCCGGTCGGCCAGCCGCCTCAAGAGCGAGTTCCTGGCCAACATGAGCCACGAGCTGCGGACCCCCATGAACGCCATCCTGGGCTTCACCGAGCTGGTGCACAACGGGGCGTTGGGCCCCGTCACGGACAAACAGCGAGAAGGTCTCGGCCGGGTCCTGCGCAACGCCCGCAACTTGCTGGACCTCATCAACGACGTGCTGGACCTGTCGAAGATCGAGGCGGGCAAGATGGAACTGGCCTTTCAGGACTTCAGCCCGCGTGCGGTGGTCGAGGGAGTGCTCGCCACGATCGAGCCCCTGGCAGCCAAGAAAGGGCTGGAGGTGCGCCTGCTGGGTGACACCCCTCCCGACCTTGTGGCCGGTGATGAGGGCAAGGTGCGCCAGATCGTGCTGAACCTCTTGTCGAACGCCGTCAAGTTCACCGAGACAGGCACCATCGACGTCACGGTGGCCACGCTCGGCGCGGTCTGGACCGTGGCGGTGAAGGACTCTGGCATTGGCATCGCGCCCGAGTTGCACGGGCTCATCTTCGAGGAGTTCCGACAGGTCGACGCCTCCAGCACCCGCAGCCGCGGGGGCACCGGGCTCGGGCTGGCCATCTGCCAGAAGATGGCCCGGCTGATGGGGGGCTACGTCACGGTGGCCTCGGCCCCCGGGGAAGGCAGCGTTTTCACGTTGCACCTGCCAGTGGCCGCCAGTGTCGCGACCACCGGGGCGGAGGCCCCGCGCGCGCAGGCGGCCCAGGGCCGCGATGGCGCGCTGCTGCTCGCCATCGATGACGATGCGGATGTGCTGGAGTTGCTGGTGTCGCGCCTCTCCGGGACCGAGTTCACGGTGGTCACGGCCCAGGGCGGCGAGCAGGGCCTGAAAGAGGCCGAGCGCCTCAAACCTGATGTGATCACGCTGGACGTGGTCATGCCGGGCCTCGACGGGTGGGAGGTCCTGCGCAGGCTCAAGGCCAACCCGGACCTTGCCGGGATCCCCGTGGTGATGATGAGCATCATCGAAAACCGGGCCCTGTCATTCAGCATGGGGGCTGCAGACTGCGTCGCGAAGCCGGTGGCGCGCGATCGGCTGATCGAGGTGTTGCGGCGGACAAGTGGCACCACGGGCCCGGTGTCGGTCCTCGTGGTGGATGACGAGCCGGATGCGCGCGCCCTGATCGGCCAGATCCTGGAGTCGGACGGACACTCGTGGCGCGGGGCCGCCGACGGCGAAGAGGCGCTGGCGGCGATCCGCCAAGATCGCCCGGGGCTGGTGTTGTTGGACCTGCTCATGCCCAACATGGATGGCTTCACGGTGCTGGAGACCCTGGCGGCGGATCCAGCACTGCGTTCCATACCTGTGGTCGTGGTGTCGGCGATGGCCCTGTCCCCGGATGATGAGGCTCGGTTGCAGCGAGGTGCCCGGCGCATCCTCTCCAAGGCGGCCTTCACGCCCGACGAACTCATCGTGGAACTCAGGCGCCACCTGGGGAGCCGGGGGGTGATGCCATGACCACCATTCTGCTGGTTGAGGACGTCGAGGACAACCGGGACCTGGCCCGGCTGCTGCTGGAGATGGAGGGCTACGAGGTCGTGGAAGCCCACAACGGGCAGCAGGCAGTGGCCGCCGTGCAGGCCAGGGCGTTTGACCTCGTGCTGATGGATCTCTCCCTGCCGGAGATGGACGGCTGGGAGGCCACCCGGGTGGTCCAGGGCCTGCCCGATCGAGGCAGCGTGCCCATCGTGGCACTCACGGCCCACGCCATGAGCGGTGACCGCGAGCGGGTCATGGCGGCGGGGTTCAGTGGCTACATGTCCAAGCCGATCGACGTGGGCACCTTCGCCAGCCAGGTGCGGGGGTTTTTGCAGGCTTGAACCGGGCGCTGCGCCCGCGCAACGGCACCTTCGCACAGCAGAACCGGTAGTCTTTACTGACGATCTCCCGGTGGACCGGACCCTACCATCAGGGCATCAGGCCCTGTTGGGTTGGGCCAGCAGCCGTGGAGATCCAAGCCGATGGCAACCATCGCCTCAACGCCCCCCGCGGTGGGGCCCGACCAGCCGCCGCGTTACAACGACAGCCCGTCGCTGAAATTTGCGCTCATGGCCGTGGTGTACGGCATCGTGGGCATGCTGGTCGGGGTCTTGCTGGCCGGGCAGCTCATCTGGCCCGCTCTGAACTTCGACCTGCCCTGGCTGACCTTCGGCCGGCTGCGGCCCCTGCATACGAATGCCGTGATCTTCGCCTTCGGCGGCTCTGTCCTGTTTGCCACGATGTATTACAGCGTGCAACGAACGTGTCGCACGCGCCTGTGGGGTGGTGCCCTGGCTGAGGCGACCTTCTGGGGCTGGATGGCCGTGATCGTGGCCGCCGTCGTGACCTTGCCCTTGGGCCTGACGCAGAGCAAGGAGTACGCCGAGCTGATCTGGCCCATCGACGTGTTGATTGCGGTCGTGTGGATCGCGGGCACCGTCGTCTTGCTGGGCACCCTCGCCACACGCCGAGAGCGACACATCTACGTGAGCAACTGGTTCTACCTGGCGTTGATGGTCACCATCGCCATGC
>JAYKHL010000206.1:0-23037 GCA_035284865.1 Candidatus Sericytochromatia bacterium | reverse complement strand
ACTTGTTCTTTTCGAGGCGATCCGGGGTGGTCTTCTTGTTCTTGGTGGTGACGTAGTTGCGCCGCTTGCATTCGTTGCAAGCCAGCGTGATGATGACCCGCATGGTCGTGCCTTTCCCTTTCGGAAGAGAGGTGCCGGGCGCCGGGGGGAGCACACGAGGTGCTCAATCAAAAAGGGGTGTTGCCACCCCCTGTGAACCCCAGGTTTTAAGCGCCAGGCGCTGACAAGTGCGCACCCAAGGTATCACACCGCTTGAGGCGGTGTCAACGAAGCCGATCGTGCCGTTTTAAAGCCATCATAACCTGCCCATAGCGGCTGGCCCCACAGCGCAGCAGGCCCCCCGCACGGGACGGGAGGCCTGCTGCACAACGGAAAAACCAGGCTCAGCGTCGAGCGTGCATCCCGAGCACCTCGAAGGCACGAAGGCGCAGAATGGCTCGCTGAAGCGCCAGCTCGGACTGCACGTCGTGCTGCCTCGAGAGTTGCGCCTCGGCGCGCTCCTTCGCAGCACGGGCGCGGACCTCGTCGAGGTCCTCGCCTCGCTCGGCGACCTCTGCGAGCACCGTGGCCCTGTCCGGTTGAACGTTTAGGAAGCCGCCCATCACGGTGAGCACGCCTTGCTCCCCGTTGTCCCGCTTGAAATGCAGCAGCCCAGGTGCGAGGGTCGTGAACAGCGGGATGTGGCCGGGCAGCACGCCCAGCTCGCCGGCAGCACCTCGCACAGAGAAGAAGGTGACGGGCTCACTGAACACCCGCCTGTCGGGTGTGACGACCTCCAGGGTGAACGTCCTCGCCATGGTCAGCCCTGTGCCTGCATCTTCTGGGCCTTCTCGATCGCCTCTTCGATCGTGCCGACCATGTAGAAGGCCTGCTCCGGCAGGTCATCGTGGCGACCCTCGACCACCTCC
The DNA here is from genome assembly GCA_035284865.1 of Candidatus Sericytochromatia bacterium. Taxonomy (GTDB): domain Bacteria; phylum Cyanobacteriota; class Sericytochromatia; order S15B-MN24; family JAQBPE01; genus JAYKHL01. The sequence continues at coordinate 22,129 of JAYKHL010000206.1, read as the reverse complement.
CGGAACGAACGGATCGTGTCCGCGAGCTTGACGTACTTGCCAGGGTTGCCGGTGAAGACCTCTGCCACGTGGAAAGGCTGCGAGAGGAAGCGCTGAAGCTTCCGCGCCCGGGCCACCACCAGCCGATCCTCTGCCGACAGCTCATCCATGCCGAGGATGGCGATGATGTCCTGCAACTCCTTGTACTTCTGGAGGATCCGCTGCACCTCTCGGGCCGTGGTGTAGTGCTCCTCACCCACGATGTCCTTCGCCAGCATCCGCGACGTGGAGGCAAGCGGGTCAACGGCAGGGTAGATGCCGATCTCCGTCAGCTTCCGGTCGAGCACCGTCGTCGCGTCCAGGTGGGCGAAGGCCGTCGCAGGCGCCGGGTCCGTGAGGTCGTCAGCGGGCACGTAGATGGCCTGCACCGAGGTGATCGAGCCGTCCTTGGTCGAGGTGATGCGTTCCTGCAGCTGGCCCATCTCCGTGGCGAGGGTGGGCTGGTAACCGACGGCGGAGGGCATGCGGCCCAGGAGCGCAGACACCTCTGAGCCCGCCTGCGTGAAGCGGAAGATGTTGTCGATGAAGAGCAACACGTCCATCTTCTGTGTATCGCGGAAGTACTCCGCCATCGTCAGAGCGGAGAGGCCCACGCGCATGCGGGCTCCGGGCGGCTCGTTCATCTGGCCATAAACCAGGGCGACCTTGTCGATGACGTTGGACTCGATGAACTCGTGATAGAGGTCGTTGCCCTCCCGCGTCCGTTCCCCCACGCCGCCGAAGACCGAAACGCCGCCATGCTGCTTGGCGAGGTTGTGGATGAGTTCCTGGATGAGCACCGTCTTGCCAACGCCCGCCCCACCAAACAGGCCAATCTTGCCGCCCTTGGCATAGGGTGCCAGCAGGTCGACGACCTTGATGCCGGTCTCGAAGACCTGGGGCGCCACCTCGAGGTTGACGAGGGGAGGAGCCGCCCGGTGGATGGGCCACCGCTCGGACACGGCCGGCTCAGCCTGCTGATCAATCGCCTCGCCCAGGACGTTCCAGATCCGCCCGAGCGTCACGGGCCCGACGGGCACCGAGATGGCGGCCCCGGTGTCGACGGCCTTCATGCCACGCTGCACGCCATCCGTGGAGCTCATGGCAACCGCCTTCACGCGGTTGTCACCCAGATGCTGCTGCACCTCGGCGGTGAGGGCGATCTGCTTGCCCGTCTCCGTCAGCGCCTCGACCCGCAAGGCGTTGTAGATCGCGGGCAGGTGCCCGGACGGGAAGTTCACGACGATGACCGGGCCGATCACCTGCGTGACTTCGCCAATGTGCTGTTCGGTGGCGACTGCCGTCATGGGTTTCTCCTTGGTATGAACCGACTCAGAGGGCGGCTGCGCCGCCGACGACCTCGAGGATTTCCTGGGTGATGGAGGCCTGGCGGGCCTTGTTGTAAACGAGCGACAGCTCAGCTGCCAGCTCCTTGGCGTTCTTGGAGGCCGCGCTCATGGCCGTCATCTTGGCCGCCAGCTCGGACGCTGCGGATTCCAGCATGGCCTGGTACACGAGCGTCTCCAGGTACTTGGGGATGATCGCATCCATGACGGCCTCGGGGCTGGGCTCGAAGACGTACTGCGCCTGGGGACCGGCCGCCAAGGCCGCCGGTTCCAGTGCGTGGGGGTCGTCCCGGCCCGGCACGCTGGCGGGAAGCAACACGGTGTCCGTGGGCACCAGGCTCACCATCGAGCGGAAGTTGGTGTAGATCAACTCCACCAGATCCACCTCCCCGGCCTCATACATCTCACGCACGGTGCGCACGATCTCCGCTGCCTCCGCGAAGGTGGGGATCTGCGACAGGTGCTGAAACCGAGCAGCGACGTCGAAGCTGCTGTGCCGGAAGAACTGCACCCCCTTGGTGCCGATCACGACCAGCTTGACCTCATCGTGTTCATCGAGCCAGTAGCGATGCCGGTTCACGGCCATGCGCAGCACGTTGGCGTTGTAGCCACCGCACAGGCCTCGATCGGAGGTGACGACCACCAAGGCGACGCGCTTCACCTTGCGCGGCTCGAGCAGCGGCGAGCGGTACTCGCTCGGGGGAACCTGCGCGGCCACCTGCTTGAACACGCCTTCAATGGCCTGCGCGTAGGGCTGGGCAGCCTCGACTCGCTCCCGAGCCCGCCGCACCTTGGCTGCCGCGACCATCTGCATGGCGCGGGTGATTTTCTCCGTGTTCTTGACGCTCTTGATGCGCGCCCGAATCTCGCGGGCGTTGCCTGCCATCTCGCCCCCCTCAGGCCTGCGAGGCCGAACCGCCGAAGGCGGTCTTCTTGAAGGCCTCGATCGCGCCGCGGACCTTGGCGGCGGAGTCGTCGTCGAAGACGCCCGTCTCGGTGATGGTCCGTTCGAGCTCTGGCCGCTGGCTGCCGAGGTAGGCCAGCAACTCGCTCTTGAAGCGCCCCACATCAGCCACGGCCACGTCATCGAGCAGACCCGAGGTGCCCGAGAAGATCAGAATGACCTGCTCGCCGACGGAGAGCGGCGCATACTGGGGCTGCTTGAGCAGCTCCTGGAGGCGCTGGCCCCGATACAGCTGGGCCTGCGTGGCCTTGTCGAGGTCGGAGGCGAACTGGGAGAACGCTGCGAGCTCACGGAACTGAGCCAGCTCGAGCCGCAGGCCGCCCATCTTCTTCATGGCCTTGGTCTGGGCGGCACCGCCGACGCGAGACACCGAGATGCCGGCGTTGACGGCCGGTCGAATGCCAGCGTTGAAGAGGTCGGTTTCCAGGAAGATCTGCCCGTCGGTCATCGAGATGACGTTCGTCGGGATGTATGCCGACACGTCGCCAGCCTGCGTCTCGATGATGGGCAGCGCGGTCATGGAGCCCCCGCCCATCTTGTCCGAAAGCTTGGCGGCCCGTTCGAGCAAGCGGCTGTGGAGGTAGAACACGTCGCCCGGATACGCCTCACGGCCGGGCGGGCGCCGGAGCAGGAGCGACATCTCGCGATACGCCCAGGCCTGCCGCGTCAGATCGTCATAGACGATGAGCACGTGCTTGCCGTTGTACATGAAGTACTCACCCATCGCCGCGCCGGAGTATGGAGCCAGGTAAGACATCGGCGCAGGCTCATCCGCGCCGGCGGACACCACGATGGAGTACTCCATCGCGCCATTGTCCTCGAGGGCCTTGATGACGCGTGCCACCGTGGAGGTCTTCTGCCCGATGGCAACGTAGATGCAGATGACCCCCTTGCCCTTCTGGTTGATGATCGTATCCACCGCAACGGCCGTCTTGCCCGTCTGGCGATCTCCGATGACCAGCTCCCGCTGGCCGCGGCCAATGGGGATCAGCGCATCGATGATCGTGATGCCCGTCGCCATCGACTCGTGGACCGACTTGCGATCGACGATGCCAGGCGCGGAGCTCTCGACGGGCCGGGTGCCGGAAGCGGCGATGGGGCCCTTGCCATCGATCGGCTGGCCCAGCGGGTTCACGACGCGGCCGAGCAGGGCATCACCCACGGGAACCTCGAGGATGCGCCCCGTCGTCTTCACGGTGTCGCCCTCGCGGATGCGCTTGTAGTCACCCAGCACGACGGCACCCACCACATCCTCGTCGAGGTTGAGGGCCAGCCCCGTCACGCCGTTGCCGAAATCGAGCATCTCGCCCGCCATGGCCTTCTTCAGGCCGTGGATGCGGGCAATGCCGTCACCGACCTCGAGCACGGTGCCGGTGTTCGTGACCAGCGACTCGCCTTCGAAGTTCTCGATCTGCTGGCGCAGAACGGCGCTGATTTCTGCGGGACTGATGCCGATCATGGGCTCCTCTTTCTCGTCTGGTGTCGAAACCGCCCAACCAGGGGCCGTGCGGTGGAATGTCGAGGTGGGGGTAATGGCGCTGGCGTCAGCTCAGGGCAAGCCTGAGGGCCTCCAGGCGACCACGCAGGGAGTGGTCGATGACCTGGTCGTCGATCTTCACCACCAAGCCGCCGATGAGGTCGGGGTCGATGGCCGTGTCCATGTCGATGGCCAGGCCGAGTTGCCGCTCCAGCTGCTGGCGAAGCGTGGCGGCCTGGTCGTCCGGCAGCATCTGGGCGCTCACCACGCGCACCTGCGCCCTGCGACGGGTGGCGTCGAGCAACCGCCGGAAGCCGAGGTGGAGCTCCCGGACAAGCATGCCCCGCTTCTTGTCGAAGAGCAGCAGCAACGTGTTGAGGGTCAGGGGGTGCACCCGGCCGGCGAGCAGGGAGCGAGCGGCAGCCTGCTTCTGCGCCGCCTTTGCGACAGGGCTCTGCCACAACGCGGCGAGGGAGGGATGCTCGACCAGCAACGAGGCAATGCCGGCAAGCTCGGCATCGACGCGGTTCACAACCGCATCTCCGTGAGCTGAAGCAGCCTGGAACAGGGCGTCCGCGTAGCGGTCCGCAATCACTTGAGTGCTAATGACCCATCCCCCACTTTCTGAATGAGCTCGGACACGAGGGCCCGCTGACGATCCAGCGTGACGGCGCTCCGCACGTCTCGCCCGGCGCGGTCGAAGGCCTGGTCGAGCAGCACCCGACGGAGCTCCTGCACTGCGGCCTGCCGCTCGCGCGCGATCTCGTCCTGGGCGGACGCGCGGAGCCGCTCAGCGTCTTCTCGGCTGGCGGCCTCCAGCTTCGCGGCCTGCCGCGAGGCGAGCTCGCGGGCCTCGGCGACAAGTTCGCCGAGCTCGCGATCAACGTGAGCGAGGCGGGCCTGCGTCTCGGCGAGGGTCTGCTCCGCCGCGACCCGGCCCTCATCGGCCGTCCGGATTGCGGTCCAGGTGGCGTTCGCGCTGTCTTCCAGGGCCTGGGCAATGACGGGCCCGGCAAACTTCGCAATGACGATCACGAAAAGCAGGAAGTTGACGACGTTGGCAATCGCGTGCCAGTTGGTGAATTCCATGGGGTCAAACCCCTCCTTGCTGTGCGGAGGCCGCCGCCAGCGACGTCGCCGAGGCCTCGCCAAGCACCTTGCGCTGGATCAACTCGCTGAAGCCCCCGGTCTCCCCGGCCAGGGCGGCCATCGCCCGGTCTCGCTCCTCCCGGATCGTGGCCCGCGCTGCCGACAGCTCGCCGGCAACCTCGGCCTTGACCGCTCCAAGCAAGGCCTGCCGGTTGGCCTCCGCAGCCTTCAACGCCGCCTGGATCGCAGCCTGGGCCTCGCCCTGGGCGGCCTTGAGGCGGGCCTCATAATCGGCTTGCAGGGCGCGGGCCGCCTCCAGGGAGGCCGCTGCGGCAGCCTGCTGCCCGGCAATGTGCGCCTTTCGCGCCTCGAGGGCGCGGGTGACAGGCCCGAAAAAGACCAGGTTCATGCCGATCGCGAAGACCAGGAACATGACCGTCATGATGGGGAGTGTCAGGTTAATTTCCAGCATGCGCGCATGTGCTTTCTCGTGGAACGTCCGGTGTCCGCGGCCTTGTGCCCCGGCACCGCCAGGCCATCGCCGGAGGCGGCCGCTCGCGCGGGCCGCCTCCGGGAGGACCGTCACTTGATCTGGCTGATCGCCGGGCTGGCGAACAGGAACATCAGCATCATGGAGACGACGAAGCCAAACAGGGCCAGCACCTCGATGATGGCGAAGAAGGTGAAGGCCCGGCCCATCAGCCGCCCCTCGAGTTCGGGCTGCCGGGCAATCCCGTCGATGGTCTTGCCGAACAGGGTGCCTTCGCCCACGCCAGGGCCGATCGCGGCGAGGCCCATCGAGAGGCCGGCGCCGAGCAAGGCCATGCCCGCGACGTTACCGAGGGCCGAGAGGGCGTTGGGATCTGCCATGGTGGTGACTCCTTTCGAATCGAGCCGTAGCTGGTGCGAGGTTGAGAGAGCGAAACCGACTTGGGGTCAGTGACCGTGCGTGTGGTCGGCAGCGGCCGTGCCAATGTAAGACGCCGAGAGCACCGCGAACACGAAGGCCTGGACAGCCCCCACGAAGAGCTCGAGGGGCAGCAGCACCGCGGGAACGACAAAGAAGGTGAGCGAAAGCAAGACCAGGCCGATGACGTGACCGGCCGTCATGTTCGCGAACAGTCGAAGGGCCAGCGAGAGCGGCCGGGTCACGTCCTCGAGCATCCGCAGGGGGAACAGCAGCGCCGGCTTGTCGAACCAGTGGTGGCCCAGAAAGGCCGTGACGCCGTTGCTCGCGATCCCGAAGTACCAGTAGAGGACGAGGGTGATCAGGGCGAGCCCCAGGGTGGTGTTGAGGTCCGCGGTCGGGGCCTCGTACACCAGCCCGTGGGGCATGCCGAGGGAAGCCCCGAGCGAGTGACCGGCCCAGATCTCCCAGGCCTTCCACGGCAGGAGCGAGAGCCAGTTGGCCGCGAGGATGAAGGTGAAGATCGAGCCGATGTACCAGAGGTATGGCGTGGTGGAGGGCCCGATGAAGTCGTGGATCATCTTCTGGCAAAAGCCGACCAGCTCTTCGATGACGGTGCCCACCGGCCCCGACCGCTCCGCGGGCACCGCGCTGACGGTGCGTCCAAGCAACCCGAACACGAGCAGCAGCAGAAGCATGACCGCACCACCGTACAGGATGGTGTCCATGTTGACGGTGCCGACCCCCTCGACCTGAACCTGCCAGTGCTGTCCGATCGTGAGGCCACTGCCACCGCCGTGGCCAGCCGCCTCCGAGGCGTGAGCCCCCACCGCGTGGCCTGCGGCCGCGTCGTGGGTGAGGTCGGATTGGGCAAGTAGCGTGCTGTTCAAGGCGTGGGCTCCGGTTGCGACGGGGAGGGTTCAGGCAGCCGCGGGAAGGGTTGAAGGCCTGGCCGCCACGACGATCCAGTGACGGGCGACGACCAGGGTCGTCAGACAGGCGAGCCAGGGCTCGCCCAGGAGGTACCAGCAGGCCGCAGGCGCAGCCACACAGAAGGCCTGCCGGCCGGCGACGGCCAAGGACAACATCCCGGCTGCCGGCACGCGGCGCGAGGCCAGGACCCTGCGGGTCTGGTCGGCCAGCAACCGATAGTATCCAATGGCCGTGAGGGGGCCGACCGCTGCAGCCACAGCCCATGCCCCTCCTCCAGCAACCCATCCCACCGCTGCCACGGCAATCGACAAGCCCAGGAGTTGCCGATACAGGCGGGTCTCCAGAAGGCTAAGGTCGTCGCGCTTGGCGGTGACAGGGATCATGGTGAGGGGAACAGGGACTTGTAGAGGCTGTAGAGGCCGGCACCGAAGCCGACCAGGCACCCGCCAAGCAGGCCCCACGGTGCGGTTCCGGTTGCCCGGTCGAGGCCATAACCAGCTGCGGTGCCAACGAGAAGAGAAACCAGGAGGCCGTAGGCGGCGCCAATGCCTTTCAAGGGTTCTCCCCCATCACGCTTCCGCGGCGGTGCAGAGCCGCTTAACCGTAGCACGGGCAGATATTAATCGCAAGGAAGCCCTGAGGGGACGGTCACACGCCTCAAGCCTCCTCGACCACGGCCATCTGGGCCAGCTCCTCGGACAGCGCCCTCGCCGTCTGCTGGGCCTGCACCTTGACAAGCCCGGTCTTGCTGAGATCAGAGAAGATCACCACCAGGATGTCGTGGGTGGGGAGCGCATACAGGAACACACTCACCCGGTTGCCTTGCTGAAACATCGCCTCGAACTCGGCCTCGCCGATGAGCTTGGCAACGGCGCGGGTGGAGGCGAAGCTGGCGCTGACGAGCGAGGCGATCGCCGTGGTGTCGAGGCCCCTGATCTCCCCCTCGGTGGCCAGCATCTGGCCGCTCTTCTCCACCAGCAAGGCCGCCGTGGCGTCGACGCCGCGCACGAGCTCGCCCAGCAGCTGCTGAATGCGGGCCACGCCGGCCTCGGTGACGACCACGTTGGTCAGGATCTTGTTGAGCATCACGCCCCTCCAGCGCCCCGCTCGTTCGTCCGCCACGCACGGGACAAGGCCGCTGGTGATATTAACCCCAATTGCCGCCAGGTGAAAGGGGCCGCCAGGGAGTCACCAGGCCCCCCGAAACCGCCACGTCAGCTCTCCCACGCCACTCTGGTGGGCCAGCCTGAGACGCGCCCAGCGGACGCCCCCGGCCAGCACGGGCACCCGCGTGTCCGGATGGCGCCAGGGGAACCAGAGCCGCACCGCCCCCACCCAGGCCCCATCCACGGTGGTCGGCGCGGCGTGGAGCACCGAGGCGGCAAGGGGAGTCAGGGCCCCACCCTCGCTGGTCTCAAGCGCAAACCGCCAGGCATCGGGGGACAGGACCCGCCGCTGGCTGATGAACTGCTCGTCGAACCGCCAGCGCAGGTCGATCGGGAAGCGGTCACCGTGGGGGCCGTACAGCACCGCCCAGCGGTGAGCCAGCAGGTCAGCCGTCGCGGCCCGCCCCCGGCTCTCGACCGCAGCCTGGTGCGCCACCTCGGCGGCCGCCAGGGCCGGATCTGCGAGCACCCCCTCGACCAGGCCCCCGATACCCAGTCGGGTCTCGCGCCGCCACCGGTCCCGCAGCTCGACGTACACCTCGGCGCCCGGCAGCTCGCCCACGCGGGGCCGCTCGAGCGACCGCGCAGGCACCACGAACGCCGCCTCTCCCCGCAGCAGCTCGGCGCAGCCCTGGGCCGTGCCCAGCGCCACCAGCAGGGACATCCCCCAGGCCACCCGCCCCATCACGCCTTCTCCAGCATCTGTCGGGCCTGCGCGTAGGTGGGGTCGTCCGGGTCAATCCGGGTGATCTCGGGGGCCTCCCCGCACAGCAGACAGTCCGGCTTGCGCGGCAGGCGCACCGTCTCGACAAGGGCCTCCCACAGATCGACCAGCAGCACCCGCCCCACCAGGGCCTGCGCCCGAGCACCCAGCGCCCACTTGATCGCCTCCAGCGCCTGCCAGCTCCCGACCAGCCCGGCGGCCGGGCCGAGCACCCCGGCCTCTCCACAGGCAGGAATTCGGCCGTGACGCGGCGGCTCTGAGAAGAAGCAGCGGTAGCAGGGCCCTGCCGGGGCAAAGGTGGTGACCAACCCGCCGAAGCGCGTCAGGCCACCGTGCACAAGGGGGACACCGGCCAGGCGGCAGGCATCGTTGAGCAGGAAGCGCGTGGCGAAGTTGTCGCTGGCGTCGACGGCCAACGTGACGCCGTGGAGCGCCTCCAGGGCAACCTCCGGGTCATAGCGCCGCGGGAGCGCGGCGACGCGGCAGCCCGGCGCAAGCCGGCCCAGCCGCTCCGCGACCACCTCGACCTTGGGCCGGCCGACGTCTCCTGGCTCGAACAGCACCTGCCGGGGAAGGTTCGACACCTCCACCTCGTCGGCATCCAGCACGACGAGGTGTCCGACGCCCGCCGCGGCGAGGTACGTGAGGACCGGGTGCCCCAGGCCCCCCGCGCCCACCACCAGCACCGACGCAGCGGCGAGGGCGGCCTGCCCCGCCGGCCCGACCTCAGGAAGGACGAGCTGGCGGCTGAAGCGGGCCAGCGTGGGGTCTTCAGACGGCTCCCAGGGCATAGGGCCGCATGATACCAGAGTTGCGGTTGCTGTCCGGGGTCGTGGTACCATCCTGCCGAAGCGGGAGGGAGGGCTCCAAAATGGAACCGCACGAGTTGCGCGAGGTCCTCGGTGGCACCGATGTCTTCTCGGGGGTGCCCGGAGAGGTGCTGGACGCCCTGGTGGAGGCAGGCACGGTGGAAGCCGTGGCGCGCGGCGAGCAGGTGTTCCGCGAAAACGACCCGGGGCGAGACCTGTTCCTGGTGCTGGCCGGGGCAGTGGAGCTCACGACCTCCGTCCGCCGCGCCGGGGAGCAGCGGCTGGCGCTGCTGGACCGCGGCCAGATCTTTGGCGAGCTGGCCTGCTTCGACGAGCTGCCACGCTCGGCGACCGCCACCGCCTTCGTGGACGCGACGGTCTGGCGGCTCCCCGGGCCGGGGCTCGACGCCGCGCTGGCGAGGACCCCGTCGCTGGCCACCTCCCTGCTGCGGAACCTGGTGAAGAAGGTCAGCCTCCGGCTGCGGGATGCCGACCAGGAGATTCGGGAGCTGCGCGCGAGCACCCAGCCCTGACGTGAGGCGGGCGCTCGGGCTCCTTGCCCTGGGGGTTCCGCTGGCGGCCCCGGCGACGGCGGCTCCCACGCCGCCAGGCCCGGTCACGATCGAGGCGGACCGGCTGGCCCTCGACGAGCAGGCGAACCGCCTCGAGGCCTCCGGGCACGTGGTGATCGGGTACGGACGCCTGCGCGTGGAGGCCAGCAGGCTCCTTTACGACAGGCGACGCGGCAGCGGCCGTCTCGAGGGTCCCATTCGCGCTCGGGGCCTGCTGTTCGAGCTGGGGGCGCGGGCCGCTGAGTTCCACACCGGCGAGGGGTGGGCGGACCTGCTGGACTTCACGGGGCGCTGGGCAGACCGCGGGCGGTTCTGGGGCAGGCGGCTGCGCCTGAGCGAGGCGCTGATCGAGCTCGAGGACGCGCGGGCGGCGGCGTGCCCCCATCAGGACCCTGATCTGGTGCTGCTCGCGAGGCGCTTTGCCTTTGACCCGCGCAGCCGGCAGGCCAACTTGCTGATGCAAGGGCTCTCTCTGAAGGCCTCGGCCGCCACGCTGTTGACCCTGCCGGAGTGGCGAGCGCACCTGGACGATCGTCACCACGCAGGCCTGGACGGCTGGGTGCTGCCGTCGCTGGGCTTCGACGCCTACCAGGGCTGGATGTCCGGCACGCGCCTGCCTTTCAACCTGGGGGCTGGCTCGCTGGGCTCGCTCGAGGTGCTCGCAACCACGGGACGGGGCCTCGCCTCGGGCCTGCAACATGCCCTGCGGCTCGGGCCCGGGGAGCTGGGCAACACCGTCCGCTACGAGGCCCCCTGGGCCACCGGGCAGGGAGGCTTACGGGCCCTGAACCACTACACCTGGCGAGGCCTCACGGGTGGCACGGTGGAGGTGGCAGGCGACTACCGCGCCAACCTGAACGAGGCCGCGGTCCACCGGCTGCCGGAGCTCACGGCCATCAGCCCTGCCTGGGTGCTGACGGGCGTGGGCAGCCTTCGGCCGGAGCTGCGAGCCGGATACCTCTGGGAGGAACTCAGCGGCGTTCGGGCCTGGCGGGGGCGCCTGGCTGCAGCCCTCTCGAGCGACCCTTGGAAGCCCCTGACGGGCTGCCGCACCTGGGCTGTCGCCTCTCCCTGGGGCGCCCTCTACGCTGGCCACGGGCACTTCGCCGGGCTACAGGCAGCCCTGCACGCCCGGCAACAGCTCGGGAACGACACGTCCCTGACCGGGATGCTGGAGACGGTCCGCACCACAGGGGCCACCCCCATGCTACACGACCGCCTGGTGGCAGCCGACCGCCTTCGCCTCGGGGCCGAGCACCGCTGGCACCCCCGCATCTCCACCCGCGCGGAGGCTGCCTGGAGCAGGCTGATGCACGAGGGGCCCTGGCTGCCCGAGGACGCCCTCCTGGTTGGCACCTACCGCTGGAACTGCTTTGCGCTGGACGTGACCCTGAGGCCCCTGATCGGGGGCGTGGACGCCCGGTTTCGCCTGCTGGAGAACTGAGGCCCGGGCCTACGGCGCAAAGGCCTCTAAGGGGCGATCGGTGCGCAGCCCCAGAAAGTGCCGGCAGGCCTCCACGATCCGGGAACAGGCCCGGCCGTCACCGTAGGGATTGACCGCCCGCGCCATGCCGTCGTAGGCCGAGGGATCGTCCAGCAGGCGGCTGGCCGCGGCAAAGATGACCGCCTCGTCGACGCCCACGAGCTGGACGGTGCCGGCCTCAATGGCCTCGGGCCGCTCGGTGGTGGTGCGCATCACCAGGACGGGCTTGCCGAGCGAGGGGGCCTCCTCCTGGACGCCCCCGCTGTCAGTGAGGATCAGCGTGGAGTCACGCATCGCCGCAACGAACGGCGCGTAATCGAGGGGCTCGATCATCGTGACGCGCGGGTGGTCACCGAGGATGGCCCTGGCCGTCTCGCGCACGACCGGGTTTCGATGGATGGGGAACAGCACCCGCAGGTCCGGGTAGGCGTCCGCCAGCCGCAACACGGCTCGGCAGATGTTCGCCAGGGGCTCGCCCCAGTTCTCCCGCCGGTGCGCCGTCACCAGCAGCTGACGCCCCCGCTGCTCGACGGCAGCGGGCAGCTTCGCAGCGGTGGCAAGCAGGGCATCGATGACGGTGTTGCCCGTGCGGTGGATGCTACCCGGCTCGACCTGCTCCGCCAGCAGCCTGGCCTCGGAGGTGGCCGTCGGGGCGAAGTGGAGGCTGGCAAGCTGGGTCGTGAGCCGTCGGTTCATCTCCTCCGGGTAGGGGTTGTAACGGTCAGGCGTGCGCAGGCCCGCCTCGACGTGGCCGACCGGGATTTGCCGGTAGAAGGCCGCCAGGCTCGCGGCGAAGGTCGTCGTGGTGTCGCCGTGGACGAGCACCAGTGAAGGCTGCCGTTCGTCGAGCACGGGGCCCAGGTGGGTCAGCACCCGGGCCGTGATATCGGTGAGCGTTTGACCCGCCTTCATGAGGTCCAGATCGTGGTCCGGCACCAGGCCAAACAGATCCAGCACCTGGTCGAGCATCTCCCGGTGCTGCGCCGTCACCACGAGGGTCGTGTCAATGTCCGGGCAGGCCTGGAGGGCCAGCACCAGCGGAGCCATCTTGACGGCCTCCGGCCGGGTGCCGAACACGGTCATCACCAGTGGTTTCATGGTTCCTCGATCGTGGCTTTGGGGGAGCGGACGAAGTAGCTGGAGAAAGCCCAGATGAGGATGCCGCTGCCCGTCAGGATGCCCGCAACACCCTCGTAGAAGCCCAGCAGCACCAGCGCCGTGCCGCCGAGCGACAGGCACACCGCGTAGATCACGACCACCGCGCGGCGCTGCGAAAAGCCCAGGCCCAGCAGGCGATGGTGAAGGTGACCGCGATCCGGGGAGAAGATGGGGCGTCGCTGGATGGCCCTGCGCACGATCGCGAAGGCCGTGTCGAAGATCGGCACCCCCAAGATCAAGACGGGGACGAGCACAGCCGCCGTGGCCGCGACCTTGAGCAACCCGACCACGGAGATGGCTGCCAGCGTGAAGCCGAGAAAGAGGCTGCCCGAGTCACCCATGAAGATCTTGGCCGGGTTCCAGTTGTAGCGCAGGAAGCCAACGGTGGCGCCCACCAGCGCCAGGGCCAGCAAGGCCAGGGCGGGCTGCCGGGTCTGGAACGCGATAACGGCTGCAGTGCTCGCCGCGATGAGGCTCACGCCCCCGGCCAGGCCGTCGAGGCCGTCGATGAGGTTGACCGTGTTGGTGATGCCGACGAGCCAGAAGACCGTCAGGCCGAGGGACATCCAGAAGGGCAAGATCAACACCCCGCCGGCGGGGTTGCTCAGGACCTCGATGCGCACCCCCAGCCAGAAGGCGACAGCCGCGGCGACAATTTGAACCAGCAGCTTGATGCGGGCAGGCTGGGGCTTGAGATCGTCCGCGATGCCCAGCAGGAAGATCAGGGCGGCCCCCACGAGCAGGCCCATAAAGGGCCCCGTCCGGGGAAAAACGGGCCCCGGCACGAGCAGCTCAATGATGCCGACCGCCGTCAGGAAGCCTGCAAAGATGGCAATGCCGCCCAACCGGGGAATGGGGACGGTATGTACCTTGCGGGCATCAGGGGTGTCCACCCTGCCGAAGTGATGGGCCAGCCGGGTGACCCAGGGGATCAACAGGTCGGTCGCCAGCCACGCCACCAGCATCGTGAGCAGGAAGGGCATCGCGTGGTCGCGCAATGAAGGGTCACCTCAGGAGCCGAAAGGGGCCAGAGCGAGCGTAACACAAGGCCCCTGACCGCTCAAGTGCGAGGCGCACGGCGCATCCTCAGGCAGACGGGAGGGTCTCGGCCGGTGGGACGTGGACGAGGGCGACGCCCGCGCCCTCGAGGAACTCGAGGCTGACGGGGTCGGGGTACCCCTCCGTCCAGACCACCCGCCGGATGCCCGCCGTGATGATGGCCTTGGCGCAGTTCAAGCACGGCTGCGCGGTGACGTAGATGGTGGCCCCCTCCGTGCGATGCCCGAAGCGAGCGGCCGTCAGGATCGCGTTCTGCTCGGCATGGGTCGCCCGGTGGCACGAGGGCCGACCGTCGACCTCGCGTAACAGGTGCCCCACCTCGTCACAGTGTGGAAGCCCCGGTGGAGAGCCGTTGTAGCCCGTGGCGATCGGGTGATTGTCCCTCACGATCACAGCCCCCACGTTCTTCCGATCGCAGGTGGCGCGTTCGGCGCAGACGGCCGCCATCTTCAGGAAGTAGGTGTCCCAATCCGGGCGCCTGCGGCTCACGGGGCCCCCGCGGCAGCACGGACCGGGTAAAGGGGGTAAGCCTTGCAGAGTTCCTCGACCGTCTGGCGAGCGGCGTCGGAGGCAGGCGCGGCGCCTCGCTCTCGGAGCAGCCGGGCGATCGCCGAGGCAACCCGCCGGCACGCCTCCTCGTCGAAGCCCCGGGTGGTGATGGCCGGCGTGCCGATGCGGATGCCGCTGGTCACGAAGGGGCTTTCGGGGTCGTTCGGGATCGTGTTCTTGTTGACCGTCACCCCCACCGCGCCAAGCAGGGCATCCGCCTCCTTGCCCGTCAGCCCCACGCCCCGGAGATCGAGCAGCAGCAGGTGGTTGTCCGTGCCCCCCGAGACGATGCGGATGCCCTCGGCCTGGAAGGTCTCGGCCATCACCCGGGCGTTGACCAGCACCTGCTGCTGATAGGCCCTGAAGGAGGGCTGAAGGGCCTCTCGGAAGGCCACCGCCTTGGCCGCAATCACGTGCATCAACGGGCCACCTTGCAGGCCAGGGAACACCGCCTTGTCGATGGCCTTGGCACGGTCCTCGCCACACATCACGATGCCGCCCCGCGGGCCACGCAGCGTCTTGTGGGTGGTGGAGGTCGTGAAGTGGGCCACCCCCACGGACGTGGGGTGGAGGCCAGCCGCCACGAGGCCCGCAATGTGGGCAATGTCAGCCATCAACAGCGCCCCCACCTCGTCGGCGACGGCGCGGAACGCCGCAAAGTCGATGACGCGGGAGTAGGCGGAGGCCCCGCACACGATGAGCCTCGGCCGGTGCTGCAGCGCGAGGGCCCGCATCGCGTCGTAGTCGATCCGCTCGGTCTCGGGGTGCACGCCGTACGGCACCACCTGGTAGTGCAGGCCCGAGAAGTTGACGGCGCTCCCGTGCGTGAGGTGACCGCCGTGCGCCAGGTTCAGGCCGAGCATCGTGTCGCCTGGCTTCAGCACGGAGAGGAACACGGCCATGTTGGCCTGCGCGCCCGAGTGGGGCTGGACGTTGACATGAGGCGTACCGAAGAGCGCCCTCGCCCGCTCCCCAGCCAGCCTCTCGACCGTGTCCACGTGCTCGCACCCGCCGTAGTAGCGCTTGCCAGGCAGGCCCTCGGCATACTTGTTGGTCAGCACGGAGCCCTGGGCCTCCATCACGGCCTGGCTCGTGAAGTTCTCCGAGGCGATCAGCTCGAGGTGGGTGGCCTGGCGGCCCGCCTCGGCCGCGATCGCCGAGGCGATCTCGGGGTCAGCGGCCTGGACGGCGGCAAGGGACGTGGGCAGCATCTCGGGGTCCTCTCTTGGCTGGCCGAAGCAGGTCAGCGGCCGTTCTCGAGCTCAGCAATCTGGGCCACGCGCACGGCATGGCGCCCGTCCGTGGCGTGGTCCGTGTCGAGAAAAACCCGGACACACTCCCAGGCCATCTCCGGGCCAATCAGCCGTTCGCCGAGGCAGATCACGTTGACGTCGTTGTGTTCCCGGCACAGGCGCGCGGACACGGGCTCGCAGATGGTGGCGGCGCGGATACCAGGCACCTTGTTCGCGGCGATCGCCACGCCGATGCCCGAGCCACACACCAGCACGCCGCGGACCGCCCGACCGGCCGAGACGGCCCGCCCCACGGCCTCGGCCGCGGACGGGTAGTCAGACCGCTCCGCGTCGCCGCCGAGGTCCAGAACCTCGTGGCCCACCGCCGCAAGCCGCCTGGCGAGCTCGTCCTTGAGCTGGTGGCCGGCATGGTCGCTGGCGATCGCGATGTGCACGCGGAGTCTCTCCCTGGGAGCTTGGGAAGGGCAGGTCGGCCATCATGATAGCCCGCGACCTCGCAGGCTGGCCACCGGGTTTGCGTCCCCGGCACGCCACGGGAGACCCGATGCCCCCGGCTCTCCCCGCCGACCGGCGAGAGGGGCCTGCCCCCGGGTGATGGCCGCCGCGGCTCAGGGAACAAGCCGGGTCTGAGTGTTGAAAGCAGGCCCCCTTGTCCTTCCGCCCGGCCCTCCTGCCCCTCCTGGCTGCGCTCCTGCTCGACGCGGGGGCGGCCCCGGCACGCGAGGCCCGGTCGGACGCCCTGCTCCTGCCACGCAGTGCCGGCATCGCCGAGGCCGTGCGCGCGCACGCGCTGCGCTGGGGCCCGGGGGTCGACCTCCGGAAGGCCCTGCAGGCGTGGGTCCACCAGCGCGGTGGGGCCTGGGCCGTCACCACGGTCGTTGGAAGCCTGGCTCGGGCCAGCGTGCGGTGCGCAGGCAAGGATGGCTACAGCGACTGGGCCGGCCCCCTGGAGATCGTCTCCCTGACGGGGACGCTGGCAGCCTCCGGTGTCCACCTCCACGTGGCCCTGGCCGACAGCCAGGGCGTGACGCGCGGGGGGCACCTGGGCGACGGAGCCATCGTGTTCACCACCGCCGAGGTCGTCCTGACGGAACTGGTGGGGATCAGCTTCCAACGGCTGCACGATCCCTGCACAGGCTATCGGGAGCTGGTGATCGAGCCAACGCCGCACGGCGGGCAGAACCAGCCGGGTGGCAGACGCTGACGTCACGTGGCCCTGCCTGGCAGGCCTGATCGTCGCCCCATAAGAAAAACCCCCAAGACTGGAACTCAGTCTTGGGGGTCGAGGTGCGCAGAGTGGGACTTGAACCCACACGCCTCGCGGCGCTAGTACCTGAAACTAGTGCGTCTGCCATTCCGCCACCTGCGCGCGGCTTGTTGGGGAATCATACACCATCCCCCTCCCGAGCGCCAGTCCCCTCCGGGAGAGGGGGCCTGGCCCGAACCAGGCCCCTCCCCGCAAGCCGCCGGCCAGCAAGCCGGGACGGGCCCGAGGCGAGCCACCCGACGCGGTGATCACGAGCGAGGTGGAGCGCAACGAGGGCCTCGCCCTGTCTCCCACAAGCGGTCAGGCGATGCGCCCCGCAGGCCTTCCGTGTAAGGAGGCGGGCAGCCTCCCGCCCCCCGACGCCGGAACTCCACTTAAATTAACCACCGGTTAACCATTTTCACGTCAGCCTCTGGAGGCCTGTCGCGATAAGCACCCCGTAGACCCTCGTACTTCGGCGGAGGCCCTCCCGTGCAGTTCCCCTCGCGCACCTCTCTGACGCTGGCCACGGTTGCCCTGCTGGCCCTCGGGGCCTGTGGCCGGTCCCCCGCACCGTTCTTGCCACCCGGGGCCGCGACGCGCACCGGTGCCTCCGTGCAGGCCCAGGCCGCCTCCCTGGAGCAGCGCCAGGAGGATGAGCCCGGCTGGGCCGCCACCAACGCGGCGAAGGAAGACCTGGGGCACTTCTTCAAGGTTGACGAGCGAGTCTACCGGGGCCAGCAGCCCACCGACCGGGGCCTGACGCAGCTTGCCGAGATGGGGGTCCGCCACGTGGTGTACCTGCACTTCAACCGACGCCAGGCTGCCCACGAGCGGGCCGTGGTCGAGGGGCTGGGTATGAAATTCACACACATCCCGATGAGCTGGGTCCTGCCACCGAAGCAGGCCCAGATCGACACCTGGCTGCGGGTTGCCACGACCCCCACTGAGGGCCCAGTGTTTGTGCATTGCCAGCACGGCCGGGACCGGACGGGGACGATGGTGGGGATCTACCGGATCGCACAGCACGGCTGGAAGTTCGACCAGGCTTACGCGGAGATGAAGGAGAAGGGCTTCAGGACCTTCTTCCTCGGCCTCTCCTACGGGGTGAAGAAGTATGCGAAGGCGCACGGAACGCCCGAGGCGCGGTTCTCGGAGGCTGAACTGGCGTTCGAACGCTGAAGGCGACGACGACGCCCCCCAGGCCCGCGGGCCCTTCTCGTCCCTGGCCGTCGGCGTGCGGGTGGTGGCCGCGCTGGTGCTCAGCGTGGCGGCCCTGTCGGCCCTGGCGGGCGTGTCGCGCGCGAGTCACCCGGGGGGCGCAGCGCCCCCGACGATCCCTGCAACCCACCGCGGCGAGGCCTACGTGGGAGGCGGCTGTTTCTGGTGCCTCGAGGCGGCGTTCGAGCGGCTTGACGGCATCGGGGACGTCGTGTCGGGCTACGCCGGCGGCTCCACGGACGCCCCAACCTACGAAGCGGTCTGCACGGGCACCACCGGGCACGCAGAGGTGGTGCAGGTCCCCTTCGATCGGCGCCTGTGGTCGTACGAAGAGGTGCTGCGGGCCTTTCTGGCGATGCATGACCCCACCGAGCGAGACCGTCAGGGCCCGGACGTCGGGACGCAGTACCGCTCGATCGTGCTGACGCGTAGCCTCGAGGAAGGCCGACAGGCCCAGCAGGTGCTGGCCGAGGCCCGGGAGACGCTCGGGCGCTCCATCGCCACCGAGGTCGTCGGGCTCACGACCTTCTGGCCCGCTGAGCCATACCACCAGGACTACTTTCGCAAGCACCCGACCGCGCCGTATTGCGTCACGGTGGTGGCCCCGAAGGTGAAGAAGTTCGAAGAGGCCTACCGGAGCCGCTTGAGGCCCATCCCCGCCCGGCCAGGTCAGTAAGTGTCGACCAGCCAGCGGCGAGCCTTCACGAGCTCGGGTTTGAGGGCCGCGAAGTCCACGTCGAGGGGGGCCAGCAAGGCCTGGCAGGCGGCCTCCACGCCCGCTTCCATGCCCTTGAGGCCGCACTGGTAGACGTGCAGACGCTGGTCACGCAGCAGCGGCGCCAGCGTGTCGCCCAGCTCGACGAGGCGATCGCCGACGTACATCCGCCCGCCCGAGGCGTTGGTCTGCTCGCGTGAGATCGCCAGCACCAGCCGGTCATCAGGGCCATCGAGCAAGCCGCGAAGCTCGTCCAGGTACAGCAGGTCCGCCGAGGTGCGCACCCCGAACACCAGGAACGCTGGCGTAACGCTCGCCCCTCGCGCACGCTGGCGCAGGAAGGCGCGGAAGGGGGCAATGCCCGTGCCCGTGGCGATCATCAGCAGAGGCCCCACGGGCTCCGTCGGCATCATGAAGTGCTTGCCGAAGGGCCCGCACACCATCACCCGATCGCCCGGCCGGGCGTCGGCGAGGTGGTTCGAGCACACCCCACGCACCTCGTCGCCCGCCTCGTTCGCATAGACGACCCGCTTGACCGTCAGGCTGACCGTGCAGCCGGCGCCATCGTCCCCGTCCCGCGGGGAAGCAATGGAGTACTGGCGCAACCGATGGGGCTTGCCGGCCGCATCGACGCCGGGCGGCACGACACCGAGGGCCTGGCCGTCCAGGTAGCGCAGCCCGCTGCCCGTCAGGTCGAGGACCACGTGGCGCACGTCGTCAGCGCTGGCCGGCGTCAGGTCCCCGTTCTCCAGCACCGTCGCGGCGAAGGGTTGGCTCGGTCGGACGAGGTTGAGCGGGGGCTCGAGCGTGGAATGGCTCACGAGGGATCCTCCGGAGGCAATGGCCTTCAGCATACCACGGCCAGGCCTGGCGGCCGCTTCCCTTGACGGGGGGCGCCTCCCCCGCCAGAATTCGACCGGCGGAGCGGCCTGGCGCCGGGCCTGCCGTCCCCGCCGCGTTGCAGGCCCCGAGATGCGCTCCCCGCTCCCAGCAGCAGTCCGCCGCATGACCCTGCAGCTGGGGCTGAGCGCCTTGATGAGCCTGCCCTGGCTGGGTTGGCCTCTCCCCGCCGAGGGCCGGCGGAGGCCGCAGGCGGAAAGCATCTTCAGCGGGAGTGCAGAGCACCGTCTGGCCAAGGCCCAGCGCCTGCTGCGCGCGCCTCGCTCGCGCGAGGACGTGCTCTGGGGCCGCCGGCTGCTGAACTTCGATGCCTGGCGCGGCCACGGGGCCTCCCAGGTGGCGCTGGGCGTCTGGCTCTCACGGCCCGGGCAGCCGCTGGCAGACAGGCTCGAGGGGGCCCGCTGGCTCGTGCGGGCAGCTCGCACCGGGCGACCGGGGGCGGCGCGGAGCTGGTCAGAGGCCGTGAAGCGCATGTCGCCGCTGGCCCAGCGGCTTGCCAGGGCCCAGGCCGCCAGCCTGCGAGGCGCGACTCGGCAGCCGGCCACGCCCCCCCGACCGGGCCAGCTCCCGGTCAGGGCCCCCGACCTGGAGGCCCTGGCGGGCTCCGGGGAACCCTGGGCCCAGACGGCCCTGGGACACCAACTCTCCCGCACGGGGGCTCCAGAGGAGGCCGCAACCTGGTGGTTCCGCGCAGCAGCCCGCGGCGATCGCCTGGCCTGTGCCAACCTGGCCGGCGCCTTCGAGCGCGGAGACGGCGTTCCGCGGGCCTCGCTGGTCGCGTTCGGCTACTGGTGCGCGGCCCGGGCGCTGGCCCCGGCGGAAGCCCTGGCCCGGTACCCAGCCCGGGCCACCCTGCCACCTGACGCGGTGGTGCGCGTCCAGCCCTGGCTGTCCGCCTGGCAAGCCCATGTTGAGGCCGGCGCGACGGGGAGCGACGGGCCGCCGTGACCGGCTGGCGACCGACCGCCTCGGCGACGGCTCACCGCCCGTGCGGCGGTGCCGGGGAGGCGGCGACGAACCGCAAGGCAGCGGAATTAATACAGTAACGACGCCCCGTCGGACGAGGCCCATCCTCGAAGACGTGGCCGAGGTGGCCATCGCAACCAGCGCACCGGAGCTCGACCCGGACCATCCCCAGCGTGCGGTCGGGCAGCTCCCGCACGGCATCGGGGGCCACAGGCTGAAAAAAGCTCGGCCAGCCGCTGCCGGAGTCGTACTTGGCCCCGGAAGCGAAGAGCGGAGCCGTGCAGGCCACACAGGCGTAAGTGCCCTTGGCGTGGTGGTTCCAGTAGGCGCCGGAGAAGGGAGGCTCCGTGCCGCACTGACGGGTGACGTGGTAGGCCTCGGGCGACAACTGCTTGCGCCACTCCGCGTCGGAGCGCACGACCCGCGGCCGGGCGGTGGCCGAGGGCGACGGCCGCACGACGGCGGCGGCGGGCCACACCGTGAAGCTCAGGGCAGCAACCAGGACCAGGGCCGGAGCCCACATGATGCGCATGCCAGGTGCTGTAGCACGCGGCCCGCGCCTCCGGCAAGGCTCGCCGCTTCACCTTCGGGAAACGAGGGAGCCGTCCGTCCAATGGCGTGCCTCGGGTCCATCAAGCCCACCTCCGGGACCAGCCCGTGGCGGGCCGCGATCCGAGAGTGGTAGCACGGACCCGACATCAGCAGGCAGCCCTGATTCCGCATGCCCCCACCCCCGCTGACGCGGAGCTTCACCTGGAGCAGGGAGCGGAAGCCTTTTGCACCCACCCGTTGAAGCCGCCATGATCGTTCCTCTCCCCGTGGGAGAGGGTGACCGCAGCCCAGGTCAGGGGCTATCGCGGAAGCAGGGGCCAGGCGCCCTGGTTTTGAACCCCCGGCAGGGGGGCAGGATGTCAGGGCCCAGCTACCGTCAGGGATCACCCCAGGGGGCCTGCCCCCAACGTCCCGGCATCCCTCCAGAGAGAAAGGCCTGTCCGACCTCGATGACGCGAACCACCCCGATGTGGCGCACCGCTGCCGCCTCCACCCTCTCCATCTTGTCGCTGTCGGCCTGCGCGCTGGACCCGGCGCTGCTGGCGGCCGTGCGAGCGGGCCAGCTGGGAGCCCCGGGCCAAGCCGGCCCCGCGCTTCCTGAGCCCGCGCCAGCCGCCTCCCCCGGCCTGTCGCCGGGCGGCCCGCCAGTGCCCTACGTGCCGCCCACCTCCGGGGGCATCCCGACGCTGCAAGATCCGATGGAGCCGGAGGGGGCTGAAATCATGGATCTCGTGATGGCCGTGGATGCCTGGCTCGAAGAGGTTGAGCGCGTGACGGACGACGCCCCCCCCGGTGGTCCCGAACCCGAGGGTGGCGGTGCGGCCTACACCTTGCGACAGACGAGCGACCTCCCGCCGCCACCGCCCCCTCAGGACGGCGGCTACCCACCCCCACCGGGCGGCAACTACCAGCCCCCGCCGGGCGGCAACTACCCACCCCCACCGGGCGGCAACTACCAGCCCCCACCGGACGGCAACTACCCACCCCCACCGGACGGCAACTACCCACCCCCACCGGGCGGC
>JAYKHL010000205.1:0-13710 GCA_035284865.1 Candidatus Sericytochromatia bacterium | reverse complement strand
AGGCCCACGCCCCTGCTGCGGCCGACGGCCACGCCCACCCCTCACGCGATCGGCAGGCCCGCCGTCGCACCCAGGGCGCTGACGTCCCAGGTTGGCCTCGCGCGAGCCGGGACCTTCACCTATGACGACGAGGTCCGCTTCTTCCTCCTGCCCGTCACGCGTAAGGTCCAGCCCCGCTTCGAGGCCCTCGAGGCGCCACCGAGGCTGGTGGTGGAGCTGCCGGGGGTCGCCGTGCCGGAGGCGGCCACCCGTCGCTACCCGGGAGCACTCGTGCGCAGCGTCGAGCTGACGCAACAGGCGGGTGGCGTCGCGCGGGTCGTGCTGACCACCTCCCGGCCGCTTGGCCAGCACTACGCGTGGAGGTGGTCTGGCAAGAACCTGGTCGTCATCTTCGACCACAAGCCCGCCGAGCAGGCGCCGGACGTCGAGCCCGGAAGTGGAGGCGTGCGCGCGGCGAAGCCGCCGGGAGGGCTGCCTGCCCCGGCCCGGCCCCAGCCGCTGCCGGAGGCGTCGCCAGCCGTCACCCCCCGTCCCGGGCCGAGCGTGGCTGTCACTCCGGCCGCCAGCCCGGCCAGCCTGGCGAGGCCCACGCCCACTCCCTCCACCGCTCCGACGCCGCCAGCGCCCCCCGCCTCCCCGCTCCCGACGGCCCCCGTGGTGGCGCCGTCGCCCCGGGTCCTGCGGCCCGCCGCGCCAGCCCGGCCCGGCTTTTCCTTCACGGGGACCATCTACAACATCAACACGGGAGACCCGTTGGGCGGCGTGCGGGTGACGGTGGAGGGGCGGCCGGTCTCGACCGACCGTGACGGACGCTTCGTGCTCACGGGCCTCGGCCGGGGGGAGCACCGGGTCACGGTCACCGCCCCCGGGTTCGCCACCCAGTCCTTCCCCATCCTCGTGCCGGAGGACAAGAGCATCAGCCTGAACCTGGTGCCGGCCCTTTGAGGGGGCGGGATCTTTTCTGGACCCTCAAAAGTCCGTTAAGTTTCTGTTTAAGGGGGCACCGGGGCAGGGCTGCGCCGGTATATCTCCCCCGAGGGCCTTCCTGGGCTCCCCCGTCACGGGCAAGGCGCGGGCCCCACGGCTCGCTTGACTGAGGAGGACATCATCATGGGCGGAGGCATCGGCAAGGCACTGAGCAGCGTTGCAAACTTCGTGAAGGAGATCGCGCCGCTTGCGAACGCGTTCTTCCCCGGGCTCGGCACGGCCCTGAGCGCGGCGGCGGGCCTGGTGGAGACGGCCAGCGGCTATGTCGCCAAGATGGAGGAGAAGCGGGACATGGCGCGGGCCGAGGACCGCCGCAACGAGGCCACGGCCGGGGCCGCCAAGGCTGATCTGGCGAGGGCCTGGGACGCCTTCAAGGGGGCTGCAGCGGACATGGCCGGGGCCACCCCGGCCGGTCAGGCGCTGCAGGCCGTCGACCGGGCGCTGGGCAACAACGCCTGAGCCGAGCCCTGTCACGGGCCGCCGACACCCGGACCGACAGGTCCGGGTGTTTGCTGGGAATAAGGGCCGGGGAGGCGCCTGGGAGGCCCTCGCGCCCGCCACCAGGAGGAACACCATGGCTGACCAGACGGCCCGCCTGACGCCGGAACAGCAGCAGGCGGTCCAGGAAGCGCAGCGCCAGTACGAGGAGATGAAGGGCAGCGTCGCGCAGGCCATCGGCAAGGCCCGCACGACCACCGAGCGTTTTCTGGAGATGGCGCGGGAGCGCCGGGCCCACGCCGCTGCCCAGCAGGCGGAGGCCCGCGAGCTTCTCGACAAGATGCTGCCGCTGCAGGCACAGCCGGCCCTGGCAGAGCACATCAGCCGCATGACCTTGCTCGACGCCCTGTACGGCCGGCAGGTCGCGCTGCTCGACGCCGAGGCTGCGGTGCTCGAAGGGAACCTGCGCCAGCTCGAGGTGCCGGACCTCACGCCCCGCGCGGACTTCCCCGAAGAGCTCCCGCTGAGGGTCCAGGCGCCCCAGGAGAGCCTGGAGGTTCGGCTGCGCCGTGCGCTGCTCGACGTCGCGATGCTCGACTACCACTGGTTCCGCAACCGGCAAGCCATCGACGTGGTGTTCCGCGCCACGGGCCTCGGGCTCCGACCCTTCGAGGGAGATGAGGCGACCCAGGCTGCCGCGGCCGAGGTGCTCCGGCGCGAGGCTGCCACCCATCGAGAGACGCAGATTTACCTCGGAAGCCTCGGCCCCCTGCTGGAGGAGGCCTATGCCCTGCTGGACTGGGCGCGCGACAGCGTGACTGGCCTGGCCGCGCTGCCGGAGCCGGCCCGGCGGGAGGCGCTGGACGACGCAGACTGGCAGACGTTGAACAGCCGCCTGGTGACCTTGCTGGAACTGGCTGAACGGGTCCAGGGGTTGCCCGCCTTGGCGGCGCTCTTCCCGTTCGAGGGGCGGGTGGAGCTGCCTTACCATTTCCTGCCTTGACGGCGTGGCCCTCATCGCACGGGTGCTCGGCCGGGACGACGAGCCGCTCTGGCTGCCCCTGCTCACCCCGGAGGCCCTGGGCGCTCCCGACGCGGGGGAGTTTGCGTCCTGGCGGAGCCAGCTCCTGCTGGCGGCCCGCACCGGCCTGCTGTCGCTGATCCACGTGCCGGGTGGGCGGGGCCTGCCGCCTGCGGTGGTGGCGGCCTCACGGCCAGCGCCCGGCCACCGCGCCATCCTGTTCGGCCTGGGCCCGGCCCGGCCCGCTGTGGTGCAGGCCGTGCATCAGGTGTTGCGGCGCGACGCCCAGCTCGTGACCATCACCGAGGAGGCCGGGGTCGCGTGGCTGGAGGCTGCCGTGGGGGCGGGCTACAGCCCGCTGCGGCACCAGGTCTTCGTGGATCACCTTGACCGCATCCCGAACGAGGCGCTGGATGGCCCCCTGGAGCCGGCGATTTCTCCCTGGGAGGATGAGGACGCTGCCGCGCTGGTGGCTGCCGCCAACGCCGGCACGGTCTCGGGCCTGGTGCTATGTGCCCCGCAGGTGCCGACCCGTTCGGGGATCCGGGACCACGTGCGGAGCCTCGCCAGCGAGGGCGGTGCGTTGATGCGGGAGGCGTCCTTCGTGCTCCGGGAGGCAGGCGTCGCGCTCGGGGCCGTCGTGGTCACCCGCAGCGAGCAGGGCCCCGTGCTCTACGAGCTGGCCGTGGCGCCTGAGGCGCGGGGCAGGGGGCTTGGCCGCGTCCTGGTGCGGGCGGCGCAGCGCGCGCTGCGCGCGGCCGGGCATGCCGAGATGCGCTTCCACACCACCGACACGAACGCCCCGGTGCATCGGCTGTATGGCGCGGGCGAGGTGGAGCTGGTGGCCTCTTGGCGCACCGCATGCTGGATGGCGCCCGAGGTCGTCGGGGAGGCCAGCAGCCGGAGCACCGGTCAAGCCGTGGGCCTGCGAGGAGGAAGCCCGGCTGGCGTCCTGGGGCCAGCCACGACGGGGGAGGGTGCTGGTGGGCGCGTGACCGAGGCGTGACGGCGTCCCTGGACGTCAGCACGAGCCACCCGCCGGGCGAGGCCCTGATGGGTGCTTCAGGGCGCGGCGCTGCGAAGCGTGAACTTGCGGCCCTTGCCCCCGTCTTCCATCAGGGTCATCAGCAGGCCACGGGCGCGGGCGCGGACGTCTGTGGCGAGCTCGAAGCTCCCCTTCACCGTCTGACCTGGTTCGATGCGTAGCAGGGCCGCATCCACGGTGTGGATGTCGAGGGTCTCGGAGAGGTCGTTTTCCAGATCGTCGTAGCAGACGAACAGCTCCGGGCGGTCCGTGCGGTTCAGGAAGGCGACGGTGTCCTCGCTCGTGTTGATCACCTGCAGCGTGACCCGCGTGCGCCCACCCAGGCTTGCCACGTCCATGACCCGCAGCGTCACCTCCTCGACGGCCTCGGGTTGGCTGCGCCAGGCCGGCTCGGGGGTTGGGGTCGGTTCGGGCGTCGCCGTTGGAGAGGGGCTGGGCACCGGGGGGGCGGCCACCACCGGCGCCGACGCCACGGCCAGGGGGCTGACGCTGGGCAGGGGCGCAACCTGGAACATCGTCCGAAAGGATTGGGACGTCCAGAGCCCCACGACGAGGAACACCACGAAGAGGACGGCCGAGATGGCCACCAGGCGGGACCAGCCGTCGCCAGCCTCCGGCTCGAAGGTCAGCCCCCCTCCCTCGGCGTGGAGGAAGGCATTCTGGAAATCGGAGACTGTCGCCCAGCGCCGCTCGGGATCGACCTCCAGCGCCCGCGCGAGGACCCCGTCCACCGCCGCGTCACACTCCAGGTGGAGGGTGCTCGCCGGCTGCGGTGGGTGCAGCACCGCGCTGGAGTAGCGCGCCATGATCACGTCGGCGCTGTACGGGTACCGGTTTGTGAGCAACTCGTAAACCACCACACCGAGGGAAAACACGTCTGCGCGGACGTCGGCTTCCCCTCTGGCCATCACCTCCGGGGCGACGTACCGGGCCGTGCCCGCCGTCTTGCTGAGCTCGACCGCTCCCGAGCGCTCCAGCGTGTGGGCGATGCCGAAGTCGAGCACGGTGGCCTTGTGCTCGTGGAACATGATGTTCTCGGGCTTGATGTCACGGTGCACCACGCCCTGGCTGTGGGCGTACTGCAGCGCGTTGCCCACCTGCTCCACGATCTGCCTGACCTGAGCGAGGGACAGCTGCTGTTTCTGGTTCAGCACCTCTCGAAGCGTGCAGCCCTCCAGCCACTCCATCACGATGTAGCCGTCCCCGTCCTCGATGAAGTGGTCGAAGACGGAGACGATGTAGGGGTGCATCAACCCCCGCGCGAGCTGCGCCTCCCGCAGCAGCTGGCTGAGCAACACCTGGCGCTCAGCCTCCGTCAGCCGCGGCTCCAGCAGCACCTTCTTGAGGGCCACCGGGCGCTGCAGCTTCTCGTCGTGGGCCTGAAACACGAGCGAGCTGGGGGTGCGTGTCACCAGCCTGCGGTCCGTGTAGCGCGCTCCCTCCGAGACCCGGGGGGTGTCGTGGTGCGCCAGCCGATCCCGGAAGACCGTCATCGTCGCGAAGCGCTGTTGCGGGTCGATGCGCATCGCCTTCTCGATGCACGCATCGAGCGCGGGCGGCACCAGAGGGTTGAGCCGGCTGGGAGGCTCCGAGTACTTCTCGTCCAGGTGCTGCGGGGTCCTTCCCGTCAGCAGCTTGTACAGCAGGGTGGCCAGCGAGTACACGTCTGCGCGCTGGTCCACCTGGTGGTGTCCCGCCTGCCCGACCTTGAACTCCGGGGCGACGTGCGGGTTCTCCTGGGCCATCCTGCGCAGATCGATGGTGGGCTGGGTGCCGACATCCGCCTTCTTCGCGAGCCCGAAGTTGGCCAGCTTCACCACCCCCCGTGGGGCCACCAGGATGTTCTCCGGCCGGACGTCGCGGTGCACGATGCCCTGCTCGTGGGCGTAGGCCAGGGCGTCGGCCAGGGTGGTGGCGATCGCGACAGCCTGGTCCACGGGGAGCGGCGCGTGGTGCTGCTCCTCGAGCACCTGTGCCAGCGTCTTGCAGTCCTCGATCCACTCCGTCACGAGGTAGTAGCAGTCGTCTCGTGGGATGACGTGCTCCACGCTGACGATGTGGTCGTGGCGAAGCTGCATGGTCAGCTTGGCCTCGCGCAGCAGCTCGTTGCGCACCCGCTCCAGCTTCTCAGGCTGCTGGTAAGGGTCGTAACGCAGCTCCTTGACGAGCTTGGTGCGCTCGAGCTGGGTGTCCCAGGCCAGGTAGGTGGTCTGGGTCTCCGTGCGCGACAGGATGGAGGTCAGCTGGTACTGGTTCACCAGGCGTCGGGGGCTCGCAGGACGGAGCTGCTCGGCGATGGCTGCCTGGTCTGCGACGCTGAGCGCGCCGACGGGGCGATCCGGGCTGTCTGCCAGCATCCAGGCCACCGCCTGGCCCAGGGCCAGGGCCGGGATCCCCTCCAGCGCAGCAGCAGCGGTCTCTCCCTCACCGACGTCCAGCTGGGAGCGGTCGGGGAAGGCCAGGACGAGGTGGATGGGGGCGCGAGCCAGCCCCCGCTCGGCCAGGAACCGCTCGAGGCCGGCCCGCTTGGTCCGCAGCTGGGGCAGCGGGTTGGGGCGCTCGTGGCGGTCGCCCGAGACGAAGACCTGTCTCCAGGTCGGGGCGGTGGAGACCTCGATGCGGCCATGCCAGTGCCGGTACTCGATCAGGAAGACGCCGCGCTCGTTGAGCACCACCGCGTCCACATCACCCGGCTCGTGGTGGAACTGATGGCCCGGCAGCACCAGCTGGGGCAGCACGGTCCAACCCGCCGGCAGCGGCAGCAGGGTGCTGACCAGCGAGGTCTCCCCCTGCTCCACGATCTCACGGTTGGTGCGCAGCTCTGCCATCGGAGGGGCGCTCAGCGCGCCGGGCCGGCGCCCTCGCGGAGGGCCTTGATGCGATCGCGTAGCTTGGCGGCCAGCTCGAAGTCCAGCACGGTGGCTGCTTGGCGCATCTCCGTCTCCAGTTGCTTGATGAGCCGCTCGGCTTCCTTGGGGGACAGCGGCGCGGTGGTCGTGGCCTCGGATCCGTCCTCGGCCGGCCGCAGGCTTTCCAGCAAGCGGTTTCGCGACGACTTGACGATGGCGCGCGGCGTGATGCCGTGGGCTTGATTATACTCCAACTGCTTGCCTCTGCGGCGCGTCGTCTCGTCCAGGGCGCGGGTCATCGCCTCTGTCATGCGGTCTGCGTACATGATGACGCGCCCCTCGGGGTGGCGGGCTGCGCGACCTATCATCTGCACCAGGGACCGCTCGGCGCGCAGGAAGCCCTCCTTGTCGGCGTCCATGATGGCCATCAGGGACACCTCTGGCAGGTCGAGGCCCTCTCGCAGCAGGTTGACGCCGATGAGGACGTCAAAGGCGCCGAGCCGCAGGTCCCGCAGGATCTCGATGCGTTCCAGCGACTCGATGTCGGCGTGCAGGTACCTCACGCGAATGCCGAGCTCGAGCATGTACTCGGTGAGGTCCTCGGCCATCTTCTTGGTCAGCGTCGTGACCAGCACCCGCTGCTGCCGGGCGATGCGTTCCCGGATGGCCGCCAGCAGGTCGTCCACCTGGCCCTCGATGGGGCGCACCTCCACCTCGGGGTCCACGAGGCCCGTGGGGCGGATGATCTGCTCCACGACCCGCCCGCTTGCGGCGAGCTCGAAGTCGCCCGGCGTGGCTGACACGAAGATGCGCTGCCCGACCCGCTCCCAGAATTCTTCGAGCCGCAACGGTCGGTTGTCGTAGGCAGAGGGGAGCCGGAAGCCGTGCTCGACGAGCAGCTCCTTGCGGGCCCGGTCGCCGCGTTACATCCCCTGAAGCTGCGGCAGGGTGACGTGAGACTCGTCCACCACCAGGAGGAAGTCGTCCGGGAAGTAATCCAGCAACGTGGAGGGGGGGCTGCCGGGGGGCCGCCCCGCCAGCACGCGGGAGTAGTTCTCGACGCCGTTGCAGTAGCCCACCTCGCGCATCATCTCAAGGTCGTAGCGGGTACGCATCTCGATGCGCTGCGCCTCGACGTGCTTGCCGGCCGCCTGGAAGTGGGCCACGCGCTCGGTGAGTTCCGCCTCAATCTCCTGCAAGGCTCGCTGGAGCTCATCTTCGGGCGTCACGAAGTGCTTGGCCGGGTAGATGAACAGCTGGTCGCGCTGGGCCAGCAGCTCGCCCGTCACCGGGTCGATCTCGGTGATGCGGTCGATCTCGTCGCCAAACAGCTCGATGCGGAACACGTTGTCCTCGAACGACGGCACGATCTCGAGCACGTCGCCGCGGACACGAAACCTTCCGCGCAGGAGCTCGACGTCGTTGCGCTCGTAGTGGGAGGCCACCAGGTGCCGCAGGAGGTCATCGCGGCGGACCTCGTCCCCGAGGTGGACCTCGAGGCGGCCCTCGAGGTAGGTCTCCGGCATGCCCAGGCCATAGATGCAGCTCACGGAGGCGACCACAATGACATCGCGGCGCTCGAGCAGGCTGCGCGTGGCGCTGTGGCGGAGCCGGTCGATCTCGTCGTTGATGGACGCCGATTTCTCGATGTACGTGTCCGTGCGCGGGACGTACGCCTCCGGCTGGTAGAAGTCGTAGTAGCTGATGAAGTACTCGACTGCGTTCTTCGGAAAGAACTCGCGCAGTTCGTTGCAGAGCTGCGCCGCCAGGGTCTTGTTGTGGGCCAGCACGAGGGTGGGGCGCTGCACCGCCTCGATCACCTTTGCGACGGTGTAGGTCTTGCCGGAGCCGGTCACGCCCAGCAGGGTCTGGGCCGGCAAGCCCTGGTTCAGGCCCTCCGTCAGGGCCGCGATGGCCCGGGGCTGGTCCCCGCTGGGGGCATAGTCCGAGACCGCTGTGAGCGTGCCCCCGCCTGCCCGCGCGTGGAGATCAGGCCCTGGGGGAGCCATCCGAGGCGCCATCCGTCACGCGCGGAGGCTCCGCCGCCGTCAGTTCCCGCCTCACCGTGTCCTCGAGCTCCCGCGAGCCCTTTCGGAACTCCTGGATGCTCCGCCCGAGGGCGTTGGCGATCTCCGGGATCTTCTTCGGGCCGAAGACCAGCAGGGCGACAATCGCCAGGAGCATCAGTTCAGGCAGGCCGACGTTGGGCATGGGGAGCACCTCCGGGCTCATTATAGCCCTGCTGCGACCCAGCGTCACGGATCCGCGTGCCGGGCGGCCGTTCGTCTGCTAGGATGTGTCTCGCGTCACTTTCCCGCCTCCCCGGAGCCGATGACCGTTCGCACCGCACTCTGGCTGGCCGGCTGCTTCACCATCCTGGTGGCGGCCGCGGCTGCCCTGGCCCACCAGCACGGCCTGCTGCCCTGGCCCGCCCTGGTCGCCGGGGTCGGCCTGGCCGCTGGTCTGATGTCCCTCGCGCTGGAGCGCGCGGTGGCGGAACCGCTCGAGGCCATGGCCGCCTCTTCGGCACTGCTGGGGAGCACCGTGCGCAAGGCGCCGGCGAGGCCCGTCGGGCGCTGGGTGCCGCACGAGGTCTGGCGCCTGTGGCGGACGCACAAGGCCCTCGAGGAGCAGGCCCTGCGCCTGCGGCTGGCCTCGGAGGGGCTCGAGGCGCGCGTGACGCAGGCCGAGCGGGAGGCGAGGCTGCTGCGTGGGGCCGCCAGGCTGCTGGCCTCGGAGGACGCCTCGCTCGAGGAACTGGCCACCTGGCTGGACGACATGGCCGAGCTGCTCGCCGTGGCCGAGCTCTGGCTGGTGCCGATGCGCCGCCAGGCCCCCTGGCCGGTCGTTGGCCGGGCGGGGGTGCCGGAGGGCGCAGACACCCTGCGCCCGCGCTCCGGGGCCTGGGGTGAGCTGCTGGCGAGCGGCCAGCCTCGGCTGGTCTGCCTGGCGCCGGGCACCGTGCCGGCCGGGCACCCGCTGGCGCAGGCGACGCTGGCCCTGTTCCCGCTGTTCCACCGCGGCCGGGTGCAGGGGTTCTTGCTGGCCCGGCTCGCGGAAGAGGCGGGGGGGGCGTGGCCGCTGCGCTACGCCGCCGTGGTGGATGCGGTTGCGCCGATGCTCGCGGCCGCGCTGTACCCCTACCGCTGGGCAGATGGGCGGCGCCTGGCCGTGGAGGGAGCCGCCCTGCCGGTGCCCCTCGGGCAGCCTGAGGCCTGACCCGGTGCGCATCATGGGGGGCAAGGCCCGGGGTCGAAGGCTCACGACGCTCGACGGGGACGCGACCCGCCCGACGCAGGGCAAGGTTCGCGAGGCCCTGTTCAACATCCTGCAGGCCTGGGTGCCAGGAGGGGCCTGGCTGGATCTGTTTGCCGGCAGCGGCGCGGTGGGCCTGGAGGCAGCCAGCCGCGGCGCCCGCCGGGTGGTGGTGGTCGAGCGGGCCCGCCCCGCGCTGGCCGTCATTGCGGCCAACGTGCGCGCGACCGGGCTGCAGGTCGAGGTGCTGCCGCTGGAGGTCGAGGCCGCGGTGACGCGGCTGGCCGGGACGCCGTTCGACGTGGTGTTTCTCGACCCCCCTTATGCCCTGGATCCCCTGCCGCTGATCACCCGGATCGACGCGGCCGGGCTGGTGGCCCCCACGGGCCGCCTGGTGCTCGAGCACGACGCGAGGCGTGAGGCACCGGCGCGCCTGGCGCGCCTGGCGCGGCTCTCCACCCGGCGCTATGCCGGCACGGCCCTGAGCCTGTACGCTCCGGCGGACGCCGCTGGGGAGGCCGTTGCGGGGGCCGGGAAGGGGAGCGAGGGGGGCAGCCGGGCCCCCTGACGGCCCGTCCGGTGAGGGCCGGCCCGCGCCCGGCGTGAGCCCGGCCCGCGCTTCCGGCTTCGCTGGCGTGATAGAATCCGGTGCTGCGAGACGGGGGGGCGATGCGCTGGACGATCCTGGCGATGGGCAAGCTCAAGGAGGCGCACTGGCGTGCCGCTGCGGCCGAGTACCTGAAGCGCCTGGCGCCCTATCGGGCGATCGAGGTGGTGGAGCTCGCTGACGAGCGCGCGGACCCGGGCCAGTCGGAGGTGCTCATCGGGGCTGCCCGGGCCCGGGAGGGCGATCGCATCCTCGCTGCCGTGCGCCCCGGTGCGCACCTGATTGCCCTCTGGGAGCAAGGCGAGCAGCTGGCTTCCAGTGTCCTGGCGGGTCGGCTGGAGGCGCTGGAGCGTGAGGGCTTGCGGGAGGCGGTGTTCGTGCTGGGCGGGGCCAACGGCCTGGACCCCCGGGTGCTGGCCCGCGCGGGCTGGCGGCTGGGGCTCTCCAGCCTGACCCTGCCACACCAGCTGGCCCGCGTCGTGTTGATCGAGCAGCTGTACCGGGCTGAGCGCATCCGGCGTCAGGAGCCCTACCACAAATGAGCCGCACCTCCGTGTTCATCTCGGTCTCCAGCGTGCAGGAAGACGGCGGGCTGCGGGAAGGCACCCGGCGGGAGCACCGGGGCACCTTCCACGAGCGAGCAGGGGTGGCCTACCTCGTGTACGAGGACGATGAGGCCTGCACCACCACGCTGCGGCTGGGCACCGACGAGGTGCGCCTGTACCGGCGTGGGGCCTTGAATGCCTGGCAGGATTTCCGGTGTGGTGAGTGGACGGGGGGGCTCTTCGCCCTCGGTGCCGGGCGACAGGGGCAGATGGTGCTCCGCGTCCTGACCCGTGAGCTTTGCTGGACCCACACCCCGCAAGGAGGCCAGCTGGCGCTGGTTTACGACCTGTACACCGCCGAGTCCGCCGATGCCGACGCGGACCCCACGGGCCTCTCGCTGGGCCGCTTCACCCTCGACCTCGCCTGGACGGCCTTGCCGTCCTCGACCCCGGAAGGAACCCGCTGACCATGCTGAAGTCCCTCGTTGCAGATGCCCTCCATCGCGCCCTGGTCGCCGCGATCGCGGCCGGTGACGTGCCGGTCGAGGCGCCGCCGATGCCGGGGGTCGAGGTGCCGCGGGACCCCGCCCACGGGGACT
This sequence comes from Candidatus Sericytochromatia bacterium, assembly GCA_035284865.1. Taxonomy (GTDB): domain Bacteria; phylum Cyanobacteriota; class Sericytochromatia; order S15B-MN24; family JAQBPE01; genus JAYKHL01. The sequence continues at coordinate 2,364 of JAYKHL010000205.1, read as the reverse complement.
ATGCCACCAACGTCGCGATGGTGCTGGCCCGCGCGGCCCGCATGGCGCCCCTGAAGATTGCCGAGGCGATCGTGACCCACCTGGCGGTGGGCGGGCCCATCGCGTCGGCCTCGGTGGCCGCCCCGGGGTTCATCAACGTCCGACTCTCCGATGCCTGGCTCCAGCAGCACCTCCAGACCATCGCTGGCGCGGGCGCGGCCTATGGGCGCTCCGAGGTGGGCCGGGGGGAGCGGGTGCTGCTGGAGTACGTGTCCGCCAACCCCACGGGGCCGCTGCACGTCGGCCATGGCCGCTGGGCGGCGATCGGCTCGGGCCTGGCGAACCTGCTCGAGGCCGCTGGCTACGACGTCCATCAGGAGTTTTACGTCAACGACGCGGGCAACCAGATGCAGCTCCTGGGCCGGTCCCTGGAGGTGCGCCTGCGGCAACGCCTGGGCCAGGAGGCCGTGATGCCCGAGGACGGCTACCACGGGCACTACATGGCCGACGTGGCGGCCGCCGCGCTCGCCGAGCTGGGTGAGGCCGTGCTGGCGCAGCCGGAGGCGGAGCGCGTGGCACGGCTGACGGCCTTTGCACGGGACCACCTGCTGCGGCAGCAGCAGGCCACGCTGGCGGCGATGCGCACCCACTTCGACGCGTTCTTCTCGGAGCGGACCCTCCACGCGGAGGGCCGTGTCGCGGAGGCCCTGGAGGCGCTGGTCCGCACGGGGCATCTCTACGAGCAGGATGGCGCGCGGTGGCTGCGCTCCACGGCCTTCGGAGACGACAAGGATCGGGTGGTGGTGCGTGACAACGGGCAGCCCACCTACCTGGCGGCCGACATCGCCTATCACTGGGACAAGCTTCGCAGGGGCTACACGCGCCTCATCAACATCCTGGGGGCCGATCACCACGGCTATGTCTCCCGGCTTTCGGCCTCGGTGCAGGCGCTTGGCGGCAAGCCGGACACGCTGGAGTGCATCATCGGCCAGATGGTCAACCTCTTCCGCGATGGGGAGCCCGTCCGGATGTCCAAGCGGTCTGGCGACATGGTCACGTTGCAGGAGGTCATCGACGAGGTCGGGGCGGATGCGGCCCGGTACTTCCTGCTGATGCGTTCCACGGACACGACGCTGGACTTCGACCTCGGGCTTGCCGTCCGGGAGACGGCTGACAACCCGGTGTTCTACGTGCAATACGCCCACGCGCGGATCTGCAGCATCCTGCGGATGGCAGCGCAGGAGCACGGGGAGGCGTCTGTCACGCCAGCGGCGTTGGCTGCTGCCGACCTGTCGCGCCTCGTCGCGCCAGACGAGCGGCAACTGATGCTCAAGCTGGCCAGCTTCCCCGACGAGGTGGCCGCCGCGGCCCTGGCGCGAGAGCCTTACAGGCTGCCGCGTTACGCCCAGGAGCTCGCCACGGCCTTCCACCAGTTCTATGCCAGCTGTCGGGTGCTCACGGATGATGCGGCGCTGATGATGGCGCGGCTCGCCCTGATCGCCGCGACGCGCGTGGTGCTGCGGAACGCCCTGGAGGACCTCATCGGGGTCTCCGCGCCCGAGCGGATGGCCTCCCTCACGGCGCCGGCGTGAGGGTGAGACCCCCGTCACACGGCGCGTCGTGGCCTGGCGGGTAGAATGGGATTGGCGCCAGGCTGGCGCCTGCAGGACGATGGAGGTTCAGGTGGCTGACGCGGTGGGGCCAACCGCCGAGGTCCAGGTCAAGGTCACGCTGGGGGAGCGCGCGAGTGAGGCTTATGTCACCCTGCTCCCGCCTGCCCCCGTGTCGCGCGCGGCGATCGAGCACGCCCTGGCGGCCGCGGGGGTGGTGCACGGCATCGATGCCGAGGCCGTGACCGAGGCCTCCGTGATGCCCATCCCGGAGGCCATGCTCGTCGCGCAGGCGAGCCCCGCCGATCCGGGGAAGGACGCCACCGTCACCTACTTCTTCCGCAGCGGGGATGAGCGCCGGGGACGGCCGCGCAAGCTCAGTGACGGCCGCGTGGACCACCGGGAGCTCGGCACCATCGAGAACGTCACGCGGGGGCAGGTGCTGGCCGCCAAGACCCCCGCGCAGCCGGCCAGGCCAGGCACGAACGTGCTCGGGGAGCCGCTGCTGGGCCGGGACGGCCGAGACCTGCCGCTGCGGGCCGGCCAGAACGTCGAGCTCTCCGAGGATGGGCTCTTCATCACGGCGCTGATAGACGGACAGCCGATCGTGGACGGAACGCGGGTCTCGGTGCAGCCCATCGTGGTGATCTCAGGCGACGTCGACTATGCGGTGGGCAACATCAACTTCCAGGGCTCGGTGAAGGTCGGCGGGAACGTGCTGCCGGGCTTCACCGTCAAGGCGACGCAGGACATCGAGGTGGGGGGGGTGGTCGAG
>JAYKHL010000204.1:0-6365 GCA_035284865.1 Candidatus Sericytochromatia bacterium | reverse complement strand
CAGCGCCCATAGCTCAGTTGGATAGAGCGTTTGACTACGAATCAAAAGGTCCCAAGTTCGAGTCTTGGTGGGCGCGCCTGATACCAGCCCCGGTCTCCTATGAGGCCGGGGTCCTTTTTTGCCTGCGAGGGGCTCATCCATGTCTACCGAAGCCGAGTTCAGCACCTGGGGCTTGCACCCCGCCCTGGTCGAGGGCCTTCAGGCCCAGGGCTTCACGAACGCGACACCCGTGCAGGCCGAGAGCTTCCCGGCCGTGCTTTCGGGGCGTGACCTGCTCGTGCAGTCGCGCACCGGGACGGGCAAGACCTTCGCCTTCGGGTTGCCGTTGTTGCAGCGGCTGGCTGGCTCGCCACCTGCCTCGGGCCCGGCGGCCGTGGCCCTCGTGGTGCTGCCTACGCGGGAGCTCGCCGTGCAGGTGGCCACCGCGCTTGGGCGTCTGGCGCGTCCGCTCGGCCTGGAGGTGGCCGCCCTTTACGGCGGGGGCTCCTACAGGGACCAGCTGCGGGCCCTCGCCCGGGGCGCTCGCATCGTGGTGGGCACGCCGGGCCGCCTGGTGGACCACCTGGAGCGCGGGCGGCTGGACCTCGGCGGCTGCCACACCCTGGTCCTCGATGAGGCCGATGAGATGCTGGATATGGGCTTCGCGGAGGAACTGGATCGCATCCTGGCGGCGTTGCCGACCGACCGGCAGGCGCTGTTCTTTTCCGCCACCATGGCGCCCGGCACCGCTGAGCTGGCGACGCGTACGCTCCGGGACCCCATCCGCATCGAGCTGTCCGCAGGTGGCAAGGCGGCACCCGACATCACGCACGTCGCCTACGAGGTGCTGGCCGAGCACAAGGTGGAGGCCCTCGTGAACGTGCTCCATGCCGACCACCCGGCGCTGGCGATCGTGTTCTGCCACACCAAGGTCGAGACGGAGCAGCTGGCCGAGCGCCTGCGGGATGAGGGGTTCGAGGCAGGTTTTCTCAACGGCGATCTGCCGCAGGAGGCCCGGTCCCGCACGCTGAATGCGTTCCGTCGGGGGGCGCTTGACGTGCTGGTGGCCACGGACGTGGCGGCACGTGGCATCGACGTCAAGGGCGTGACGCACGTCTACAACCTCGGCGTGCCGAGGGACCCGGAGTCCTACATCCACCGGGTGGGCCGCACGGGCCGAGCGGGGGCCAGTGGAGAGGCCGTCACCTTCGTGGCTCCGCGAGACGCGGGGCGCTTCCGGCGGATGTTGGAGAACGCGGGCGTGCCGGTGGCGATGCGGCCCTTGCCCCAGGCCGCCCAGGTTCGCCAGAAGCTGCGGGAGCGACTCCACGAGACCCTCGTGGCGCGCGTCGCGGGTGGCGTCGAGCTGGACGTGGCGACCCTCGCCACCGAGCTGCTCGGGTACCTCGAGCCCCACGACCTGGTGGCGGCGCTCCTGACGGACCACGAGGCCGCGCGCGTGGCGCTCTCGGCCGGGGTGGATGTGCCCGTGCCACGTCGCCCCGAGCGCGCGGCGCGACCCCGGGAGGGACGTCCGGAGGGACGAGCCTCGGGCCCGGCCCAGCGTGCGCCCAGGTGGCAGCAAGGCACGTCGCCGGCCGTGGAACCGGCGGAGGGGGCGCCCCCCAGGCGCCGGCTGAGTGAGCACCACGAGCCGGGCTTCACACGCATCTGGTTGAGCCACGGCAAGGCGCACGGGCTGACCCGGGGTGGCCTCGTGAAGCTGGTCTGCGGCGCAGCCGAGCTTCGTGGGGATGCGATCGGCGCCATCGCGCTGCACCCCTTCTTCTCGTTCTTCGACGTGCGGGATGCAGAGGCCACGCGGGTGGCCGAGCGCCTCACGGGCCTGTCCCTTCAGGGCAAGGTGCTGCGGGCCAACGTCGTCCCCTCGGCCTCGCCCCCGGCCTGAGGGACCTCGGCTCGCCTGCGCCGCCGCCCCGAGGGATCGCCAGAGACGGGCGGCTCAGGGCGTGGCCCCGCTCGCTCCAAACTGCCGTCGGGCGACGATCGCAGCCCGCAACTCGGGGCGGTGGTCCGGGTGCGCGATGGCCAGCAGGGCCTCTGCGCGCTCCCGGAGGGTCTTGCCCATCAACTGCGCCACGCCGTGCTCGGTCACGACGTACTGGACGTGACCGCGGGTCGTCACCACCCCGGCACCGCGAGCCAGCGTCGGAGCGATGCGGCTGACCGTGCCGCCCTTGGCCGTTGACGGCAGGGCGATGATCGCCTTGCCAGACGGGGCGATCGCCGCGCCCCGTATGAAATCCATCTGGCCCCCGATACCGCTGTAGATGGCCTCGCCGAGTGAGTCCGCGCAGACCTGCCCGGTGAGGTCGACCTCGATCGCACAGTTGATGGCGGTCATGCGTGCGTGCTGCCTGATCACGCTGGTGTCGTTGACGACGTCCGAGGGATGAAACGTCACGGCCGGGTTGTTGTCCACGTAGTCATAGGTCTTCCGGGTGCCGATGACGAAGCTCGTGACGCTTCGGCCCGGGGCGAGCGCCTTGCGGGCGTTGGTGATGACGCCGCGCCGGATCAGGTCGACCAGGCCGTCGGAGAACATCTCCGTGTGAACCCCGAGATCCCGCTTGTCACCCATGGCGGCGAGCGCCGCGTCCGGGATTGCTCCGATCCCGACCTGCAGCGTGGCCCCATCCTCGACAAGGCCGGCGATGTGATGCCCGATGGCCAGCGAGACGTCGTCGAGCGGCCGTGGGTGCACCTCCAGCAGCGGGCGGTTCGTCAGGATGAAGGCGTCGAGGTCGTCCACGTGGATCAAGCTGTCACCCAGCGTGCGCGGCATCCGGGCATTGAGCTCCGCAACCACCAGGCGGGCCGAATCCACCGCCTGGTGGGCCACGTCCACAGACGTCCCCAGCGAGCACCAGCCGTGGGCATCCGGCATCGAGAGCTGCACCACCGCAACATCGAGCGGGACAGCCCGGTGGCGCATCAGGTGTGGGATCTCGGACAGGAAGACGGGCATGAAATCGGCCCGGCCGCTGTTGACGGCCGCCCGCGCCTGGGCCCCACAGAACATCGACACCACGCGGACGTGCCCGTCGAGTGAGGGATCGAGCAGCGCCTCCTCGCCCTCCTTGTGCATCTGGTAGACCACCACGTCGGACAGCGTCCGCGCGTGCTGGGCAAGCGCCGCCTCGAGGGACAGGGCCACCGCACAGCCCCCGTGGAGAAAGATGTGGTGTCCGCTGCGGATCAGCGAGACGGCTTCCTCGGGCGTCACGGCGCGCTCACGCCAGGCTTCGGTCACGGTGGGGTCCCTTTCTGGCCGGGCGGGGGTCGCCGGCACGCGTGGGCCTCGACCGCAGGGTCACCCTGGGCCTTCGAGGCGTCGGGCTCGAAGAAGATGCGATGCTTCTCGCCCTCCAGGTCATCGTACTGGCCCGCTCGGATCGCCCACAGGAACATTGCGACGAAGGCGACGCCGACCGTGACCATGAATGGAAGCATGAAGAGCAGCGTCTCCACCTCAGGACCTCCGTCGGACAGTGTTGAGCAGCACCACCAGGCTGCTGGCCGGCATGAGGACCGCAGCCACGAGGGGGCTGACGTGGCCGGCGATGGCGAGAGGAATTGCGGCGGCGTTGTAGGCCATTGCCAGGGTGAGGTTCTCCCGGACGATGGCGCGGGTGCGCCGGGCGAGTGCCACCAGCTCGGTCAGGGCCGTGAGGCGCCCGCCCACCAGCACCACGTCCGCCGTGGCGGCGGCAAGGTCGGCGCCACGGGCAATGGCAAGGCCCACGTCTGCAGCGGCCAGCGCGGGGGCATCGTTCAGCCCGTCGCCCACCACGGCGACAACGCCGTGGCGCCGGCGCGCCGCAGCCACGGCCGCCCGCTTCTCCTCGGGTCCTTGGCCTGCCGCGACCTCGGTCACGCCCAAGCGGTCAGCGACCCGGGCCGCTGCGTCGGCGTGGTCCCCTGTGAGGATGCTCACGGTCAGTCCGAGACTGGCCAGCCGGGCCAGCACCTCAGGTGCCTCCGGACGCACCGAGTCTTCAGCTGCCAGCAAGCCCACGGCCTGACCGCCGTGCCCCACCCAGAGCACGGTGCGCCCCTGGGCCATCCAGCAAGATGCCGCAGCACGCAGATCCGCGGGCAGTCGCATGCCCGCCGCCTCGAGCCAGGCCGCCGTCCCGATCCGCGCCGGGCGCCCTTCAACGGTGCCGGCCAGCCCGCTGCCTGGCACCGTGAGGAGGTCCTCCGGGGGCGGGAGGGTCCGGACGCCTCTTGCCCCCGCCGCGCTGATCACTGCGCGCGCCAGGGGGTGGGTGGAGCCGGCCTCCAGCGCCGAGGCCACGCGCCACAGCCGCGCAGGATCCCCGGCCTCGGCCACCACGACGGGCTCCCCGAGCGTCAACGTCCCCGTCTTGTCGAAGACCACGTGTCGCACGGCCGCAAGGGCCTCCAGGGCCTCCGCTCGCTTGACGAGCAAGCCGCGCCGCAGGGCGCTGGCAAGGGCCCCCGCGTTCGCAGCCGGGATGGCGAGCCCGAGCGCGCAGGGACAGGTGATCACCAGCACCGCGATCGCGGCTGGCATGGCCCGGGCCGGGTCCACGAGCCACCAGCCCAGGCCCGTGAGCCCGGCCACCAGCAACAGCGCCAGCGTGCCCCAGTGCCCCACCCGATCTGCGAGCTGCTGGGCCCGGCCGCTGGGACGATCCGCCTCGGCGGCGAGCCTGGCGAGCCGTCCCTGGGTGGCGTCGTCCCCCACGCGGGTGACGCGAAGCCGCACGAGGCCCTCGACCACGATGGCGCCACCCGGCAACGCGTCGCCAACGCCGCGCACCACCGGCAGGCTCTCACCCGTCAACAGGGCCTCGTCCACCCCCGTACGGCCGCGGGTGATCACCCCGTCGGCCGGCACCCGGTCGCCCGCTCGCAGGTCCACCACGTTGCCGGGCACGAGCCACCCCACGGGCACCTCCGTCACGACGCCCCCGCGCACCAGCCGGGCGACCTCGGGGCTCTCGCCGACGTGGTGCTCCACGGCCCTCATGATGCGCTCTCGCAGGATGCCGTCCAGGAGCCTGCTGCCCACCAGGAGAGCCACGAACATGGTCAGTGAGTCAAAATAAACGGGTCCGTGCTGCACGAACCCGATCACGGAGGCCAGCCACGTCGCCCCCACGGCGACGGCCGCCAGGGCGTCCATGCCAACCCAGCGCACGGACAGGCCCCCCACGGCCGCTGCGAGGAAAGGCCAGGCAGCCCAGCCAGCCGTGGCGGTGCCAACGACCATCCCGAGGTAGCGCAGCAACTGGGCGAGGGCAAGATCGGACGCGCTGGGTGCGAGCAGCCCCCAGTAGAGCGGCTCGGCCAGGAACATCGTCGCCACCGCCCCGAACGTTGCGATCGCCAGCCTGGAGAGCCAGTCCCGGCGTCGTGCTGCGAGGGGCTCCTCGCTGGCGCCAGGATCGTAGCCCCTCACCGGGAATCCTGCGGCGGTGGCAGCCGCCACGACATCCCGGGGGTCCACGTCGACATCGGCCGGCCAGCCGACCCGAGCAAAGCCGCCGGCAAGCGAGCCACGGGCCCAGGCGACGCCCGGGACGGCTGCGAGCGCCCGCTCCAGGCGGGCGAGATCCTCGCCCGTTCGAAGCTCCGACACGAGCAACGGCAGCTCCTGATGGGCATCGTCCCGAAGCCGCACGAAGCGCGCGGGGCCGATCAAAGCCTCGAGGGCGCGACGCTTGCGCCGGCGGAGGTGGCGACGGACGAGGCCCATGTCCGCCACCTGTCCCCGAAGGCGGCCTCGCCGGAGTCGGGAGGTGGCAATGGCAACCATCTTGCCAGCGGGCACGCCGGGCAACTTTGGGCCCGGCTTGACCCTGTAAGGGTTCACGCAGCACCACAGCACGCCATTCACGGTGGGGGCTGCGGGGGTCGTGGTCAGCGCAGCCCCCGACGCCACGGGGGCCATCGCCAGCAGGCCGGTCATCATCCAGCGCGCGGCACGGGCACGGGGCCCCTCTGCCTGGCTCACCGGGAGCCCCCCAGGCCAGCGGGGCCCTCGCTCGAGGCTCCCTGCGGCGGAAACCTGCTGGAGCCTGGCCCGACGGGCAACGCGTCGGAGGCCACCTCGTCGGCCACCACGAGGGTCACGCCAGCCGCGGCGAGGCCAGCTGCGAGGAGCGCCGCCAGAAACAGCTGGAACCGTCGCTCGTAACTCATGACGCCCCCTGTCCGGGGGCCACGAAGGTGGCTGGCGCCACGTCGACGACGCGTCTCGCCCCCTGGTCCACGAGCCGGAATCGAAAGGGGACGGGACGCGTCGCGGCCTTCGGACCAAGGATCACCGAGGCGCTGACGTCCAGGATCTCCCCTGGCGCCAGCTTCAACGGGTTCCGGCCCGTCACGAGCTC
>JAYKHL010000203.1:0-13049 GCA_035284865.1 Candidatus Sericytochromatia bacterium | reverse complement strand
GCGTGCCAGCCTTCACGGCCGCGGCACTGGCGCTCGGCAACGCGGCCTTTGCCTGGTGGCGGTTGCCGGAATCGCTGCCACCCGAGCGCCGTGGCGCCCTCGTGCCGCGCGGCTTCAGTGTGGCCCGGCTGCGCCAGGCAGCAGCCCTCCCGGGCATGGCCCCGCTGATGGCGATGTACTTCCTGAGCATCTTCGCCTTCGCCACGATGGAGGCGACCTTCCCGCTGCTCACCCGCGACGCCTTTGGCTTCAGCGAGGTCCAGAACGGCTGGACCTTCGCCTACATCGGCGTGCTGGTGGTGATCATGCAGGGAGGCCTTGTGGGCCGCCTTGCCAGACGGTTTGGAGAACGCCGGCTGGTGGTGGCCGGGGGGGGGCTGCTCGCCGTGGGGCTCGCCGGGTTGCCGCTGAGCCCATCGGTGGCCGCCATGGCGGTGGTGCTGTTGCCCCTCTGCGCAGGCAGCGGGCTCACCAACCCCAGCCTGACGGCCCTGATCTCCCTCACGGCCGCGCAGGACGCACAGGGGGAGACCCTCGGGACGGCCCAGGCGCTGGCGAGCCTGGGCCGGGTGCTCGGGCCATTGTGGGGCGGGTTCGCCTTCGGGGCCCTGGGGGCGGCCGGCAGCTATGGCCTGGCGGCGGCCTTGATGCTGGTGGTGCCCGTGCTGATGTGGTGCACCAGCCCAGGCCTCAGCCTCCGCCCCGACGCGCGGGGCTGAGCCAGCTTCGCCGCCTGCCAGCACCTGGGGGCCAGGGCCTCAGGCGTCTCCGCCGGCAAGCTCCGCGTCGATCTCGACGAGCAGCTCATCGGCGGCCTCAGGCTCGACCACCCCCGCGAGCGTGGCCTCTCGCAGCGCATGCCGGGCCGCCGCGAGGCCGATGGCGCGCGCCTTCTCGACGTGGGCCTCTCGCAGGGCCTCATCGGAGAGGTGCAACGCGGCGATGGCGGCCTCCGCCTCGGCCGCATGGCGCAGGAAGGTGGCCCCCACGTCGGCGGCGACGGGCTGCGGAAGCGCCCCGCGCTCGGCCTGTCGAGCGACCTCGGCCCCCGCCGCTTGCCAGGCGAGCCGCCTCGCCCCCAGCGCCCGGTACTCGGCATCCTGAGGCTCTCCGCCCGCCAGCCCGAGGCGGGCGGCCAGCCGCCCCACCGTCAGCCCCTGGACCAGCAGCGAGAAGAGCACCACCCCGAACGTCATCGCAACCAGATCGTCCCGATAGGGCAGGCCAGCGGGCAGGCCCAGGGCCAGGGCCATCGAGAGCGCACCGCGCAGCCCCCCCCACACCAGCAGGTGCTGCCAGGTCAGCGGCACGGGCCGACGCGCAACGCCCAGCAACACCGCCATGCCGTACACGGCGACCGCACGGCCGAGCAGGACGGCGACGATGGCCGCCAGCACGAGTGGCAGCTTGGTCCACCAGGCCACCAGGGCTGCTTCGATGCCCACCAGCAGAAACACGAGCGAGTTGACGACGAAGGCCGCATACTCCCAGAAGGTGTGCACGGCCAGGCGGGTGGTGGGGGACATGCCCACGCGCATCCCCCAGTTCCCGACCACGAGCCCGGCAGCCACGACCGCCACCACCCCCGAGACGTGGGCGGCCTCGGCTGCCATGTAAGCCCCGTATGCCACCAGCGTCGTGAGGGTCACCTCCAGCAGGTGATCGTCGAAGGCCCGCGTGATCCACGAGCCCAGGGCGCCCACGAGCACCCCGATGCCTGCCCCACCAAGCACCACGAGCACGAACCGGGCCGCGCCGTCAGCCACCCCGAGGCTCGCCCCGCCGGCCACCGCCAGCAGCACGGTGAACAACACCACGGCAACGCCATCGTTGAACAGGCTCTCGGCCTCCACCACCAGGCCCAGCCGGTGGTCGATGCCCAGGCGTTTGAGGACCGCCATCACCGAGATCGGGTCGGTCGGCGCGATCAAGGCCCCGAACACGAGGGACACCGCGAGGGGCAGCCCCAGCGCCAGGCTCAGCCCCCCACCGCCCACCAGCGTGGCCACAACCGTGCCGCCAAGCGCGAAAGCCGCGATGGGCCGCCAGGCCGCCTTCAGCGCGTCCGTTCGAAGGTTCAAGGCCGCCTCGAAGAGGAGCGGCGGCAGGAACAGCGCGAAGAGCATGTGGGGATCGAGGTGGGCCTGAGGCAGGAGCCGCGGCAACCCCAACAACAGGCCGACCACCACGAGACCGAGGGCATACGGGATGCGGTACCGGCGTGCCACCATCGCCACGGCAGAGGCAACGAGGAGCAGCCAGAAAAAGAGCGTGCCATCCACCCCGGGCTCAGCGACCACCGTCCCCACCTTTCCTCAAGCGTGAGTCGTTCAACGCCAGGCGGACGCCGCCGGCGCATCGGCCAAGGGCCACCCGGCCGAAGCGCGTCTGACCAGCCATGGCGCTGGTCGGTAGCGCTCCCCGAGGGCCCCCTGCAGCGCGCGGAGGAGGGCCACCACCCGGTCAGGCCCGATCGCGTCCGCCCAGGCCAGCGGGCCCAGCGGGTAACCTGTTCCGAGCCGCATCGCCAGGTCGATCGCCTCGGGGGCGGCAACGCCACCCTCGACGGCGAACGCCGCCTCGTTCACCAGCATCGCCACCGTGCGCGGCCCCACCAGCCCGGGCAGGTCAGGCACGGCCACCGCAACCCGCCCGAGCGACCCCAGCAGGCCCTGCACCTGGCCCCGCAGCGCAGGCTCGGCGTGAGGCGGGAAGGCCACCTCCAGTCCTGCCGGCCCCTCGCCCCCGACGGGCCAGGACGCCAGCCGCCAGGCGGCCCGCCCGGTGGCGACCTCGACCTCCGTCGCGGTCACCACGAGATCGTCGGAGGCCAGCCAGGCGTGCCCGGGCAGCGCCGCCGCAAGCCGGGCGCGCCGGGCCGCCCGCTCGTCGGGAGGCGCGTCCCCTAACTCGAAGCCGCCATCCCAGGCCTCGTCAGCGGGCAACTCGCGGGCATCCCCGAAGATGGCCACGGCGTGACCCGCCGCGTGCAGCGCCCGGGCCCAGCCATCGAGCGCCGGTGCCTGGCCGACGAAAGCGAGCCGGAGGAAGGCGGGGGACACCGCCGGGGGCGGCGCGGGTGGGGGCCCCGCCGGGTAAGCATAGAACCCACGCCCCACTTTGCGACCCAGGCGTCCCGAGTCCACCATGCGCCGCTGCAACGGGTGGGGGCGGAAGCGGGGCTCGCCATAGAAGGCTTCCCAGACGGTGGTCGAGACCGCCAGGTTGACGTCGATGCCGATGAGGTCCATCAGCGCGAAGGGGCCCATCTTGAAGCCGGCTGCCAGCGTCAGCACCTGATCGACGGCCTCAGGCGTGGCGCCGTGGTCGCCGACGAGCCGCAAGGCCTCCCCGTAAAAGGGCCGAGCCACCCGGTTGACGATGAAGCCCGGCGTGTCGTCGCACGCGATGGCCGTCTTGCCAAGCTCTGTCACGAGGGCCGTCGCGCGGCGCAGGGCCTCCTCGTCACTCGCGTCTCCGCGCACCACCTCGACGAGGGCCATGGCGGCCACGGGGTTGAAGAAGTGCAAGCCCACCACCCGGCCCGGGCTTGGCAGCCCCGCGGCAAGGGCCGTGATCGACAGTGAACTGGTGTTGCTAGCCACCAGCGCGTCAGCTGAGACGACCGCGAGCGCCTCGCTCAGGACGCGACGCTTGAGGTTCAGATCCTCCGGCACGGCTTCGATCAGCGCGTCCACCCCGGCCAGGGCGTCCACCTCCTCGACAAGCAGCAGCGCCGCCACCGCGGCCTCCCGGGCTTGGGGGGTCAGCCGGCCCTTGTTGGCCAGCCGCTCCAGCCCCGCCGCGATGGCCGCAGCCGCCCGCTCCCGGCTCGCCGGGAGCGGATCGTAGAGGCGAACGTGGAGCCCGGCCGCCAGCGCCACCTGCGCGATGCCGGCCCCCATGGTGCCGGCTCCCAAGACACCGAGGCTGGCGACCCCGGAGGGCTTGCCAGCCGGCTGCCCGGTGGACGCCACGTCAGGGGTCGCCGTGATCACGCGGAAACGCCCGTCTGCTCCCAGGGCGCTTCCCAGCGCGGCAGGGTCAGCCCCCACTGGGCACAGAGCCCTGCGACCTCCTCGTGGAAGGCCTGGCGAACCTCGTCGTTGTCGCGAAGCTTCAGGCGGAACTTCCGGTAAAGGGCGTTCCGACGAGAGCCAGGCCGGCCGAAGATGTTCATCGTCCGGAGATACCACTTCTCGAGGGTGGCCTGAAGCTCGGGCTTCGTCTCCGGGTTCTCGGCCAGCTTCTTCACCCAGTAGTTGCCGTGGGCCACGTGGACCATCTCCTCCTTGAAGATCTTCTCGATCTCCCGGGACCACGGCCCGTAGCTGCACTGCCGCACGTCCTCGAGCTGGTGCCCGGCGCCGCGGTCCATACAGAAGTTGAACATGATGAAGTCGTACCAGGTGTCGATCGGGTAGTAGAAGATGTTGACGCGCTTGTCATCCGCCAGCCGCTGATCGCCGATGTTGCTGACAGCATCCGTCGGCCGGCTGGTGTAGTCGTGCTTCCCGATGTGCGTCTCGATGTCCACCCCGAGCCGCTCGAGGAGGTTGTACATGGCGAGCGCGTGCCGCATCTCGTCCCGAACGATGTTCGAGACGGCAAACTTCTCCTCGATCGACGGGGCCTTCTGGATCCAGGGCACGTAGCCGTAGCACCCGGCCAGCTCGGAGTCTGCCTGCATCATCATCAGGTTGATGAGGTGCGTCCGGTACTCCTCGGTCATCTCGTCGACCGACTCGATCTTCTGGCCCGCCTCGATCTTGGCGAGCATCTTCGCTTCCAGCTCTTCGGCCTGCAGCATGGTCCGGCTCCTTTCCTCACGGGGCCTCGTTGCCCGCGTGCGCGCACTCCCACCTCGGGTCTGGACCGTCCCACGCAACCGGCCTCTCGGCGCTGGCCCCCGCAGGACAGGCTACTGCCCAGTGTAAACGGGTGGACGCTTCTCCGTAAAGGCGCTGACGCCCTCCCGGTAGTCGGCCGTGCGGCCAGCCAGCTCCTGCATGTTCGCCTCGTGCGCGAGGGCCGTCTCGAGGTCCACCTCCATGGCCCGGTTGAGCGCCCGCTTCGCCAGCGCGATCGCCCGCGTGGGTGCGGCAGCAAGGCGCGTCGCCAGCTCGGCCACGACCCCTTGGAAGGCCTCGGGCTCGGCCACGCGGTTCACCAGGCCCCAGCGTTCGGCCTCCTCGGCGCTGAGCTTGTCGCCCAGGAAGAGCAGCTCGGTGGCCCGCCCGAGGCCGACCAGGCGGGGCAGGAAGTACGAGGCCCCGGAGTCGGGCGCGGCCCCGATCTTGACAAAGGCCTGCACCAGGCTGGCCCGGGTGGAGGCGATGCGCATGTCGCAGGCCAGGGCGATGGAGCAGCCAGCCCCGGCCGCCACCCCGTTGAGGGCGCACAGCACGGGCTTCTCGATGGTGCGAACGAGCCGGATGATGGGGTTGTAGCGGTCCCGAACGGACTCGCCAAGGTGCAGGGTCGCCTCGAAGTCAGCCACGTTGCGGCTGCCGAGATCCTGCCCCGCGCAGAAGGCCTTGCCCGCCCCCGTGATCACGACGCAGCGCACCACAGGGTCGCGCGCCGCCGCCTTGAGCGCGGCCAGCACCTCCGCCGACATCGCGTCGTTGAAGGCATTGAACACCTCCGGGCGGTTGAGCGTCAGCGTCGCAACCCCCCCCGAGACCCCGTAAAGGATGGTGGTGTAAGCGGAGGTTTCCACGGTCACCGGCCTTTCCAGGACGGGCGGCGCTTCTCGACGAAGGCCGCCATGCCTTCCTTCTGATCCTCGGAGGCGAACAGCAAGAAGAAGGCCTGTCGCTCCCGATGCAACCCCTCGGACAGCGTCGTCTCCTGCGTCGCGTGGATCAGCTGTTTCGCCAGGCGGACGGCCACGGGAGGCTTGGCCGCAATCTCTGCGGCCAGGGCGATGGCCTCCTCGAGGTAGAGTTCAACCGGGACGACCCGGTTGACGAGCCCGGCCGCACGTGCCTCCTCGGCCCCGAGGCTGGCGCCCGTGAGGACCAGCTCCATGGCCCGCCGGATCCCGAGCGCCCGGGCCAGGCGCTGCGTGCCCCCAGCGCCCGGAATGACGCCGATGTTGATCTCGGGCTGCCCGAAGCGGGCCGTTTCCGCGGCAACCACCAGGTCACAGGTCAGGGCCAGCTCGCACCCGCCCCCGAGGCAGTGGCCGCTCACGGCCGCCACCACGGGCTTGCCAATGGTCCGGACCGCGTCCCAGAGGGCCAACCCGGACTCCAGAAGCATGTCGATGGCTCCCTGGTCCGACATCTCCTTGATGTCTGCCCCCGCCGCGAACGCGCGGTGGTCGCCGGTGACGACAATGGCGCCCACCGCGGGGTTGGCCTCGAAGGCCCACAGCGCCGCCAGCAGCTCACGCATCAGGGGCACAGACAGCGCGTTGAGAGCCTCTGGCCGGTGCAACTGGCAGACGCCGACCGCGCCTTCCGTGCGGACCTTCAGGTAGTTGTAGACGGGGGCCTCCGAAGCGACCTCGGGGCCCATCTCAGGCGCCCACGCCCGCCCGAGGCGCCACCGTCCCGAAGTAGCCGCTGAAGAGGTCGCCAGCAAAGGCCCGGGCATCCCGGGCGGTGGCCTTGCCCGCGTCCGACATCAGTCCCGCCATCATCTGCTCCTGGCTCTCGAAACACATCTCCGCCATCAGGTACAGGTCCGATTCTCCCCGCGGGGTGCCAGTGAACCGGGTCACCTCGAGCTTCACGAGGTTCGGAACCTGGTGACACAGCGGCACGTGAACACCATCGAAGTGGGCATCGAAGGCGGCCTTGTCGGCCGGTTGCCGGTACAGCGCGATGAACTTGACCACGGGGACCTCCTGCGAACAGCGGGCCCCGCCCCACCCCATCGTGGGAGGGTACCCGGGGGGGATTGTAACAGCCCGCTTCCGGACCGGCCAGCGTGCGCCGCGCGCCCGCTCAGTCGAACCCGAGGTCCTCGGGAAGAGCCCTCGAGCCAGGCCCGGGGGGCTCCAGCAGGTGGATGCGCGCGCCCAGCCAGAGGGCCTGCGACCAGGCCTCTCGCGGCAAGGCCTCGACGGGCTCCAGCAGCATCGCGTCGAGGGCGCGACGGGCCTGCAGCCAAGCCCCCACGGCGAGGGCGCGGCGGATCCGCCAGAGCCTGGTGAGAGGGGCGACAGCCCCCTCCAGGTCGAGCGGGGCCTCCAGGCCCGCCGCGTCTGGAGGCCACAGTGCCTCCGGCAACCCCAGGGCTTCCTGCCACGCGCCCCCCGGCCACGCGGGGCTGACGGGGGTCGCCGCCAGCCTGGCGAGGGCCTCTTGCCAGGGGGCAGCCTCGGCCTGCAGCAGGCCCTCGTCGACCAACCGGATCGCCCCCCAGAGGCCCGCCGCGCAGGCCAGTGGCCCGGGTGGCCCCCGCCGGGCCGCACAGCCGGCGAGGGCATCCGCCACCGAGGCCAGCATCCGGGCCTGGGGCAGCCAGTCAAAGGGAGGCAGCAGGCCGGTCGCGTAGCCCTCCGCCAGCGCGTCGAGAAGCCAGGCCGCAGCCCCGAGGTCTTCGAGCGCCCCCGGCTGCCCCAGGACGACGGGCAACACGTCCTCGAAGCCCCAGGCAGCCAGGGCCGCAGCCCCCAGCAAGCGCCCTTCCCCCCCGCCAGCCCCCAGCCCCGCAGCCCGGGTGAGGGCAGCCAGGCGCACGAAGGCTCCGCGCTGCGCGCCCCTGAAGGGGCACCCCCGGGCCCAGGCCAGCCAGAACTCGAAGGTGCCGTCAAGCTCCCAGTCGGGCACCGACGCCGCCACCTCGGGCACCTCCGGCGCCTCACAGGCATGCCACGTGAGCAGGAACGCCCGCCGCTCTCCCCGGGCGAGCGCCAAGGCCCCCTCGACCACGCCGTCGGGGCGCAGCACCACCTCTCCCGCCGTCTGCAGCACCACCGCAGCTCCCGCCCCGACCAGCCGCACCCCGTTCGGGTCCTCCACCAGGCGGGCGGGCTCGCCGCCGGGGCTGGCGGCGAGGCGGAAGCGCAGCCGGACAGGCCCGGCCGTGGCCTCGACGAGGCGCACGAGCCGCCGGTGGGGGTGCTGCGGGCGGGTGGGGTCCCCCCCCGCGCCGAGCCGCACAGGCAGGAAGTCCGTGACCTCCACGCGGGCGTCCCCCACGGCCCACGAGGTCTGCAGCACGGCCGTCTCCCCCACGTAGGACCGGCTGGCACCGGCCGGCCCCTCGGGCGCCAGCTCGAAGACCACCACGCCCCCGGCCTCGCCGGCAGGCAGCCAGGCCACCGTCCCCTCGCCGGACACCGACGCGACCGCGCCACAGTCTCCCAGCCAGGCCTGGCTCCCTCCCTGGCGCACCGTCAGCGTGAGTTCTGCTGGCCCCACCCGCTCGTCCTCCGGGGCCCATTGTACCCGCCACCGCCTTCGCCAGCGTGCTACAATCGCCGTCGAAGCGTCCCTGCCTGGCCACGCTGCGCCCCGTCGGCGCCCCCTGGAGGAACCTCGATGCGTCTCCCGAGACTCGCCCTTCCGCTGTCTGCCCCCCTCCTGGTGGCAGGCTGCGCGCTGGTCCTGCAGGACGGGCACCACCATCAACCCGGAGGCCGAGAGCTCGCCCGGGCCCAGGCCGCCATCGGCGGTGACGGCATCGTGGGCAGCGCCACGCTCATCGAGATGGAGAACGACGAGGGCCGGGCGGTGCGCGTGGTCATCGAGATCCAGGGAGACCCGGCCAAGCTCGCCCCCGGTCGCCACGGCGTCCACATCCACGCGGTCGGCGAGTGCGTCGCGCCCTACACCTCGGCCGGCGGCCACTTCGATCCCGGCCCCGCCAGCAACACGGACCCGGACGTCAACCACCCCTACCACCTGGGCGACCTGCCGAACCTCGTGGTAGACGAGCGCGGACATGGCCGCCTCGACGCCTGGACCACACGCGTGACGCTCTCCGACGGCCCGCTGACGGTCTTCGACGCGGACGGCAGCGCCATCATCATCCACAAGCACCCGGACCAGGGCGTCTCCGGGGCCAGCAAGTCGGGCGTCAGCGGCGGCCCCCGCATCGCCTGTGGCGTGATCCAGCGCTGAACCCGCCACCGTGAGCACCGGCCCCTCGTGCCGGGCCCTGGCCGCAGGGCCGCTGACAGGGCCACCGCCCGAGCCTCCGCTGCGGGCCGGCCCCACCCCGTGGCGTCGCTGGCGGGTGGCAGCCCGGCTGCTCCGGCTGGGCTGGCTCGGCCTGCGGGTCTGGGTGGCGCTCCGACGCAGCGGCCGCGCGGCCAGCCGGCGCACGGCAGCCGAGGACCAAGCGAGCCAGCGTCGGCTGGCGGCCTGGGTGCGAGACGAGCTTGTGGCCCTGGGGCCCACCTTCATCAAGGTGGGTCAGGGGCTGTCCACCCGGGTGGACCTGCTGCCCCTGGCCTGGGTGGAGGAGATGTCGCACCTGCAAGATCGGGTGCCGCCCTTCGACACCGCGCTGGCCCGCCGCTTCATCGAGGAGGAGCTCGGGCGCCCGGTGGAGTCGCTCTTCCGAGACTTCCCAGGCGCCCCGATCGCCGCCGCGAGCCTGGGGCAGGTCTACCGCACCTGGCTGCCCTCGGGCGAGGAGGTGGCCGTGAAGGTCCAGCGGCCAGACCTGCTCGACCGGTTCGCGGTGGACCTCGCGGCCCTCAGGCTCGTGGCCCGGTGGCTGGAGCGCTGGACAGACGTGGCCGGGGGCCTGGCCCTCGTCGACATCCTCGACGAGTTCGACCGGAAGCTGCACGAGGAGATCGACTACCGCCGGGAGGCTGACCAGGCGGACCGCTTCCGCGAGAACTTCTCGCGCTTCCCGGGTGTCGCGGTGCCCCGGATGCACCGTGCCTGGTCCTCCCGCCGCGTCCTCACCATGACCTACATGCACGGCATCAAGGTCACGGACCTTCCCGCCCTGCGGCGGGCCGGCATCGACCCTCCGGCGCTGGTGCGCCACGCCGTCCATGTCAACCTGAAGCAGCTGCTGGAAGACGGCTTCTACCACGCGGACCTTCATCCCGGAAACCTCATGGTGGATGCGAACGGGCACCTGATCTTCCTCGACTTCGGCCTGATGGGGGAGATCCCGCGCCCGATGCAGCTGCAGCTTGTCGACACCTTCTTGCACCTGGTGGACCAGGACGTCGACGCCCTGGTGGACGACATGGCCGTGCTCGGCTTCATCGACCGCGGGCAGGCTCCTGCCCCCCTGAAGCCGACCATCCGCTGGATCCTGGAGGCCACCTACGCCCCCGGCGCGACCAGGCCCACCTTCCGCGAGATGACGGAGCCGCTGGCAGACATCTTCTACCGGTTCAGGCTGCGGGTGCCCGTCGCGTTCTCCCTCATCATCCGGACGCTGATCTCGCTGGAGGGCATCGGGCTGCAGCTGGACCCGCGGTTCCACGCCCTCGACGTCGCCATCCCCTTTGCAGCGAAGCTGCTGCTGTCCGAGGGGGCGCGAGCGCTGAGGGAGAAGTTTCTTGGCGAGCTGTTCCGGGGGGACGCGGTGGATTGGGCGCGGCTGGTGGAGCTCATCCGGCTGGCGCGCCGGGACCCGAGCTTCCGGCTTGGCGAGGTGGCGCAGCTCGGCCTCACGTGGGTGCTGTCACCCGAGGCCACGGACGTGCGGGAACGCCTGGCCGGCGCCCTGCTGGGAGACGGCTCGATCGACTGGGAGCGGCTGGCCGAGTTGCTCGCGCTGCTGCGGACGGACCCCAGCCTGGACCTCGCGGCGTTCACCCGGCAGGTCGGGACCTTCCTGCTCACCCCCGAGGGCGCCAGGCTGCGGACCCGGCTGCTGCACAAGCTGACCCGGGATGCGCTGGCCGGGCGGCTCGCCGAGTGGACCGGCGCGACCCGGCTGGTGGCCGCCTGGCTGGCGACCTGAAGCCCGACCGGGGCTGCGCCCGGCGGCTGACTCTGGTAGCGTCGGGCCACCCCATCGCCCTCCAGGCGGGCTCGGGACCGGACGGGCGCTCTGGAGCACCCATCAAGTCTTCGCCCGGCGGCGGGATCGTTCTGACGCCCAGGGTCGTCGTCACGCCTCGGTCACGTGCCTCCGGGCACGCTCCCTCGTCGTTCCTGGTCCCTGGACGCCAGCCCGTCATCCTCCACGCGCGCTCAAGACTTGATCGGTGCGCTAGTCGCCCGTGGGGCTGCCCACGCCCAGCTGCCGCTCGAGCCAGGCGCCCAGCACCTCCGCCACCTCGGCATCAGCCTCTCGCATGTCGTGGCCGGCGCCGGGCAGGTACACGACGCGCTTCGGTTCGTCGGCCTGCTCCAGCAGGGCCCGGGAGACCGAGGTCGGGGCCACGACGTCGCCCGTCCCGTGGAGCACGAGCAGGGGCCGCCCCAGCCCGGCAGCGGCGCGGGATGCGACCCCATAGGGTGCCAGGAGCGCCACCGCCGCCACCGTCTGGAACTGCGCCGCAGCTTGGAGGGCCGCCATCGCCCCCAGCCCCCAGCCCACGGCCACGCTTCGGGCCGTCTCCAGGCGTCGCAGCATGTCGACCGACACGAGGCCGTCCAGGCCCACGGCCACCGGCTCCGTGGGGCGCCGGTACTGGACGCGCAGGGAGGCGGCTCCGACCCCCTGCAGCCGCACCGCAAGCCGGTCGTAGAGATCGTCGCACGGCGAGTCGAAGCCGCCGCCCACGTCGCCAAAGAAGACGGCCGCCGAGGTCGCCCCCGGTGCCGGGTACCACCGGGTCTCGATCAGCCCCTCCGAGGTCGTGATCTGCGCGGGGCGGAAGGCCCCGAAAGGAGGCATCACCGTGATGCCTTGAACGGACAGGGACTGAGTCACGGGGGCCTTCTCTCTTCGTTCAGGCGCGCACGGCAGCGAGCAACCAGGCGATCGCGATGAACCGGCTGGGCGCGTCCTGCTGCCAGGCACCCTCCACCTCACACCAGCTGCCGATCTCGAACCGCCGCCCCCGAACCGGAACCCCCCAGGCCTGCGCAAGCCGCCGGCAGGCAGCCTCCCGCTGGGCGTGAAGGGGATCGGAGCTCGGAAACACCGGGCGCTCGGAGAGCGTCCAACGGCCGCCCTCGCCCGCCACGAAGGCCCGGCCATCGAAGCGCAGCGTGAGCGCTGGCCGCGCACGGTCAAACCAGCAGGACACGACGGGGGCACCGTGAAAGTCCCCCCCACACACCCAGGCCTGGCGCCGGCTGTGGGTGATGTCCGCGCAGAGCTCCAGCTCGAGCGCCACGCCAGATGCCCCGAGGGGTGCCAACCCCCGGGCTGTCGGATCCACCTCGCCCCGCAGGCGCAGCCGCAGCAGGGAGCCAGGAGCCAGCGGCACGCCCTCGGTGCGCTTCAGCGCCTCGACGAGGGCGAAGGCCGCGGCCTGGGCCTGGGGGGCCACGCGGATCTGTTGGGTCACGGACTGCCTCTCGGTGCCAGGGCGCGACGTCTGGCCATCAGCATGACGGCCTGGCTCCGGACCGTCAGCGGCCTCCATCACACGGACCGTCAGGCTCAGCGGAACCGGGAGCGGGCTGCGGGCACAGCCTGGCGCACGGCCGTGGCAACGTTGAGCAGGTCCGCATAGCTGGATTGGTGGTCCACAGTGTCTTGCTTGGCCACAAGGGCCTCGATGAGCACGTGGATCTCGCCCATCGGCACGTCCCACTCTCGCCCCCGATCGAAGTAGCGCAGGCCCGGGGGCTCCCGATAGACCACAAAGGTGCCGAGCCCCAGCGTCATGACGAGCTCGTTGCCCCCGGCGGAGCGCCCCACCCGGGTGATGGTGGCGGGGTTCTCGGCGTCCGGCCAGGGCGCATGGGTCGCTTGCGCCCGGGGCAGGCGAGGCAGCGGCTGCGCCCCGGCCGGACGGCCCCCGCCGTGCCTCTTCAGCCGCCCGGAGCGAGCCTGGAGCTCGAAAGAGGCAACATTCAGGAGGTCAACGTAGCTGGCTTGCTGGTCCCCGAAGTGGCGTTTCTCCATCAGGCAGCCGAACAGGTGTCGCAGCTCCACCGTCGGGATCTCGGCCACGTTGCCCTGCATGAAGTAGCAGATGGTGGGACCTTCCCGGT
>JAYKHL010000202.1:0-4405 GCA_035284865.1 Candidatus Sericytochromatia bacterium | reverse complement strand
ATCCCCGGGAACAAAGAAGGTGTCCTTCAGGTAGTCTTGCAGCTCCCGGAGCAGGCGGTCGCCCTCGTGCTCGCCCTCGCGGATCGCCTGGAAGCGCCCCTCGCGTTCCTCCCAGTGCGTCACCATGTACTCGAACCGGAAGAGCGTCTCCTCGAGGTTGGCGCCGAGGGCGGCCAGGTGGCTGAAGAGCTCGTCGGACGAGCGAGAGAATGGGTTGAACGTCACCACACAAGCTCCGTTGGATGGCCGCCATCATAGCAGGTCAGGCCCACCGCTGCTCCCCTGCGCGAGGCCCAGCTGACGGGGCCGGGCCTTCGCCGTCAGTTGAACATGCGCCCCAGCTGGATGCGCCGGACGGCGTGGTGCTGGCGGTCGAGGATGTAGAGCGTGTTGCCGTGCATGGCAAGCTCAGAGGGCTCCCCGAACCGGGCCATCAGGCCGGGGCCGTCCCGAGGGGGCCCCTTCGCGTTGCCCCCGGCGATGGTCTGGACGTCACGCCCCAGGCTGATCCGACGGATGGCTCGGTTCCCCCCGTCAGCGACGAGCATGTTGCCGTAGCTGTCCACGGCCACCCCGCTGAGCTCCCGCCAGTGCGCCACCTCGAGGGGGCCATCCAGGTAGCCCGCCTTGCTGCAACCCGGGTGGGTCTTCACCTTGCCTGACACGAGGTTGAGCTCCCTGAGCCGGTTGTTGCCCGAGTCGACGAGCAGCACGTTGTTCTTGTCGAGCATCCGCATCGCGCTGACGTAGCGGAAGCGCGCCTCCTGGCCGACGCCGTCGGCCCAGCCCGGCTCGAGGCCGCCCGCGACGGTGCGAACCTGGCCGTCGGGCGAGACGAGGCGAATGGCCGTGCCGTTGTCGGACACCACCACGTACCCGCGCCAGTCGGCCGCCACGGCAACCGGGCGGACGAAGCGCCCGACGCCGGGGCCGCCGTCGCCCCAGCCGGCCTGGTAGTCGCCGGCGAGCGTGCCCACCATCCCGGAGGGGGTGAGGAACCGCACCCTGGCACCGTCTGCGAAGAAGTAGTTCCCGGCAGGGTCCAGCGCTCCCCCCACGGGGGCGAAGAGGCGCGCGCTTCGGGCCGGGCCGTCGGCCCAGCCAGGCTGTTCGGACCCGGCCACCGTCACCACGCGCCCGTCAGGCGACACGCGACGGAGGCGGTGGTTGCCCGTGTCCGTCACGTAGACGTTGCCACTGGCCGCCACCGCCATGCCGTTCGGGTTGCGGAAGCGGGCCGCACGTCCCCGCCCGTCCACGTACCCGGCTCCCCCGCCAGCCAGGGTCTCGACGCTGGGCACCCAGGCCTCGCGGGCGTAGTCGCGCAGCCAGGCCACCGCCTCCTTGCCGTCCTTGTCTGCCGGGTTCATCCGCAGCAGCGTCTCCCACGCGAAGCGAGCGTTCGTCCACTGGTTGTCCCGCCAGTAGGTGTTGGCGAGCAGGTAGCGAACCTTCCGGTTGGTGGGGCGCATGGCGATCGCGCGCTGGAAATGCTCGATCGCGCCGCGGTAGTCGCCCTGCCGGTCGCGAAAGTAGCCGTCCTCGACAAAGGCCTCGAAGGCCTCGTCCGAGATGGGCGTTTTGCTGCAGGCCGCAGCCTCAGGCACGCCGAGCGTCGTGGTGAGGCCCGCCAGCACGGCCAGCAGCAGGGACGAGAGAGGCTTCAAGCGCATGGTTCCTTAACAGTCGCGCACGGCCAGCCAGGGCCGGACGCCCACACTATACCCACCGCCAGCGTACCGGCCGCACGGCCCAGGCGCCGTGTCCGGGGTACAATGGGGCGGTCCCCAAGCCCTCGCCGCGTCCTGATGCCCGACACCCCCTCCCTGGCCGACATCCCCACCGTCGTCGAGGCCTACGCCGCCCACACGCCGCTGTTCGCCTCCCTGGAGCTGACGCTGCGCTGCAACCTGCGGTGCACGCACTGTTACAACTTCGACCGGAGCGGCCCGGCCCCGACGGCGGACGGACTCTCGCCCGAGGCATGGCGCGCCGTCATCGATGCGCTGGTGGCTGAGGGGTGCCTGGAGATCTGCTTCACGGGCGGCGAGGCGCTGCTCCACCCCCACCTGGACGCGCTGATCCGCCACGCCCGCGGCCACCTGTGCGCCGTGCGGGTCAAATCGAACGGCATCGCGCTGGACGCCGCTCGGGCCCAACGGCTTTATGAGGCCGGGGTCTACGCCATCGACCTGAGCGTGTACGGCGCGAGCGCCGCCACCCATGACGCCCTGACAGGCGTCCCCGGGAGCCACCGCCGCACGCTCGAAGGGGCCCGCGCCGCGCGGGACGCAGGACTGCGGGTGACCCTGAGCTTCTGCATCACCCGTGAGAACGCGCCCGAGGTCGCCGCCATGATCGCGCTGGCCGGGGCCGAGGGCGTGGGTCACACGCTCGACCCGCAGATCTCGGCCCGCTACGACGGCACACGAAGCTCGCTGGGACACCGCGTGGACCCGGCCACGCTGGAGGCGCTCTACCGGGGCCCGCTGGCGGAGGCGCTGGGCACGCCAACGTGTCGCCGCGACGCGGACATGCAGTGCTCGTGCGCCCGCGGCGTGGTGGCCGTGGCCGCCAACGGCGACGTCTACCCCTGCATCGCGGCGCCCGTCGTCGCGGGCAACGTGCTGGAGGGCGGGCTGAGCCACGTCTGGCGGACCTCGCCCGTGCTCAACCGCATCCGAAGGCTGGGCCTCGCCGACTACCCCACGTGTGCGGCCTGTCCCGACCGCGGGTACTGCCGGCGCAGCAACGGGGTGTCATACGTGAACACGGGTGAGTACACCGGCGTGGATCCCTGGAGCTGCGAGGAGGCCGCCATCATCCGGCGCATCGCCGAGGGAGAGCCCCCCGCGCCGCGCCCCTGAGGGGGCCCACAGCCCGGGGGCGTCAGGAGGCCGCCAGCAGCCCCTTGACCTCGGCCCACAGGGCCTTGCGGGCCTCGAGGGAGAGGCCATCCCAGGCCAGCCCACGCTCCGCAGCCAGCGCCTCCATCGTGTGGAAGCGACCCACGAAGCGCCGCACGGCCTGGCGCAGGGCGTCCTCCGGGTCGACCTTCAGCCGCCGCCCCACGTTCACAAGGGCGTAGAGGAAGTCGCCCAGCTCGTCGAAGGCGGCGGCGTGGCTGCCGCTGGCGATCGCCGCGCGCAGCTCGGCCCACTCCTCGTCCACCTTGGCGAGGGCCTCGGGCAGCGAAGGCCAGTCAAAGCCGGCCTTGGCCGCCCGCCCCATCACCTTCTCGGCGTAGCTCAGCGCTGCCATCGGGGGCACCTTGCCGAGCAGGCTCTCCTCGGCGACGCCAGCGGCTTCCTTCTCGGCACGCTTGAGCACGTCCCAGTTCGCGAGGACCTCTTCGGCATCGGAGACGGTGTCGCTCCCGAACACGTGGGGGTGCCGGAAGACCAGCTTGTCCGCGAGCGTCTCCGCCACCTCGTCGAGGTCGAAGGCCTCGGCCTCCTCGGCGATGCGGGCATGCAGGTAGACCTGCAGCAGCACGTCGCCGAGCTCCTCGCACAGGGCCCCCTCGTCCTCGGCGTCGATCGCCTCGACCGCCTCATAGGCCTCCTCCAGCATGAAGCGTCGCAGCGACGCGTGCGTCTGCTCCAGGTCCCAGGGGCAGCCCCCGGGGCTGCGCAGCCGGGCCACGATGCCCCGCAGGCGCTCCAGGCCCACCGGCGGGGCCGGCGGCAGGTACAGGCTCGTGAGGTGGTCGATCACCTCGGGGTGGCGGTCGACCTCGAACAGCGGGCAGTCGACGACGCGCTCCTCGCCCGGCACCGAGGCCGCCCGCACGAGCTTCACGGGGTGGTCGTCCGGGAAGAACCGCATCAGCGCCAGCTTGGCCTGGCTCGCCACGCGCTTGTTGTAGACCTGCACGACAAGCGCCCCGAGGGCCGGGTCGACGCGTTGCTCGTCGAGCCGCAGGGCATCGAGCAGCTGCATGCCGTGGGTGGGGTCGACGCCGATCAGGGCGTAGGTGGCCTCCACGCCGGACAGCCCGGGCAGCACCGTCACGGCCACCCCCTCGCGCGCGAGCAGCCGCTGCACGGTGGACTCCGCCACCAGCGGGTGCCCCGGCACGGCATAACAGACGGGACCCGCCTCGGCCTCCGCCACCAGCGTGGCCACGATGCGGTCGTAGAGGGCATCAAACTCCGTCGCGGCGTCGTAGAGGCTATCGAAAGCCGTGCAGGGCTTGCCCCAGTCGTGCAGGCGGGCCACCGTGGGGTGACGCTCCGTGCGCAGGAACAGCCGGGGCGCGGCCTTGAGGGCGCGCTCCGCCGCGACGGTCAGGAGGTCAGGGTCGCCAGGGCCGAGGCCGACGATGGTGATGGGGTGCGTCACTCAGTGCCCCTCCTGGTAATGGACGTGTCCGGCTGCGCCGGGCGCCTCCGCCGGCCCGAAG
>JAYKHL010000201.1:0-7642 GCA_035284865.1 Candidatus Sericytochromatia bacterium | reverse complement strand
AGGCCTGCGGCCCGGTCGGCCTCGGCGACGCGGAGGAGGTTTTCCAGCTCCTCGGGGCCTGGGTCACGCCCGAGGAACTCGTGGAAGAGGCTCGTGACCTCCGCCCCGAGCGAGGCCGCGGGGGCCTCTTCGAACGGCAAGGCCCCCATATCGGCCTGCGCAAGCACCCTCAACGTCGCGTCAAAAGCGGCGCCCCTGGCGGCCTCCTGCGTCTCGATGGCGGGACGGGCCACCGGCGGGGGGGCCACCACCGCTGGCGCAGGGGCCTCCGGGCGGGGCTGCAGCGGCACGGGCACCGGGCTGAAGCGGACATCGGACACGGAAGCGGCACCTCTCTGGACGCTGACCCGAGGGTTTCATCCCCCCCCCTCGACGTCGCAAACGGCCCGAGCCTCCCGCACCGGCAGCGACGCCCCGAGGCCGGGCAGCCGGCCGTGCCAGGCCCCGAGCCCGACCAGCCCGAGCAGGGCCCCCAGGCCCGCCAGCACGGCCGTCACGCCCAGCCCCTCGACCACGAAGCCGATCGCGCCGAGCGGCACGGTGGCTGCCATGTTCAGCACCATGTTCTGGGCCCCGAAGACCTTGCCGCGCACGGGCTCCTCCACGAGCTCCTGCAGGCGGGTCTGCAGCGGCACCGCGACCAGCGCAGCGGTGCTGCCGAGCACTCCTGCCAGCACAAAGGCCACCACCTTGTGGCCCGGGCCGAGGGCCGCGAGGCCCACCAGGGCCGCCCCCGTGGCCACGAAGCCCGCCGTGATGGTGGCGTCCCGAGGCCAGGCGGCGCCCGGGTGGCCGACCACCCAGGCCCCCGCCCCCAGCCCCAGGCCGGCCACGGCCAGGAACCAGCTGAAGTTGGTGTGCAGCACGGCCTTGGCATAGATGATGGCGAGCACGCTCAGCGCGGCCAGCGTGGCGTAGATGGCCACCTGCAGCGCCAGGGTGCGTCGGATGCCTCCCCGGCTGCGGATGTAGGCCAGCCCCTGCCTGAACTGCGTCCAGAAGCCCTCTGCCGGCGGCTCAGCCTGCGGCGGCTGGGTGTAGCGCACCCGGCCCAACAGCCCCACCGAGGCGAGGAAGCCGCCGGCCACCCACCAGGCCGCGGCCTGCTGGCCCACGCCCTGCACCAGCGGCTCTCCCAGCGTGAAGGCCACGACGATCGACGCGATCATGGTCGTGGCGAACACGGCGTTGGCCTGCAGCAGGTGCTCGCGGGGCACCACCAGCGGCATCGCGGCCTGCTCGGCCGGGATGAAGGGCTGGGCGGCGCTCGCGACCAGGAAGGCCAGCCCGATCGTCACGGCCAGGTGGGTCTGCCCGACCAGCCCGAGCCCCAGCACCAGCACCGCCCGCGCCAGGTTCGAGCCGACCATCACGCGGCGCTTGTCCAGGCGATCCACCCAGACGCCGGCCAGCGCCCCGAACAACACGTTCGGCACGGTGTGCAGGGCCAACGCGATGCTCATGACCCGCGGCGAGGCCGACATGGCGCTCACCATCTCGACCAGCAGGATGAACACCAGCTTGTCCGCCACCTGCGAGCAGCACTGCCCCAGCCACAGCACCAGAAAGGACCGGTTGGCAAGCAGCGGGCGAAACCCCGCCGCGGCAGCAGGCGTGGACATGGTGGGGAGTGTAGCACACCCCCCACCCCCCGCTCGTCAGCCCTCGATCTTCAGCTTGCGGGCCTGCGCCTTCTTCTGGGGCTCCGCAAGCGGGGCGCGGATCGTCAGCACGCCGTTCTTGAAGGTGGCCCGGGCCTCCGCCTCCTTGATGCGCTCAGGCAGCGCGACGGTCCGGTCGAAGCGACCGTACTGCCGCTCCGAGCGGAAGTAGGAGTCCTCGCGGATCTCCTCTTCCCGCTTGCACTCGCCGCACAGGTGGATGGCATCCTCCGTGATCTCGACCTCGACGTCCTCGGGGTCGAGGCCCGGCAGCTCGGCGGTGGCGACGACCTCGTTGTCACCCGTGTAGACCTCCACGTTGGGCATGAAGGCCCGGCTCCCCTCCAGGGCTGGCAGGTGGCCGAACAGGCGGCTGCCCCCCATGTGCTCCATCATCCGGTCCATCATCCGGCGCATCGACTCGAGCTCGCCGAGCGGCTCCCAGCGCATCAGTGCCATGGTCTTGTTCCTCCCGTCTCCACAAGCCGGGCGTTCCGCGTCCCGGCTCCGGGGCGATGGTAGGGGGAGCGCCGCGCCCCACCAACAGGCTGTCACCGCGATCAGGGCGTGTGCTTCCAGTCGAACATCCGCTGCGCCTTCAGCTCGCGCTCGGCGTGGAGGCTGCTGTAGGCCTTCAGCGCGCTGCGGGCCTGCGACGCCAGGTCGACCGCCACGTCAGGAGGCTGCCCGGCCGCAAGGTCCAACGCCCGCAGCTGCAGCAACAGCTCCCGCGCGGCCCACGACAGCCGGCGCGGGCGCACGGGCATCAGGCCCTCGCAGCCGGCGCACACCACCCCGCCGCCCTCCAAGTCGAGCCCGCCGAGGTCAACGGGCCCCGCCAGCGGCGCGCCGCAGGCGGTGCAGGCCGCCAGCTCCGGGCGGTACCCGAGGGCGTCGAGCAGCTGCAGCTCGAAGGCGCACAGCAGCACCTCGGCGGCGCTGCCCGGCCCGAGGCGGCCCAGCAGGGTCGCGTAGAGGTCGTAGGCCTCGGGCTGTGGGTCGTCGTCCGCCAGGAAGGCCAGCAGCAGCTCGGTGGCCGCCAGGCCCGCCGCCAGCGCGTCGAAGTCGGTGGCGATGGCAGGGAAACGCCGCAGCGACTCGGCCCCCGCCACCACGTCGAGGTTGCGCCCGCGCACCAGCGTCACGGAGGCCTCACGGAAGGCCTCGAGCCGCCCGCCGAGGCGGCTGCCAGCCTTGCGCAGGCCGCGCGCGAGGGCCCGCCGCAGGCCGCGCTCGCGCGTCAGCAGCACGAGCACCCGGTCGGCCTCGCCCACGGCGTGCTGCCGGAGCACGAAGGCGGTGAACGTGGGCTGCCGGTCGTCCATGCGCCGGGCCGTCAGCTCACGGGCCGGCGGGCGATCGCGATCACCGAGAGGCCGAAGGGGCGCGGCAGCCACTGCTCCGCCCGCAGCACGGGCACGAGCGCATCGATCAGCCGCAGCTGGCCCGCCGGCAGCAGGGTCTTGCCGAGGAGGTTGCCGTTCACGAACCAGCCCAGCGCGCCGAGCATGTTGAAGTACCAGGCCCGTTCTGGCTCGAACCCCGTGCGCGTCAGCAGCGCGGTCAGGCCCCGCCGCTCGTAGCGGCGGAAGTGGCGCACGCCGCGATCGAAGCCGTTGAAGAGCAGCGGGTGGGCCGGCACCAGCAGCACCAGCCGCCCACCCGGCGCCAGCTGCCCGTGCATCCGCCGGAGGGCCGCCTCGTCGTCGGCAATGTGCTCGAGCACGTTCAGGCACACGACGGTGTCGAAGGCCTCATCGCGCAGCCGGGCCGGGACGTCCTCGTTGAGGTCCCAGGGATCCACCGTCACGCCCGGCTGGCCGCCGAAGCGGGCCTCGAGGTCCCGCAGGCTGGCGGGCTCCACGTCCGTGAGCGCCAGCCGGGGAGCGCCTTCCAGGAAGGCGCTCATGGTGCCCGTCCCGGACCCGATCTCCAGCACCCGGCCCGTGATCGCGGGCGCGAGCTGCTCGAACATCCAGCCGTTGTAGCGGCCGAGGTGGGTCTCGACGAGATGGAGCGTCTCCCGGCCGAGGTCGGGGGTGGCGGTCATGGCGGGCTCACGGCATCGGGGAAGGGGGGCAGGGTGGTGGCGCAGGCGGCAGGCTGCAGGTCCGCCTCCTCGCGCATCGGCACGGGCGTCCGGTCGAGCCAGCCGTAGCGCAGCAGCACCCAGAGGGCCT
Source organism: Candidatus Sericytochromatia bacterium (assembly GCA_035284865.1). GTDB lineage: Bacteria > Cyanobacteriota > Sericytochromatia > S15B-MN24 > JAQBPE01 > JAYKHL01. Next base: position 3,801 of record JAYKHL010000201.1, on the reverse strand, counting down.
CGAAGGCGTCCCGCAGCCCGATCTTCTTGCCCTCGGCATAGGACCGACCGTAGTAGCTGATGGGCACCTCATAGATGCGCCAGCGGCCCCGGGCCAGCTTCACCGTGACCTCCGGCTCGAAGCCGAAGCGGTTCGAGGCCAGGGGCATCGCCTGGATGATCTCCCGCCGGAACATCTTGTAGCACGTCTCCATGTCCGTGAGGTTGATGTTCGTGACGACGTTGGAGAGGAAGGTCAGCAGGCGGTTGCCCACCTGGTGCCAGTAGTTGAGGGCGCGGCGGGGGGTGCCCGCGAACCGCGAGCCGTACACCACGTCCGCCACGCCCGCCGCGATCGGCGCGACGAGCTGCGCGTAGTCTTGCGGGTCGTACTCGAGGTCGGCGTCCTGCACGACGACGACCTCGCCCGTGGCGTGCCTGAAGCCCTCGCGGATGGCAGCTCCCTTGCCCATGTTCCGGGGCTGGAAGACGATCACGTAGCCCGGCCGGCCCCGCAGCATGTCGAGGTAGAGCCGCGTGCCGTCCTTCGAGCCGTCGTCGACGATGATGATTTCCTTCTCGAACGGCACCGCCTCCACCCGGGCGAGGATCTCCCGGATGGTGGCCCGCTCGTTGTAGACCGGCATGACCACGGACAGCTTCACGGTGTCACTATATCACCCGCCCCGGGCCGCGGCCATCCGGGGCGCCAGCAGGCCCACGGCCAGCACCCAGCAAGCCAGCAGGGAGGCCACGCCGCCCCAGTACAGGTAGCGGTACTCGCACCAGACCGTCACGAACAGGTACAGCCCGAGGTAGAGCAGGGCCGACGCCGCGAGCATGCCGGCCAGCGGCACCAGCGGGTGACGCCGCCCGCGGGCGGCCAGCACCAGGCAGGCCGCCGCGAGCCCCAGGTAGAGCCACCCGTTGTACACGCGGCTGCCGCGCCAGGCCTCGGACCAGCGCAGCACCGCCAGGCGGGCGCTGGTGGCGGAGGGCGGCTCGGGGGTGCGGGCGCCCGCCGTCAGCAGCTCGGCATGGGTGAGCGCCCAGCGCTGCTCGAGCTCGCGGAAGGGCCGCCGGGGCGGCTGCACGTAGGCCTCGCCGGCCGGCCGCATCAGCCGCTGGAACAGCCACCAGCGGTGCTGGAGGTAGGGGCCTGGTGCGTCGGCGATCGCCGCCAGCCAGGCGTGTCGCAGCGTGGCAGCCTGCGCCGCGTCCTGCGTCATCACGAGCGGTGGCGGCCAGCCCTCGATCATCAGGAAGTTGGCCCCCGCATACACATGGATCGAGCGCCAGTATTCCTCGTGCATCCGGCGCTCGTCGTAGTGCGGGTGCTCGCGCACGTAGGCGGGCAGGTGGTTCTTGCCGGCGAGCACCGCGATCGCGGCCAGGTCGTGGAGCTGCACCACCTGCTGCAGGTGGGTGCGTCGGGCCTGCAGCACGTGGGTGTCGAGCGCCTTGCCGCCAAGCAGGAGCCCACCGGCTGCCGCGCCCACCACCACCAGGCGCCAGGCGACCCGGGGGCCTGAGGGGCCAGGCAAGAGCCCGCTTGCCACCCAGAGCAGCGGCAGCACCGCGGGCAGCCCGTTGTGGCGGACGTTGGCCGCGTAGTACAGGGCTGCCATGGTCGCGATGGCACCTCCGGCCGTGAACCGACCCCGCACGTGGGCCAGCGCGACGAGCCCGCTGGCGAGCAGCATCGCCCCCGCGAAGCCAACGTCTTTCCACATAGCGCCCAGACAGGACAGCACCACGGGGGTGGCGAGCAAGGCAGGCAGGCCGAGCACCCCCGCCCGCACGCCCGTCGCCCAGGCCGCCGCCCCCCAGGCCCAGAGCCCGGCTCCGACCAGCCCGAGGTGGAGCAGCCAGAGCGCGGGCAGCCAGCCCGTGGCGTCGAGCAGCATCCGCCACAGCCCCGCCAGCACCGGAGGGTGGTGGTCCGAGTAGGCCCTTGCCAGCACCTGCTTGAGCTGCATGAGGGCATCGACCGTGTACCCGCCGGGGTAGCCGGCTGCCGCCACGAGCCCCAGCAGGCCTGCCACGCTGAGGCCGCTGAGGGCCACCCAGGCGAGACCGGGCAGCCCGCGCCAGGCGATCGCCCCGAGGGCCAGGGCGGCGAGCGCCGCCAGGGCATGGGCGCGCGGGGTCGCGAGCCACGAGGGCCTTGGGTCGGCCAGCACCGAGGCCTCGGCGATATGGCTGAGCCCGAGCGCCACCGCCCAGCGCTGGTCGCCCAGCGCGACCTCGCAGCGGCCCTGGCCGGGCCCGCGCAGCAGCACGATCCGCACGGGCGTGCCTGGCGGGGGCGTGAGCCTGAGGCTGGCGTCCGGGCCGGGGTGCTGACACACCCAGCCCCCCGGCTGCTGCACCCAGGCCCCGGGAGGCCCGACGGGCAACCAGGCGAGCGGCGCCCCCGTGTCCACGCGCTGCGCTGCGCGCACCGTCACCGGCCCCGCGCCGGCCACCGCCCGGAGCACCAGCGGACCGGCCTCGTTGGGCCCGGGGGGCCGCACGAGGCCGCACCCGAGCAGCACCTCCAGCCAGGCCAAGGCCAGGGCCGCCAGCCCGAGGGCCTGCAGGCCGCGCCAGCCGCGCACCTCAGGCCTCCTGACGGCGGCGTGGCCAGGCGAGCAGGCCGAGCGCCAGGGCCAGCCCTGCCAGCGAGCCGGCAGCGCCCCACCACACCGAGCCCGGCTCATAGCGGAAGGTCACGCGGTGCGTGCCCTTCGGCAGGGCCACCGCCCGAAAGGCGACATAGGCGGGCTCGATGGGGGTTGGCACGCCGTCCACCTCCGCCACCCAGCCCGGGTAGCACGTGTCGGCGAGCACCAGCCAGCCGGGCTGGTGGGCAACGGCCTCCACCGTGAGCTCGGCATCCTGCTCACGCACCACGCGCGCGGGCGTGAAGCGCAGCCGCGCCGAGCCGGCAGGCCGGGGCCCTGTGGTGGCGCCCGGGGGCGCCTCCAGCAACACCTGATCGCGCCAGCGGGCCGGGTCGCGTGCCAGCTCCCGGGCCGCCAGGCCCGGCTCCGGGGGTACCGTGACGGCCCGATACACCACCCGGGCCCGGGGCAATGCCTGGGCGTTCTCGAACAGGGCCGCCCGGGTGTCACGCACGACCTGCCGGTAGCGCCCCGGCTCAGCCTGGAGGCGCTTCAGCCAGGCGCCGCCTCGGGCGTCTGTGCCGCTGGCCAGCCACCGCACGCCAGCCACATCGAGCAGCTCCGCCGTGAAATTCGGCTGCACGACAAGGTAGTTCAGCACCGGGCGCACCGAGGTGCCGTTGAGTGCATCCATGAACAGGCTGTAGCGCGCCACCTGAAAGGGGGAGACGTGCTCCACAGAGGCAACCCGGTGGATGCTGGTGGCCTTCGGCACGAGGGCCGTGAGGCCCCCGGCCACGCGACCCTCACGACCAGGCGCACGCAGGTGGGTCAGGATCGGGGTGGCGGCGGGGTACCGGAAGGCCGGGCTCGCGTGGTAGGTGGCGCGAGCGCCCCCGAGCAGGTTCGCCGCGGCGAGGCAGGCCAGGGCTGGCGCGGTGAACCTTCGCAGCCCGGGCCTTCCGGCCGTCAGCAGCACCAGGCCGGCCACGGCTGACAGCCAGCAGGCCGCTGCGCCCAGGTCCCCGAGCAGCCGTGTCGCCACCTGGGCCTGGTAACTCGCCACCCCCGCAGCGAGCACGGCCAGGCCGAGCCCGAGGCCCCAAGCGGCCCGCGGACCGGCAGCTGCACGAAGGACGTCGAGCCCAGCCCCACCGAGCAGCGCGAGGCCCAGCCCCATGATGGGTGGGGTGTAGAACGAGTTGGGCGCGAACCCG
>JAYKHL010000200.1:0-2743 GCA_035284865.1 Candidatus Sericytochromatia bacterium | reverse complement strand
CGCCGTGGGCTGCGCCCCCACGGCCTGGGGCCAGATCTATGGCTACTGGGAGCAGAAAGGGCGGGACACCATTGCGGGCACGCCGGCCTCCAACCGGGTGTTGAACAACAACTCTCGCGCCATGATCCGGACCCTGAACGATCGGATGGGGACGTACTGCACCGACAGCGGTGGCGCGACCAACCTGTGGGATGTGGGCAAGGGCGCCCTATGGCGCGGGCCCCGGGGGCTGCGCGTGGCCACGAACTCCCGGACCCTGGGGCTGTTCGGCAACTATGACGTGTTCAAGCACACCCGCGCCGGGTTGCGAGACAACAGGCCGACCATCGTGGTGTTCACGGACACTCCGAACCTGGGGGGGGGGTGCCACGCGGTGGCGACGTACGGCTACTGGGAGGCGAGAGGCGAATGGTGGGAGGGAGGCTACCAGAAGCTCGAGGTGAAAACGAACTGGGCCGCGCCGACGGACCTCACGCTGGAGCTGTGGGACAACTCGCTGACGTTGTGGATGTCGACCCGCATCAGCGTGTCCAGCAACTAGAGCACCAATCAAGTCTTCGCCCGGCGGCTGGCTCGTTCTGACGCCCAGGGGCGTCGTCATACCTCCGGTCATGGGCCGCCCGGCGCGCCCCCGTCAATCTGGCTTGCCGGCGCGCACGCAGTCCGCCAGCGTCAGCCCCCCGGGCGTGCCCTTGCGCCGCAGGGTGACGGCGAAGGACGCCGCTCCATACTGCAGCGTCAGGCGGGGCAACTCATCGAGCACCTCGTCCTGCCCGACCGGGACGTCTGGCAGCCGGTAACGGGCCAGCCACCGCTCCCCCTGGCGCCAGGTGCGCGTCGGCGCCAGCACGGGCCCCGGCCCGGCGCGCCGCAGCGTGGGGACGGCCCTGCCCGCCCCTGCCACCCGCATGAAGAGGGCGTCACCAGCGATGCAGGCCTGGACCCGAAGGCGCGTGGCACCTCGTCGAAGGCGCGTCACGGGGGCCTCCCAGTCGGCTGCGCCCTGCCAGGGGGGGAGCGAGGCCACAGGCACGGCTCGGATCTCATGGAAGTGGTGCCTGTCCGTGCGGGGCGTGGCGCGCCCAGCCTGTCGCTGGACGATGACGTCGCCCGTCGCGAGGTTGGTGTCCCGCGTGATGGCGCTGCCGTCCCCCGTGAAGCTGGTGGTGTCGGTGCGGCCGATGTAGCGCAGCTGGCCGCCCAGCCATGCGAAGCGGTCGGTGTGGGCCCAGCGCCAGTTTGAGCCGCCGTAGTGGGAGACAACCAGCACCCGGCCGCGGATGGTCACGCCCTCCAGCGGATCGCCGAACACGCCTCCCTCGTCGGCGCGCAGGAGGGCCACGCGGCTCCGGGCAACGGGGCGATGGCGCCCTTCCCGCGTCTGCAGGGCCACCAGCAGGTGCCGGTGGATGATCCGCCTGCCCGAGGGCGTCTGCGCCGGCTCGGCCAGCACCAGGGCCGCATCCGGACGGCTGTCGCCGTCGAGGTCTCCTCGTACCACCTGCTCCACCTGCAGGCCACGCGCCAGATCTGCCAGCCGCAGCGCCCCATCGGGCGGCTGGCCTGCTGCCGCGGCGAGGTGCGCGGGCGCCACCAGCACCGAGAGCACCGTGGCCGGGAGGCGGCGTCGGGCCTGGGCGCCGGCCAGGGTGGCGCAGGGAAGCCTGGGCATGAGCAAGCGTCTCCGTGGCCGCAGGGGGGGGACCTCAGCGCCCGGCTGCCCCGTGGTCGCCTCAGCGCGCCCCGGCTCGGGCGAGCCGCTGCTGCTCGGTGAAGGCCTTGGCGAAGGCCTGCGCCACGGCCGGCACCTCGGCGCGGGCGCTCAGCAGCACCCCGCCGAGCGTGGCCGAGCGCGGCCCGATGATCCAGCGCTCCACCCACTTGCGCACCACCGGCGCGAGCAGCTGAGACAGCAGCGGCCCCACCCGTGGCACCAGCGTGGTGGCGGCCGTGACCATCGCGGCCGCGACGGCGGCCGCGCACTCACGTCGGTCAAACGCGTCGCCGCGGTGGTTGAGCCAGTAGTTCACGAAGGCCTGAGCGCCGCCGAGCAGCATGCGCGCCGTGACGGCCACGACGATGGCCGCTGCATCGTCCGTCAGCGCGGCGTCCCGGTCGTAGGGCACGGAGAGCACCGTGCCGTCACACGTGAGCTTCACCTCACCCGTCCGCGCGGTGTCGGCGAGGTCGAAGACCGCCAGGCTCCCCTGCGGGTTGCGGGCTGCGACGATGCTGCCGGTGACGCCCACCTCCGACCAGCCGGCCGTGCGCAGGCGGGCGGCGAGGAAGTCCGCGTCCGTGCGGCGGGCGACGCCCTGGGCCATCGGCGTGGGGCGCTTCGCGCGCACCGGGGCCGGAGCCTCCGCGAGGGTGCGGCCGCACCCGGCCAGGGGCTGGGCGAGCAGGGTGGCGAGGACGGCAAGGGTGCTGGCGCGGCGCATCGGGGAGCCTCCTGGAAAAAAAGTCACCCCTGATTCTGGCACGTTTTAACCAGACAATTCCTGAGTTTAACCATTCGATAACCTGGGCCCCCGGCTGGGCCGCCCGCTGGTCGCCGGGCCAGCCCTTCAGCGGCCGGGCTCCGGGGCTCCCGATGCGCAGGGCCTCGCCCGTGAGGCTGGGGACCGTGCGGTGCGAGGCGGCCCCCTCCGGTAGAACCCTCGTCCGGCAGGGAACGGAAGGCTTGCCAACGGGCCCGCCGCAGGTGGGCGGGCCGGCAGGGAGGATCCATGGCACACACTGG
>JAYKHL010000199.1:0-8324 GCA_035284865.1 Candidatus Sericytochromatia bacterium | reverse complement strand
CCTCCCGGAGGGCCATCGCCATCGCCCGCACCACCGCGCCGTTGTCGGCGCCAGGGGGCAGGCCGAGGATCTCGTAAGGGTTCATCGTGCTGGCCTCTCGGGCGGGCTGTCGGGGGTGACGTGCTGCCTCGGTTGGAGCAAGGGTTGGAGGTCGTGCGCCAGCCGCAGAGCCGCCCTGTTTTTCGGGGCCATTGGCCTCAGGTCCTGCAGCCGCTGGTGCACCGCCGTCGCGGACAACGCCCCGTGGTGGAGGTCTGCGGCCAGGCGCGCCACCTCGACCGTCACCCAGGCATCGCGGGCCCGGGGCGAGTTGAGGACCTCCCGCCAGCCCGCTGCGAAGGCGCGCGGCGCCGGCCGCGAGGTGTGCCTGCGCCACCTGCTCGGCCTCCGCCCAGGCCTCTCGTTTCACGGCATCCTCGATGGCCACCAGCGCCAGCCAGCGCTGGTGGTCGGCGTGCGCCCTGGCCTGGGCGACCAGGCCCTCAGCCCCTGAGGCTTGAAAGGGGGCAGCGGTGGGCTCCGGCAGTAGCTCGACGCGCGTCAGGCGTGCGCGCGCGTGCTACCAGGGTGGCGTACCGCTGCTTGTCGTTGAAGTAGGCCGGCACCGTGATGACGGCCCGCTCGGGCGCCGTCACCTGCTGGGCCAGGGCCTCGTGCCCGACCCGGGACCCATCATGCGTGTACGCCACGATGGAGGGCGTCAGCACCCGGTCTGGCGGGGTGTTGTCCACGGCGTCGACGATCTCCAGGTCGGCGAATTTGAAGGCGCCCACGCTGTTCGTGGTGCCGAGGTCGATGCCGATAGCCAGCGTCACGGTGGGTTCCTCGGGGCCAGGGGTGGTGAGGCCACGGTGGACACATGCCCCGGCGTGGGCGCCGCTATGCCGGGCCTGAGGTGCCGACGCCGCCGCTGGCGTCAGGTCGGGTCAGCAACCGGCCGCGCAAGCCGTTCAGCCGTGGACCGTTCCAGGCTCTGGCCTTGGAGTGGGCCCGCGACGGGCCCGCCCCTTGCCCGGGGATACCCAGGGGGGATACCCCCGTCGTCCCGGCCCGCTGCAGGGCTGGGCCGGGGCGGGATGCCTGGTGGAGGTGGGCCGATGGAGTACGTCATCCTGTTTGTCGCAGCCTATGCGTTCGGCTGGGCCACCGGGCCTCGGATCGTGGCCTGGGGCCAGCGCAAGCTCGAGCAACTCTTCCTCGAGTTGGGCTGCCTCGTGTTGGTGCTGTTCCCGATCGCTCCCGTGGCGGTGGCCTGCGTGGGTGCGCTGGCGGCATACCTCGGGCTCATCGCCCTGGTGACGCTCGCCGTGGAGGCCGCCCTCGAGACCGAGGTCGGCCGACAGCTGCCGCAGGCCTGGCGGACGGGGCTCGCTTGGGGAGCTTTCCTCGCCGCTCCCGTCATCCTGCTCGTGTACGCAGGGTGGACGGAACTCCAGGAGCGCTGGCCGCGGCGCCGGGGGGAGGCCGTCTGCGCGGAGCCTGCCCCACCCGACGCTGAGCCCGACGACGCGCCAGACGCTGACGGCGAGCCCGCGCCGCCCGTCTCCACCTGGCTCGGCTGCGCCTACGCGCCCGCAGGCGTCGATCCCGACGACGAGGACGACTTCTACGAGGGCGACTTGTCGCTGGAGGCCCCCGGCGGCGGCAGCCTGTACGGGGCGGGCCACGGCCTCGAGGCGGCCTCGGAGGAGGCTTACGACGACGAGGACGAGGCCGCCATCGACGCCCCGGACGCCGGCCAGAGCGACGGGCCTGACCGGGGTGCCGAGCCAGCTGCCTCCAAGGCGCCGGAGGCGCCGGCCGAAGACGCCCAACCGGACGCGGACGCCCCTCCCTGGGCGCGCCTCGTGCGGGAGGCCGCCCTGGCAGGGCGCCTCACGCCGCACTCCCCGCCCTCGGCCGTGGCCTTCCTGCTGGGGCAGGAGCCGAGCTTCGACGCCCACGTGGCTGACTGCGTCCGGCGCTGCGGCGATGCGGAGGCGGGCGTCGAGGAGGCCCTGCGCGAGGTCTTTCACCTGGTGGTGGTGGCGCACCTCGAGCGCATGCTGAACCTGCCTGACGCCGAGGAGCCTCCGGCCCGCCTGGCTTGACCGCCGCTCTGGGGGCCCACGGCTGCGAGAGGCACCTCCCCGCCAGAGCACCGATCAGGTCATGAGCGCGCGTGGATGGCGACCGGCTGGCGTCCAGGGGCCAGGAACGACGGGGGAGCGTGTCCGAAGGCACGTGACTGAGGCGTGACAACGTTCCTGGGCGTCAGAACGAGCCAGCCGCCGGGCGAAGACTTGATTGGTGCTCTAGTGCGCCCGCGTGAAGTGGTAGTTCCGGCCGTCGGCCGAGTCCCACGTCAGGTGCCCGTAGCGGTCGGAAGAGGCGAACGCGAGCTCCAGCCCGAGCACATCGGCCTCCTCGCCACGCAGGGCGACGGGCAGGTCCGCCTGGTAGTAGGCCACGCCCTCGACCCGACGCGCCAGCTGCATCGGTACGTTCTCGAAGGCCTTGGGGCCTGCGCTCGTCTCGAGCCGCACGTAGGCCATCAGGGTGGAGCGGCCTGCAAAGTAGCCCTTGCGGTCGCCATACAAGAGGTGGACGTGTCCATCGAGGCCGCGGGCGCCTGCGTGGGTGCTGACGAGCGAGAACTGCGCCACGTTGTCGGTGTCGGTGGTGGCGGTGCCGCTCCACTGGAACGTGCGGAGCTGCTGGGCCTGCGTCGCGTCTGGCTGCGCGGCCCGCGGCAGGGCCCGGGGAAGGTGGGGGCCGCAGCCCGGAAGGGTGAGGAGGGCGGCGCCGAGCGCCAGCATACGGGGGAGCATGGAAGGTCCTGGGTCCTTGGTGGTTGGGGGCGCGCCATCGGGACGCCCGGGGATGGGCCACTGCTGGGTTGTCGCCGCTGACGGCCGGCGACGTGCGATGGCGGAGGGGCCATGAGGTTAAGGAAAGGTTTTGATGGGAGAAAGAAATGTTTAAAATGCCCCGGACGCCCGGCGCGGTTGGGCCAGGGTGGGCCTCGCGTCCAGGCCTCGCGCCGGGAGGGGGTGTTGCCCTGGAAAGGGCTTGTGCCGTCGCCTGCGGAGACGGGTTGGCGGGGGGGCGGGCAGGCGTGCCAGGGGCGTCGCGCGTTGGGGGAGGGGCCCTGACGCTGTCGCTTGCTCCCGGGAATGCTCACGGACATCAGGTGGGCTTGCAAAGGAAAGGTTGTTGCCATCCTCAGGCGCGCCTGGTGATGGCCAGCACGTCTATGGGCAATCGCCGTGAGCCTGCACCGGGGCAGGGAATTCGGGCCGGGAGGGGCAGGGGTGGCGTGGTTGCTCAGCGGCTTGGTTAGCATTCTTGATGTTTTAATTGGATTTCAGGACGGGTTTTTGCTGATTTTTCAGTTATTTTTCCATCGATTTTTTCTGGATAAATTAATAATTTGTCCATTTTAAAGATTGTGTTGTTTATAATTAGACGGATCGTGGCTCTGATATGGGCCTGTTTTTTACCCTGGTCATTTCGAATGCCGAGGTCAACCTTTATGAGGTTAAAAAAACCCGCAGGGGATTGACTGGCTGGCTTGTCTGCGCTATCCTCAACGCATCCGGTGCTTGTTCGTTGCGTCGCCTCTGTGCGCCCAGCAAGCGCCCACCAGGAATGAAACCTGGTCACGCAGCCGTGGCACCCTACGGCTTGCGCGTCCTACAGCGTTGATCGCCGCCTTGCTACAGCCGTGGGGGTGCGTGCCAATGTCCCTGGAAATGTCCTTGCATGCCGTGACCCGAATGTCCCAGCGGGCCATCTCGGCCGAGGCCGTCGAGCTGGTGCTGCGCTATGGGCGGGTCTTTCACTGCGCCGGAGCCCGCCATGTCTTCCTGGCTGCCCGGGACCTGCCGGACGACCTGCGGCGCCAACGGGAGCGCCTGGAGGGCATCACCCTTGTGATGGACCCCGTCTGGGATGTCATCATCACGGCTTACAGGAACAAGGCCGCCTCGGCCCGCATCAAGCGGCTCGACAAGCAAGACCGGTCACGGCGCAAGCGCGGGTGGCTGGCGTTCGGGACTGCCTGAGGGTTCGACGGCGGTCGCGCTCAAGGCTGCGCTCCGCGCTTTGGCCCCAAGTTGCTGAGGGCGTCCCCGTGGCGCCGCACCTGTCGGCGCAGGGCCCGCTCGTCGAACAGGCGGGCGGCCTTCAGCACGTAGCGCATGAAGGTGCGGCGGCCGGGGTGGGGGGAGCGCGCAAGCAGCCCGCGCTCGAGCACCGGTCAAGTCATGAGCGGGAGTGGATGGCGACGGGCTGGCGTCCAGGGGTTAGGAACGACGAGGGAGCGTGCCCGGAGGCACGTGACCGAGGCGTGACGACGTCCCTGGGCGTCAGAACGACCCAGCCGCCGGGCGAAGGCTTGATTGGTGCCCTAGGCCTGCCCGTGCGGGCGCGTCGTGCAGCGCTCGAAGGCCATCAGGTGACGGTCCTCCGAGGCCTCCTGCAGCCGCTCCAGCACCGCGCGCAGCTCCGGACAGGTGATGCTGGCGAGCAGGCGCTCGTGGAGCGCCCGGTTCTCGCGCTCGGCCTGCGCGCCGGCCTCACAGGCCTGCTGCAGCGAGGTGAAGCGTGGCACACGCCCGGGCCAGGGGTTGGGGGGCACCTCGAGGCCGTGGTGCCGCGCGACGGCGGCGAGGGCCTCGATGTGGCGAGCCTCCGAGGCCCGGATGTGGGTGAACGGGCGTTGCTGCCCGAAGTCGGTGATGACCTGGTCGTAGGTGGTCCAGGCCTTGTACTCGTCGTCCAGCGCCTCGAGCAACGCGCGCTGGTCCTGGTCTGTCAGCACGGGCATCCTGTCCTCCTTGGCTGTGGCGCCCCCGGGCTCTTGGGGGGCGTGACGCGTCCTGGGGCGGGAGCACCGCCCCGGGCGACCTGCGGGAACCCATGCGGTCACGGTAGCAGGGGCCAGGGCCCGGGCCCACGGGCAAGAAGCCCCCGTGCCACGATCATGGAGGCGCGAAGCAGCTCAAGAAGCTGCCGCTCGGGCTCCAGGCCGGCTCGAACGGCCGTCCGGAGGCAGGTGTGTAGGGGCACCTGTCGGCTTGGGGTGTTTCCCGACGCCCACCGCGCCCCCGTTGACCACCCCGCCCCGGGAGTCGGGTACGACGCGAGTTGTGCACCGCCTCGGGGGGGGCCACGGGCCCGCCTTCCAGTGCCCGCGGCAGCAGAGCCACGCAAGTTTCCTGGCCCCTTGGCGATAGGCGTTAAGGAGCTGTAATCGGAAGCCTGCAGGAGCCGTCCGTGTTCAAGACCGCCAGCAAGCACGTCGTCCAGGCCCTGAACGTCGAGCAGGCCTTTGTCTCACGCACGGCCGTGGCGCGGGAGCGGGTGGCCTACGCCCTGCGGGCTGGCCTGCCGGTGCCGCAGGGGCTGCAGGCCAGGTATGCCGAGGTGCAGCAGCTGGTCGACACCTTCGCGCGGGCGGGCCGGGACGCGACGGCCGTCCCGGAGGCCCGGCTGGCCGAGCTGGCGGAGGGGCTGGACGCAGGCTCCGCCGAGTTCGTCTATCGGGTGCTGCGGGACAAGGCCCTGGCAGCCTACCGTGCGGCCCGGAAGGTCACGAACGCGGCTCTGCCCCACCAGCCGCGCAGCGGGTCGCCGTCTCGCCTGGGTCAGTGGCTCGAGGCCCTGGATGCCAAGGCGTTGGAGGTCGTGAGCCCCTTGCGGCCCGGTGGCGCGCTGCGCAAGCAGGTCGTTCAGGACCTGAAACACCTCTCCGCCACGAACGAGCCTGGCCCGCTGGGGGTGTCGCTGCGGTGGTCCAGGAAGGAGCTCATCAACGCCTCGAGCCACGGCAACAACACGTACACCCTCTACGAGAAGACGGCCCGCACCTTCTCGCGCGACACGGTGGGTTGCGTGCTGGGTCACGAGATGGCTCACGACCGGCACCTGGATCTGATGGGAGACGACGCCGTGGCGCACGTCCTGCGGGCGATGGCCCCGACGTCGCCGCTGCTGAAGGGAGAGGCCAAGGCCGCGCGAGAGCGGGTGCTCGCCAAGCTGAGCGTGATGGCCGAGGCGCAGGCCGACGCCGATGGGGTGCGGTTCGCGGCCCGGGCGGGTTTCGATCCCACCGCTTTCAAGGCCTTCTTCGACCACGTGCAGGCCCGCAACCTGCCTGACGCGCACTACGCCAAGGTGGGCTACCCGACCCCGGCCCGCCGCGCCAGGCTGGTCGAGCGCATCATCGCGGCCGAAGACCTGACCCGGGTGGCCGCCGAGGCGCGCGCGAAGCGGCCCTAGAGTACCGTTCGAGTCATGAGCGCGAGTGGATGGCGACGGGCTGGCGTCCAGGGGCGTCGTCACTCCTGGACGCCCGCCCTTTCACGTTCCGCGCATTGAGCCATTTCACGGGCGCTCCCGTGGGCGAGGGGCATTGTCCAGGCCTGGTGGGGGGGGGGCAAGGGGGGCTCAGCCACGGTTGGGCGCGGGGACGGTCGCCAGTGCGGGCAGGGGCCGCTGGCGGCTCCGTTCAGAATCGGCCCCCCGCTGCCGGGTGGTGGTGGGGAGAGGTTTCGCTCGATTTTGGGGGCTGGGGGAAATGGGGGTAAAAATCGACACTGTTAGCCGCCCGTCTTGCCAGGTGCGAGGCCGCTGCACCCCGAACGCGGGGGGCGGGAAGCTTGGGCGCGGCCCTGCTGTCATTGCTGTCGGCCGTCGCGCGCCCGCCCACGGGGCCCCGAAAGGCGCCCCTCAGCGCTCGTTGAAGCCCTTGCCCGCCCGGATGGCCGGCGCACAGCGCTCGACGCGTCGGTCGCGCGTCTCGCGTTGCTTGGCACCGGCCACGTGCAGGATGTGGCTGCGCTGACGCCCGGGGGTGAGCGCCTCGAAGGCCTCGCGCAGGGTGGGGTCCGCGGCGAGACGCGCCGCCAGCGCGTCCGGCATCGGCTCGGGCGCGGCCGGGGGCGGGACGGCGGCCCCGGCCTCCTCGAGGGCGATGGCCTGCGCGACGAGCCGGGCCGCTTGCGCGCGCCGGGCCAGCACCTCCTCCACGGCGCGGAACCGCAACAGCCTGCCGTGGCGGGAGTTGGGCCCCGCGGGCTCCAGCACGCCCTCGTCGTCGGGCAGGATCGCGCCCTTGAAGAAAGACACGGCGTAGCTCTCGCGCAGCGAGACCAGCATCGCCACGTTCTTGCCGCCGAGCGTGTAGCAGGGCGCACCCCACTTGATCGTCTCTTCCAGGCCCGCGGCGAGCAGCACCTCCCGCAGGGCCGCGAGGCCCGCCGTCCACGGGTGGACCTTGCAGCGCGGCGTCCGGTGGTGCTCGCAGCGGCCGCAGCCCTCGCGGAGGTAGGCGTCGACGTCGGTGGGGGGCATCGGGGGCTCCGGGTGTGGGGGGCGTTGGGGGCGGTGGGGGAGTGTAGCACGGGGGGGCTCGGGGCGCTGACGGCCGCTCCGCACCCCTGGCAGGCACCGTGCGACGAGCTGGTGGTGCTTCCGAGCCGCCAACGAGCCCGGGAGGGGGACCCCGTTCGCCGGGTGGTCAGGGGGCTGGTTTCCTGGCCTCCTGGGTCCTGCAACGGCGCGCTGGCTCCCCTTCTGGGGTTGGGCTAGGACCTGTGGACGCCTCCTGAACGAGCGTGGTGAGCGCACGAAGCGCCTGTTGGCGCACGACAGCCCCTCCATGCATCACGACCGCCGCCACAAACGGATCGTCGAGACCTTCCCGGGGCCGTTCCTGCAGGCCTTCGCCCCGGCCCTGGCTGCGGCGATCGCGCCGGGCTCCCTGCGCTCGCTGAACCAGGAGCTGCCCGGCGCCGCCGCGGACCAGGGCGATCGCCGGGCCGACGTGGTGCTGCAGGCGACGCTCGCCGGGGAGGAGGCCTGGCTGGTGGTCCACATCGAGCTGCAGGCTCGCAGCGACGCGACGCTGCCGGTGCGGATGTACGACTACGCAACGCGGCTGGAGGTCCGCCACGGCCGGCCCGTGTACCCCATCGCCCTGCTGACGTACGACCGCCCCCGGGTGCCGGCGCCGGACACGTACGTGCGGGTGCTCGCGGGGCGGGAGGTCGTGCGCTTTCGCTACCACGTGGTGCAGCTCTCCCGGCTGTGTTGGCAGGACCACTGCGGGCTGGGTAACCCGGCCGCGGCGGCGCTGATGGCGCGGATGAACGTGGCCCCGGCGGACCGGGCGCGGGTACAATGGGAGGGCCTGCGCCAGGGGCTCGCGCTGGGGCTTTCCGAGCCGGAGCTGCGCACGCTGATGGACTATCTGGACGCCTATGTTCCGCTGGATGAGGCGCAGCGGGCCGAGTTCAAGGCCCTGATCCGGAAGGAGGACCCCGCGATGGAAGAGCCGC
>JAYKHL010000198.1:0-3062 GCA_035284865.1 Candidatus Sericytochromatia bacterium | reverse complement strand
CCGGCGACCCCTCAGAGCTGCCGCTCGAGGTCGTCGAGCCCCTGCAACTCGAAGATGCCCTCGGCGATCGCCGTCAGCCGCTCTGCCGGCAGCGCCGAGAGAGCCAGCACCAGGCCCTCGGGCACGGGCCCAAAGCGGCGACCGAGCAGCCGCAGCAGCAGGTCGAGGGCCGTCTGGTGGCTGCCCTCCTGCCGTCCCTCCTGCCGCCCCTTCTGCAGGCCGATCTGCTCGCCCTGGCGCAGCCCCTTCTCGATCCACTGGTTCGTGTACTCCACGACGATCTCCTTCACGCTCGGGGCGGACGCCCCGACCAGGGCTTGAAACTCGGCTTGCTCACGCTCATCGAGCGGCAGGTAAGCCTCCACGAACGCCACCACGCGGTTGCGCTTCCGGGCGGCAAGCACCAGGCCCGCCACCATCCGGTAGCACTCCCATTTTACCCGCGGCCGATCCGGCGGGTCGATACGCATCCTGGCCATCAGCGCGGCCGCCGCCGCGTTGGGCTCGGCCACAAAGTCCTGCCAGCGCAGCCGGTTCAGCTGGATCACCCGGAACCGAAAGCGCAACACCTCCTCACCGGCCGCCTCCACCGCGTAGACGTCCGGCGAGGCGCGGCGCGGGCTGGCGTGGGTCAGCACCGCGATGGGGTAGACGGGCAGCCCGTGGGCCTCGTGCAGGTGGCTGAAGTAGCGGAACATCCGGCGCGGGAAGTCCCGCTGGTGCTGGGCCTGGGCCTCGACGTGGATCAGCAGGTGCGCGGGCTCCTCCCGCACGCGCGCGCGGAGCAGCAGGTCCACCTCGCGGCGGGTGGCGGGCGGTACGTCGGGGAAGGCCTCCTTGTCGAGCGGCACCAGCGCCGTGCCGTCGAGCCGTGCGGCCAGGCCAGGCACGAAGCGCGCCAGGAAGTCCGGGAGGCACTCCGAGAGCAGCTGCTTGAACAGGCGATCGTGGTCCATGCCCCCGTCGTCGGGCCGCAGGGCCTTCGGCGTGCGCGTTTGACGCGTGTCCGGGAGGCGTTCCCAGCGACGGTTGTCAGGACCCTCGACGGGCCTGCGGGCCCGCTCTCGCGTGAGGCCCCCCGATGATCCCCACCCTCCTCGCCCGCCAGATCCGCGAGGGCGTTGCGGACTACCTTCGCACCACCTTCCCCGCGGCCACCCCGGGCTTCCGGGGCCTGCTCGACGACCTCCTCGCCCGGCCGGAGGAGGTCTTCCGCGGGCCCTACGTCTCCGTGGGCCTGCCCTTCTTGCAGGCTGGCTCGGCCGCGGGCTGGTTCACGGGGGTGTCGCTGCCTTTCCCGCCCTACGCGCACCAGGCCCGGGCCTTCGCGCGGCTGACGGGCGACACGCCCCGCGGCACGCTTGTGGCCACGGGCACGGGCTCGGGCAAGACGGAGAGCTTCCTGCTGCCGATCCTGGAGCACTGCTGGCGGATGCGCGGCAGGCCCGGCGTGAAGGCGCTGCTGATCTACCCGATGAACGCCCTCGCGACGGACCAGGCCCGGCGCCTGGCACGGCTGATCCACGAGGCCGACGGCACGCTGCGCGACACCGTGCGCGCGGGGTTGTGGGTGGGCGAGAGCGACACCCACCCGCGCGGGGCCATGGCCCCCGACGGCCTCATCACGGACAAGCGCGTGATGGCCGCGGACCCGCCGGACATCCTGCTCACGAACTACAAGATGCTGGACATCCTGCTCAACCGGCCCGCCGACCAGGGCCTCTGGGCGCAGAACGGCCCCGAGACCTTGCGCTTCGTGGCCGTGGACGAGCTGCACACCTTCGACGGCGCGCAGGGCACGGACCTCGCCTGCCTGCTGCGGCGCCTCAAGGCGCGGCTGGGCACGCCCCCGGGCCACCTGGTGGGCATCGGGACCTCGGCCACGCTCGGCGGCCCGGAGGCCGGCGAGGCGCTGGTCGCGTACGCCCGCGCCATCTTCGGCGAGCCCTTCGACGCCGCCAGCGTCATCTCGGAGGAGCGCCTGAGCGCTGGCCTCTTCCTCGCGGATGACGCCCCTGAGGAGCTCTTGCTGCCCGACGCCGCCCGGCTGCGCGGCCTCGCCGACGACCCGGCGCTGACGGACGTGGCGCTCGGGGAGCGGCTGGCGCCAATGTTCTTCGCGCAGCCCCCCGCCCCAGGCCCCGGCTTCGCCGTGGCGCTCGGGCAGGCCCTGCGGCGGCACGCCCTGTTCCACGCCCTGCTGCGGGCGCTGGAGGGGCGGGCCGTGGCGCTGGAGGCGCTGGCGGAGGCCCTGGGCCGCGCGCTGCCGGGCTGGCTGCTCTACGAGCCCGAGGAGCAGCGCCTGGCCGCGGAGGCCCTGCTGGCGCTGGTTGCGCTGGCGCGGCAGCCCGACGGGCGCCCCTTCGTGCAGCTGCGCGTGCAGCTCTGGCTGCGCGAGCTGCGGCGCATGGTGGCAAGCGTGGCGCGGCCGCCCCGGCTGCGGTTCAGCGCCGATCTCACGGAGCTGGAGGCCCGGCACCACCTGCCCGTGGTCCACTGCCGAGAGTGCGGCCAGCTCGGCTGGGCGGGCGTGAAGCCCGAGCGGGCCCAGCGGGTGAGCCCGGATCTCGCGACGTTCTACGAGGCCTGGTTCCGCAAGGATCCCGAGGTGGTGGTGCTGCTTCCCGACGACGCGGGCACGGCCCCACCGGCCGCCCGGAGCTTGCCTGCGCGGGCCTGCGGGGAGTGCCTCGCCCTCACCACGGCGCCAGACGCGGAGGGGTGCCCGGCCTGCGGCGCCACGGGGTTGGTCCCGGTGCTGGTGCCCAGCCTCACCCGCGCCACGGAGCGCGGCCTCGTCGGCACCCACGACTGCCCCGCCTGCGAGGGGGAGGAGGCCCTGACGATCCTGGGCGCCCAGGCCGCCAGCCTGTCGAGCGTGATCGTCGGCCAGCTCTTCGCCGCGCGCCTGAACGACGACAAGAAGCTGCTGACGTTCTCGGACTCCGTGCAGGACGCCGCCCACCGGGCCAGCTTCTTCGCCGCCCGCACCCACGCCTTCGGGCTGCGCACGGCGCTCGCGGGGCTGCTGCACGACCCGGCCACGCCGGCCCTCACGCTGG
>JAYKHL010000197.1:0-11036 GCA_035284865.1 Candidatus Sericytochromatia bacterium | reverse complement strand
GGCTCGCCTGCGGCAGGCCTTCGACCCTCACGAGCGCCTCAACCCCGGCAAGCTGCTGCCCGTCCGCAGCGGCTGTGGCGAGGCGCGCCCGGGAGCGGCCCGGGGAGGCCTGCTGTGTTGAGGGGGGACACCGCCTCGGACGCAGCTGGCCGCGGGGTGGATGACATGGTGCCCGCGCACGTCGTGGTTCCTGGCAGCGCGGGCGAGGTCGCAGCGGCGCTTCACGAGGCCCGCGAGGCGGGTGCTGCGGTGATCCCGTGGGGCGGCGGCACCCACCAGACGGCGGGAGGGCGGCCAACGCGGTACGACGTGGCGCTGAACCTCCATCGCCTGACCTCCGTTCGCCACCACCTGCCCCAGGACCTGACGGTGACGGTGGAGGCAGGCCTGACGCTGGGGCGGCTGCAGCAGCTGCTCGCGCGGCACGGCCAGCACCTGCCGCTGGAGGTCGAGGACCCGGATCGGGCCACCGTCGGGGGGCTCATCGGCGCGGGCTGTGTCGGGCCACGCCGGCTCGGCCACGGCACCGTGCGCGACTGGCTGCTCTGGACCGAGGTCGCCATGCCGGACGGTTGCCTCGTGCGCGGCGGGGCGCCCGTGGTCAAGAGCGTGGCCGGCTACGACACACCCAAGCTCCACGTGGGCGCGCTCGGGTCGCTCGGCGTGGTGACGGCCGCCTGCTTCCGCCTGGCGCCGTTGCCGGCCGCGCGGCAGCTGGTGCGCGTGGCGGTGGAGACCCCAACCGACGTGGCACGAGTGCTCGCGGCGCCGACCCTCGCCCGGCTGCGCCCCACGGTGCTGACGGTGACGCGCGGGCCCGCCGCCTGGGGCGGCGCCCACCGCCCCGATGGCTACGTGGTGTCGTGTGGCTTCGAGGGTGCGCAGGCGGCCGTCGAGGCAGCCACAGACCGCCTCGACGCCTTGCTGGGGGAGGGTCGGGCCACCCTCGAGGTGCTCGCCGACGCGGGCTGGGACGCGGCGCTGTCGGCGCTGATGGTCCACCGCCGCTGGGGCACCCTGCGGCTGAGGGCCCTCACGACCTCGGACCGGGTGCCCGGCCTGCTAGGAGCGCTCGAGGCCCTGTCGTTGCCCCCCACGGCCGTCTGGGCGGAGGCGGGCAACGGGGTCGTGCGGGCAGCCTGGGGCGACGTGCCTTCCCTCCCGGGGAGCTGGTGGGCCGAGGTGCGTCAGGTGGTGGAGGCCGCTGGCGGCACCTGGCTGGTGGAGGCTGCCCCTGCGGCCTGGAAGCGTCACGGCCTGGAGGTTTGGGGGCCTGAGCGGCCGGCCTGGGCCCTGATGCGGGCCATCAAGCATGCCTGGGACCCCGGAGGGGTGCTCGCCCCAGGCCGCACGCCGGGCGGTTGAGCCGAGGAGGACAGCACCATGGAACAGCCGGGCGAGGAAGCCAGCGGGCTGCTGGACGCCTGCATTCACTGCGGGCTTTGCCTGCCGCGCTGCCCCACCTACCGGGAGACAGGAGACGAGGTGGCCTCGCCACGCGGCCGCCTGCACCTGATGCGGGCCCTCGAGGAGGGTCGACTGGAAGCCGGCCCGGACGTGAGAGCGGCCTTCGACGGCTGCGTCGGCTGTCGCGCCTGCGAGACGGCCTGCCCGGCCGGGGTGCGCTATGGCACCTTGCTCGAGCACGTCCGGGCGACGTGGGTGGAACCTGCCCGCCCGGCGACGCTGGGGGTGAGGCTGTGGAGGCGCCTCGCGGGAACGGTGCTGGCCGAGCGTCGCCTGCTCGGGCTGGGGGTGGGGCCTGGCCGCCTGACCCGCCGCCTCCTGGTCCGGGCCGGCCGGGCCCCGGCCTGGCTCCCCCCCGCTGCCCGGAGGGCCCTGGAGCTGCTTCCGGACGGGCGCCTGCGGGCCCCCCGGGCCCTGCCCGAGTGGACCCCCGCGCAGGGGAGAGAACGGGGCGTGGTGGCATTCCTGGAGGGCTGCGCAGGCGCGGCGCTCTACGCGGAGGCCAACGCCGCCACGGTTCGCCTGCTCGCGCGCGCCGGCTTCCGGGTCTGGGCGCCCCCGGGCCTGGGCTGTTGCGGGGCGCTGCAGCTCCACGAAGGCGACCGCCAGGGGGCCATCGCGCGGGCGCGAGCGAACGTGGAGGTGCTGCGGGCCCAGCGCTGGGCCGCAATCGTGACCAACGCTGGCGGCTGCGGCGCCACCCTGAGCGAGTACGGCCACCTGCTGCCGGACTTGCCAGAGGCGGCGGCCCTGGCGAGCCAGGTCCAGGACCTCGCGACCTTCCTGGTGCGAGAGGGCCTGCCCCTCCCCCCGCCCGGCGCGCCGCCCCGTCGCATCACCTGGCACGACCCCTGCCACCTCGCCCACGGCCTCGGCGTGCGGGAGGCCCCCCGCAGGCTCCTGGCAGGGCTGCCAGGCGTGACGCTGGTCGAGCTGCCAGAGGCCGACTGGTGCTGTGGCGGAGCCGGCAGCTACACCCTCAAGCAGCCGACGATGGCAGACCGCCTGCTGGCAGCCAAGGTCGCCAACATCCGGGCCACCGCCGTCGAGCTGGTCGTGACAGCCAACCCGCCCTGCCTGATGCAGCTGGGCCGGGGCCTGGCCCAGACCCCGGGCGCGCCCGGCCTCGTGCACCTGGCGTCCTTCCTGGACGCCTTCTGGCCCTGACGCGCCTCGCTCAGCTCGGGGTTCGAAGCGCTTCCGAGGCGCCCGGCGTGGCCTCGGGGGCCTCGGAGGGCTCGCCGGTCGGGGTGGGAGAGGGCTCTCGCCCGGGCCGGACCACGGCCAGCTGCTCCGGGTCCCGACGCCCCGTCAGGACCGCATTGCAGCCAAGCCAGAGGCGATCGATCTCGCGATCGATCAGCGGCTCGCTGGCCGCGAGGCCATCGAGCAGGGCCAGGGCCCCGTCCGCCGCGTCCGCCTGCGCAGACCAGGCCTCGGCGGGCATCGTCACGGAGCTGGGATCAAAGGCCAGGCCCGCCGGCAGCCCAGCCGCCAGCGCCCGCCGCACCCGCAACAGCAGGGGCTCCACGTCGGCCGTGGCGAGCGCCGCGAAGTTCACCTGCTGGCCCGCCCGCTGCCAGAAGCGGAGGAGCTCTCGCGCCACCAGCGTGGCCGCCAGGTCCACCGTGACGCCCCCCGCCTGCTGGGCCTCCCGCGGCCGAGCCCAGGCAAACGCGCGGACGCTGCGACCTGCCGCCCGCGTGCGCACCTCCAGGAAGACGCACGGCAAAGGACCAACGCCCGGCAACCGGAACCGCCCCTCGGCGTCCGAGTAGGCGCCGGTGGTGGCTCCCAGCAGCTTCAGGTCCGGGCCGCGCGGCGTCACCAGGGCATTCTGCACCGGCTTCTCGAAGGTGGCCTGGAGCAGGCGCAGCGGAGCCGTGGGGGCAACCTCCGCGAGATCGAAGCGCTCTCCCACGATCACGGGCGCCCCGTTCGCCAGCGCGGCCGGGGCGAACACGCGACCATCCAGCGCCGAAGCCGGGCCCCGCGGAGCGCTCGTCGCGCTCCCTGCGGCCGTGGGCCCGGCCGAGGGGCGCGCCGGCGGAGAGGGGGTGGGGGCGTCGGTGGCGGCCAGGGTGGCCGCGGGTGCTGGCGCCGTCGGGGGGACGGCGTTACAGGCCGCAGCAACAAGCAGCGCGCCCGGAATCAAGAGGCGATGCAGCCCCAGCTCCGACAGCCTCCTCATGGCGACGCCCCTCCCGGCGGCCCGCCGCCTCAGTCCTTGACCACGAGGTTGACGAGCCGACCGGGCACGACCACCTCTTTCACGATCGTCTTACCCGTGAGGTGGTCCGCCACCTCATGCTTGGCCTGACCGAGCACCAGCTCCTTGCTGGCCTCGGCCGCGACCACGATGCGGGCCCGCAGCTTGCCGTTGACCTGCACGGCGAGCTCGACCTCGGGGTCCCTGCACAGGGCCTCGTCGTAGGTGGGCCAGGCCACGTGGGCCAGCGACCCCTCGTGCCCGAGCCGGGCCCAGAGCTCCTCGGCCAGGTGGGGCGCGAAAGGCGCCAGCAGGAGCACGAAGGCCTCCATCCCGGCCCGCGGCAGCTGCTCGGCCTTGTTGGCCTCGTTGAGGAGGATCATCATCGCGCTGATGGCGGTGTTGAAGCGCAGCCCCTCGATGTCGCCGCCGACCTTCTTGATGGTCCGGTGCAGCAGCCGCGTGAAGTCGGCGTTGTCGCCCGCCCCGATGGCCGGGTTCAGGCCGCCGTCCTCGGTGATGAAGAGGCGCCAGACGCGCTGCAGGAACCGGAACAGGCCCTCCACGCCCGTGTTGCTCCAGGGCTTGGTGGCCTCGAGCGGCCCCATGAACATCTCGTAAAGCCGCAGCGTGTCCGCCCCGTACTTGGCGACGATGTGGTCGGGGTTGACCACGTTGCCGCGGGACTTGGACATCTTCTCGTTGTTCTCGCCCAGGATCATCCCCTGGTTGAACAGCTTCTGGAAGGGCTCCTCCGTCGGCACGAGGCCGCAGTCGAAGAGCACCTTGTGCCAGAACCGGGCGTAGAGCAGGTGCATCACGGCGTGCTCCGCCCCACCGATGTAGAGGTCGACGGGCAGCCAGGCCGCCAGCTTGTCCTGGGCCGCGAAGGCCTCCGTGTTCTTCGGGTCGATGAAGCGCAGGTAGTACCAGCAGCTGCCGGCCCATTGCGGCATGGTGTTGGTCTCGCGGGTGGCCTCCCCGACCTTCAGCCAGTCCCCGGCGTTCACCAGCGGGCTCTCGCCCGTGCCAGAAGGCGTGATGGCGTCCATGTGAGGCAGCGTCAGCGGCAGCTCGTCCTCGCCGAGGGCCGTGATGCGGCCATCGGGGTGGTGGAGCACGGGGATGGGCTCGCCCCAGTAGCGCTGGCGGCTGAAGATCCAGTCGCGCAGGCGGTAGGTCGTCTTGCCGCGACCCACGCCATGCTCCTCCAGCCACGCCACCATGCGCGTCTTCGCGGCGGCGTTGTCGAGGCCGTCGAGCGGGCCCGAGGCGCGGTGCGGGCCGTCGCCCGTGAACGCCGCCTCGTCGAGATCGCCGCCCTCGATGACGCGGCGGATGGGGAGCCCCATCGCCTTCGCGAACTCCCAGTCGCGCTGGTCGTGGGCGGGCACGGCCATCACGGCGCCCGTGCCGTACGTCGCGAGCACGTAGTCGGCGATCCACACGGGGATGGCCTCGCCGTTGGCCGGGTTGACGGCCATCGCGCCCGTGAAGGCCCCCGTCTTCTCCTTGGCGAGATCCGTGCGCTCGAGGTCGCTCTTGCGGGCGGCCGCCTGCCGGTAGGCCTCCACGGCCGCGCGCTGGGCGTCGGTGGTGATGGCGTCGACCAGCGGATGCTCCGGCGCGAGCACGCAGTAGGTCGCGCCGAAGAGGGTGTCGGGGCGGGTGGTGAAGACGGTGAACCCGTCCTCGCGCCCCTGCAGCGCGAAGTCGATTTCGGCCCCCTCGGAGCGTCCGATCCAGTGCCGCTGCATCTCCTTAATGTTCTCGGGCCAGTCGAGGCCCTCGAGGCCGGCCAGCAGGCGCTCGGCATAGGCCGTGATGCGCAGCACCCACTGGCGGATCATCCGGCGCTCCACGGGGTGGCCGCCGACCTCGGACTTGCCGTCCACGACCTCCTCGTTGGCGAGCACCGTGCCAAGCGCCGGGCACCAGTTCACGGGCATCTCGGCCTCATAGGCGAGGCCCCGCTCATACAGCTTCAGGAAGATCCACTGCGTCCAGCGGTAGTAGTCGGGGTCGCACGTCGAGACCTCCCGATCCCAGTCGTAGGACAGGCCGAGCGACTTGATCTGACGTCGAAAGTTGTCGATGTTTTTCTTCGTGATGACGGCCGGGTGGGTGCCCGTCTTGATGGCGTACTGCTCCGCCGGCAACCCGAAGGCGTCCCAGCCCATCGGGTGCAGCACGTCGAAGCCCTTCATCCGCTTGTAGCGCGCCACGATGTCGGTGGCCGTGTAGCCCTCGGGGTGGCCGACGTGAAGCCCGTCTCCCGACGGATACGGGAACATGTCGAGCACGTAGTACTTGGGCCTGGTGGGCAAATCGGGCGTCTTGAAGGTCTGGTTCGCGTCCCAGAACTGCTGCCACCTGGGCTCGATGGCTGAGGGGTCGTACTTGGCCATGGGGTGCGGGTCTCCGAGATGGGCTGCGACGGCTCATGCTAGCAGGTTTCGGCGGAGGCGAGCCTCAAAAGCCATATAAGCAGGATTATCAATAAAACCCGGTCTCGACCTCGACCTGCGGGACGCCCCGGCCGGGGCGTCCGTCGCCAGCAGGTGGACCCCCGGTTTATGATGGCGACCAACGAGAAAGGATCACCCCCCATGCCCGAAGCCGTCCTCGTCGCCGCCGTCCGCACCCCCATCGCCCGCTACGGGGGAGCTCTCAAGGACGTGCGCCCGGACGACCTCGCGGCCCTCGTCATCCGCGAGGTCGTGGCGCGGGCCGGCATCGCCCCCGAGAGCGTGGAGGACGTCATCTTCGGCTGCAGCAACCAGGCCGGCGAGGACAACCGCAACGTGGCGCGCCTGGCCGGGCTGCTCGCGGGGCTGCCCATCACGGTGCCCGGGCAGACGGTGAACAGGCTCTGCGGCTCGGGCCTGCAGGCCATCATCACGGCCGCCCACGCCATCCGGGCGGGTGAGGGCGAGGTCTTCGTGGCGGGCGGCGTGGAGTCGATGACGCGCGCCCCGCTGGTCGCCCTGAAGCCGGACGCCGCGTTCCCGCGCGGTGGGATGGCGCTCGTGGACACCACGATCGGCTGGCGCTTCGTGAACCAGGCCCTCGAGGCCCTGCACGAACCCATCAGCATGGGCGAGACGGCCGAGCGGGTGGCCGCACAGTGGGGCATCACGCGTGAGGAGCAGGACGCCTTCGCCGTCGAGAGCCAGCGCCGCGCGGCGGCCGCCATCGCCGAGGGTCGCTTCCGCGACGAGCTCGTGCCCGTCACCGTGGCCGTCGGCAAGGGCCAGACGGCCGTCTTCGACACGGACGAGCACCCGCGCGAGACGTCGGTCGAGAAGCTCGCCACGCTGAAGCCCGCCTTCGTGAAGGCCAACGGCACGGTCACGGCCGGCAACGCCTCGGGCGTGAACGACGGCGCAGCGGCCGTGGTCCTGATGAGCGAAGACCGGGCCCGCGCCCTGGGCCTCCAGCCCCTCGCGCGGTTCGTCTCCGGCGCCGTGGCGGGCGTGGACCCGGTCATCATGGGCGTGGGCCCCGTGCCTGCCACGCGCAAGGCGATTGAGCGAGCCAGGCTCCGGATTTCGGACCTGGACCTCGTCGAGCTCAACGAGGCCTTCGCCGCGCAGGGGCTCGCCTGCCTGCGCGACCTCGGCCTCGATCCCGCGAAGACCAACGTCAACGGCGGCGCGATCGCCCTCGGGCACCCCCTCGGTGCCTCCGGCGCCCGCATCGTGACGACGCTGGTGCACGAGTTGCGCCGCCGCGAGGGCCGCTATGGCCTCGCCACCATGTGCATCGGCGTGGGGCAGGGCATCGCCGCGGTGTTCGAGCGACCCTGACCGTCCGCCAGCCGCTGGCCCGCTGGCGCGCCGCGCCCGGGAGGGGCGTCAAGGCCGCCGGTCCTGGTCGTGGTGGACCGCCGCTGGCCCGCCGCGCCGGGGAGGGGCGCCTGAACGGGGAGGCGGCCCGTGCCGCGTTCCGGCCTCAGAGCGTGCGCGACAGCTCCGCCAGGCTGTCGACGTTCCGCGAGAACAGCTGCAAAAATGCACTGGTCTCCCCCGCCTCGGGGCCCCACGAGGGGGTGCCCTCCAACCCCGCCACCCAGGTGGGCAGCGCCTCCGGTGGCCGGAGGGGCAACCGATCCGAGGCCGTGGGGCGAACCTCGACCAGCCCCTCGGGGGGCGCTCCGTAAAGGCGCTCCAGAGCGCTCCCACCCGCCCCCACGGCCGTCCGCCGGGTCCGCGGGGGACGGGTCGGGCCGGACTCCCGCCCCCGGCGGGCCATCAAGGCCTGGCGGCGCCTCGAGTCGGCGCCGAGGGGAAGGCGCGCGAGCCAGCTGGCAAGCCCCTCGAGGACCGTCCCCCGCGTGAGGGCCTCGGCCTCGACGCTGAGCCGACCCACGGGGACAGGAAACCGAGCATCCATCAGGTGCACCCCAAACCTCATCGCGCTCCCGCGGGCAGCTCCGTGGAAGGCGACGTGATGGTACCGCGCTCCAGGCGACGGGCGCTGTGCGGAGCATCACCAGGCCGCCAGGCTGCGGCTGAGAGATCGTCGGCAGCCGACGGTTCTGGCTTGAGACTCCGCCGGCCCTCAGGCGATGGACAACCCCCGGTCGGTGCTCCAGAATGGACCGGACCGCGGCGGCAAAGGTGCCCCCGCGCACGAAAGTAGGGAGGCCCCGACCGTGACGGTGACGATCGACAACCAGCCCCTGGCCAACTGGGTCAATGGGGAACCACGCCCCGGTGACGCCGGCAAGACGCTGGCGGTGCACAACCCCGCCACCGCGGCCGTGCTGGCGCACGTGGCCGTCGCCAGCGAGGCCGACGTGGATGCCGCCGTTTCGGCTGCGCGCACCGCCTTCGAGGGCGCCTGGGCTCGGACCTCGGCCCAGAAGCGGGCCAGGATGCTCGGCAAGCTTGCCGACCTGCTGCGGGCCAACCTCGACGCCGTGGCCGAGCTGGAGACGCGCAACACGGGCAAGCCCATCGGCGCCGCCCGGGGCGAGGTCTCGCACGCCGCCGACGTCCTGGACTACTACGCGGGCCTCGCCGGCAAGGTCCAGGGCGAGACGATTCCCTGCCCGCCCAACTTCCTGAGCTACACCACCTGGGAGCCCCTCGGCGTGTGCGCGCTGATCGTGCCCTGGAACTTCCCGCTCGTGATGGCGGCCTGGAAGCTCGGCCCGGCGCTCGCGGCCGGCAACACGGTGGTGCTCAAGCCCTCCGAGCTGACGCCGCTGACGGCGCTGAAGCTGGCGGAGCTGGCCGCCCAGGCGGGCCTCCCGGCCGGCGTCCTGAACGTCATCAATGGCCCCGGTGAGACCGTGGGTGCCTACCTGTCGCGTCACCCCGGCATCGACAAGATCGCCTTCACGGGCGGCACGGAGACGGGGAAGGCCATCATGGCCGCGGCTGCCGAGGGCATCAAGCGCGTCACGCTGGAGCTTGGCGGCAAGAGCCCGGGCATCGTCTTCGCGGACGCGAACCTCGACGAGGCCGTGGCGGGCTCCCTGTACGGCATCTACGACAACGCCGGCCAGTGCTGCAACGCCCGAAGCCGCGTGCTGGTGCAGGCGTCCATTTATGACGCCTTCGTCTCGGCGTTCGTGGAGAAGGCCGGCAAGATCAAGGCCGGCGACCCGATGGACCCCGCCACCCAGCTGGGCACGATGATCTCCCGCGAGCACTGGGAGAAGGTCGACAGCTACGTGAAGCTCGGGCAACAGGAGGGGGCCACGCTGCTGTGCGGCGGAGCCAAGCCGGAGGGCCTTGAGGGCCACTTCTACCCCCCCACGGCGCTCGGCAATGTCGACAATGCCTCACGCGTGGCGCAAGAGGAGATCTTCGGGCCCGTGGTCGTCTTCATCAAGTTCGAAACCGAGGCCGAGGCCATCAAGCTCGCGAACGACAGCCCTTTCGGACTCTATGGCACCATCTGGACGCGGGACGTGGGGCGGGCCCACCGCGTGGCGGCCAAGCTCAAGACCGGGGGGCTGACCATCAACACCCCGTTCAGCTCGTTCCTGGGCGTGCCGTTCGGCGGCTACAAGCAATCCGGCTTCGGCCGGGAGCTGTCTGCCGAGACGCTGAAGCAGTACATGGAGGAGAAGAGCGTGCTCGTGTACACGGGCGAGCGGGTCATGAACCCCTTCAACGTCTGAGGCACCTCCCGCCCGACTCCACCGACAGGGCCCCTGGCGACAGCCAGGGGCCACTTTGCTGAAGGACGACCCTGGTCGCTTGCCGCAAACCCACGGCAGGACACGTCGAGCGGCGGTTGTGGTAGCATGACCTCGCGGCGGCTTGCAGTCCCGGCGCGCCGCGGCCAAGGAGAAACGACGATGTGTCCCTTTGCCCCCCAGTTCGCCAGCCGCATGGCGAACGTGAACGCCTCCGTCATCCGCGAGATCCTCAAGGTCGTCTCGCAGCCTGACATCACGTCCTTCGCAGGCGGGATGCCCGCGCAGGATCTGTTCCCGGCGGAAGACCTCGCTGCCGCCGCGCAGGCAGCGTTCAGCACCCCGGAGGTGACGCTCAGGGCGCTGCAGTACGGCCCCTCCGAGGGTTACCCGCCCCTGCGAGCGGCCATCGCGGCCCAGCTTGCCGCCGAGGGCATCGACCTCACGGGCAACCAGGTGCTCCTGACCACGGGTTCGCAGCAGGGCATCTTCATGATCGCCCAGGCCTTCCTCAACCCGGGCGACGAGATCGTC
The DNA here is from genome assembly GCA_035284865.1 of Candidatus Sericytochromatia bacterium. Classification (GTDB taxonomy): domain Bacteria; phylum Cyanobacteriota; class Sericytochromatia; order S15B-MN24; family JAQBPE01; genus JAYKHL01. Next base: position 672 of record JAYKHL010000197.1, on the reverse strand, counting down.
GTCGGCAGCCCCACTTTCCTGGGGGCGCTGCAGGCCTTTCAAGGGTTCGAGGCCCGCTTCGTCACGGTGCCGCTCGACGGCTGCGGGATGAAGATGGATGCCCTTGCACGGGTGCTCGAGCACCGCAAGCCCAAATTTATTTATGCCATCCCGACCTTCCAGAACCCGACGGGCCTGATGCTCAACGAGGAACGCAAGACCGAGCTGTACGAGCTGGCCTGTCGGCACGGCGTGCCGATCATCGAGGACGATCCCTACGGGGACCTGTACTTCGGGCCGACCCGGCCGGCTGCGATCAAGGCCCGGGACCGCGAGGGAGGGGTGGTGTTGCTGCGCACGTTCTCCAAGGTGCTGGCGCCGGGCCTCCGCGTCGCCTATGCCGTGGTGCCCGATATCATCATGGAGAAGCTGGTCCCGCTCAAGCAGTGCAACGATCTCCACACCTCGGCCTTCACCCAGGTGATGATTGCGGAGTACCTGGCCTCTGGCGGGCTGGAGGCCCACCTGGCACGGCTGAGGGAGGAGTACCGCAAGCGCCGCGACCTGATGCTGGCCGCCATGGAGGCCCACTTCCCCGAGTGGTGCACCTGGACCCGCCCGGAGGGCGGCCTGTTCATCTGGGTCACGCTGCCCAACGGGATGCTGGCGGCGCCCTTGTTGCAGCGTTGTGTC
>JAYKHL010000196.1:0-8364 GCA_035284865.1 Candidatus Sericytochromatia bacterium | reverse complement strand
CGGTGGAAGAAGTTCAGGCCGTCGATCACGACGAAGGGCCGGATCTGCCCCCAGCGCAGGTGGTCTTGAAACTCGGCGGCCGTGAGGCTGGCGAGGTCGGCGGCATGGCGGGCCGTCAGCAGGTCGTCGGATTCCACAAGCACAGGGAAGCTCCTTGTGCGCCACAATAACATAACGGTGCGGATCTCGGGGTTAAATTCGTGCAAAAGCTGCCGATGACATGCACGGGCGCGCCAGCCAGCCGAGCACAGCGCGGCCCCTGTCCAGGAAGAGGTCTCTCCGATGCGTTCTGCCAAGCTTACCAGCCTTGCCCTCGCCAGCTGGCTCGGTCTTGCGGCCGCTGCCTTTGCCGTGCCGGTCCAGGTCAGGGTGATGAGCCCGCTCGGGCCCGTGCAGCCCGGCGTGCCCGTGGTGGCCTTCTCGTACGACATCGAGAAGGTCTTTCCCGGCGTTCAGCAGCGCTTCGAGCGTTACCGGCCGGCGCCCCCGAACCCTCCCTCGGGCTTCCGGCCCTTGCCCCTGCTCAAGCCGGTGAAGAGCTTCTATCTGTTGCAGGCCTCCGAGCTCGAGGGCTTCCGGGAGACCTTCGCAGACATCCACCGGGACGAGCCAGAGACGATCGCCGAGCTGAAGCCGCTGTTCAACCAGGTCTTCAAGAAGCACGGGGACCGGGCGAGCGACTCCATCCGGGGGCTGGTCAACACCGAGGATGGCCGCGAGCTGTGGGTGCGCAAGGTCGTCACGGACCTCAACAACGTCATCAACGCCTACAACGCCCGCAACGGGGTGGGGGAGGCCATCATGAAGGTCTACCAGGCGCGCCACGCCAAGTGGCTCGGCAAGCGCACGGAGGCGTTGCGGTACGAGGCCGAGCGGGCGGGAGGCAACCCGACGCTGAACTTCGTCGAGAGCCTCGCTGGCGATGGCGGGATCGCGGCCTTCGACCTCCCGCCGGGGACCTGGTATGTGGCGGCTCAGAGCGACACCTACAGCTGGTACCGGGCCATGCGGGTCACCAACACGGGGGGCAAGATCACGGTGCCCTCCACCGACGCCTCACGGCGCCGGCTCCCGCTGGTCGACTGGGTCGGCATGTAGCCGCGGGCCTGGCCCCTGGTCACCGCGAAGGGGCAGGCCTCTCGGGGCCGTCAGTCGATGGCCGTGAGGCGGGGCAGCCACCTGGCGAAGTCCCCGACCAGCGGGGCCCTGCGCGTGTTGGTCGCGCAGTGCACGTTTCCCGAGTTGTCCTGGTAAGGCGCATCATCGATGAAGCTTACCGAGCGGGCGCCAGCGGCCCGGAGCTGGGAGGCGATGTCGGCAGCGACGGCCCCCGGCACCCGGTGATGGCCCGTGACGACCGTGCCGTTCAGCCAGACCGAGTTCACGGGGTTGGACCAGACGTTGTGCCCACCTTCGTAGCTGACGGGCAGCCGCACGATCTGATCGTCTGCCAGCCCGAGCTCCGCGCGCAGCCCACGGGAACGGGAGCCATCGGGGTAGGTGCCGCCAGCCAGCACGCGATCCAGCCGGGCCTGGTTGCGGCTGTTGGAGGGGCCGGCCTCCCGTGGGATCAGGGCGATCGCACGGCGGGTGTCGGCCAGCAACAGCCGGGGGCGGCCATCGGGGCCTGGCAGGAACGAGGCGATCTCATCCACATGCTTGATCGTCAGGAAACCTGTGTCGAGCCAGAAGGGGGCCTGCACCTGCTGGGCCTCCAGGAACGCCACGACCTCGGGGTGGAGCCCCACGCCCGTGTCGGTGTTACGCCCGTAGAACACCCGCCCCAGGGGGTACCCTGGCACGGGAGGAGAGACCTCCAGGTTGCCCATCCAGTCCGCCCAGTCATCCACCCCGTCGGCGATGCCTCGGTTGGCACCGACCTGCACGAAGCCGGTGCCCGGCCCCAGCAGGCGAGGGCCGAAGCTGTCCGCGCCCCGGAGGCCGCCCAGCACGACGTGCATCGGGGGCTGGCCAGGGAGCTGCGTGTAGCCCAGCTCCATCGTGTCCTGCATCCACATCTCCTTCCAGGAGCGGGTGGTGTGCGTCACCAGCTGGGCGCCTGCCTGCGCGCAGGCCTCTCCGAGGCCTGCCCTGAAGGCGAGGTTCTCATAGCGCGGGTGCCCGGTCGACACGTAGACCGTGCGCGTGCGCGCCGTGTTCGGGAGCAGCAGGAACGGCGCCACGCGCCAGCGGGCAAGGTCGCGTTCGCGCACGCGCCCTTCGGGATCCAGCACCTCGGCCAGGACCTCGACCAGGCCGTCCCAGGTGCCGTTGGCGAACCCGGCTGCCTCGAGGCCCAGCGAGAGTTCGAGAGCCTCGACGGGGCGGAGCGACGGGGCCACGCGCCAGCCGCCCGGGGCCTGCTCGAACAGGCGCACCGGCGGGGCCTCCGGCGATGAGGTCCTGACCGTCAGGCGCAGCCTTGCCCCCCGGGCCGAGGCGGGGAGCACCACGCGCACGGGGGCCAGGTCCCGCGCGTCGTCAGCGCCGTTCACGGCCTCGTCGGCGGCGTCGGCGCGGCCGTCGCGGTCGTCGTCATCCACGTTCGCCAGGCAGAAGGCACCCCCGGTGCGCCAGCGCCACCTGCCACGACCCTCCCGATCCGAGGCGGTGATGGTGCCGTCCCGGTTGGTGTCGCCGCAGACCGTCACCGCCGTGGCCCCCAGCCGCGAGGCCCCGGCAGCCCGACTGGCCCTCGGCTGCCCGTCGGCGCCGGCCGGTGCGAGGCCGCACGCCGCCACCAGGGGCGCGAGCAGCCACGGGGCGAGCCGACGGCAGGAGCCGAGGCCCGCGGGGGATGACCCAAGGGCACCTGGAGCCAGGAAGATCATGGTTCCACCTCAGCGGTGCAGGGCAAGGCCAGCCTCCATTGAAACCGACGCGGGCGGTGCGTGGGCCCCTCGCAGGAAAAGGAAAGGTTATCTTTTATTTAATAAAAGGAGGCTGCCTGGCGAGGCACGGCTGGTCTCGGGCAATGGCGATCCCCAGCGATCGCGCGGTGGGGAGCCGGGTTCCCAGGCGAAGGTGAGGAGGGCATCCGACCTGGCGCTGGGACAGGGTAACCGGCCGTGGAGCGCCAAGCCCGCGAGAGATCTGGACCTGCCCAGCCGGTTGCTCCACCAGGCGGGCAGGGGTTGTCCAGCCTCGCCACGGGCTCGGCCATGATCAGGCGCTTGCCCCTGGGCCGGTGGTGGCCGGCCTGCGGCGGGGCCGTCGTGCCCCCGTGCGCGGGGCGTGTCAGAGACAGATAATGTGTCTTATCTTGCGAATAGGGGAGGTGCCACGGTAGAATGCGGGTTTTCGGCGATTTGGGCCTCCGGCGCGCAAGGTGCCCCGCTGTGCGGTCCGGATAAAGCGCCGCAGGGCTGCCCGCGCCGGACGATGGCCGACCTGGGAGGCAGCCGGACAAGGGCGAAGTCACATAACGGGGCCGACCCCTCGGCTGGCGCCTCGCCTGTGCCTGAGCCCCTGCGGGTGTGGTACGGTTGAAAGGCGTCGGACAGCGATCGAGGTCACATGTTTCGAGTCCAGACCCTTCTTTCGACTTACAATGGGGAGCGCCATCTGGCTGACCAGCTCGACAGCCTGATCGCGCAGACCCACCCCGACTGGCGCCTGCTCGTGCGCGATGACGGCTCCAGCGACGGCACGGTGGCCGTTCTGGCGCGTTATGCGGCTCAGGATGCGCGCATCCGGTACTACGTGGGCCCCCACCTCGGCATCGTGGGAAGCTACACGGCGCTGATCGAGGCCGCGCCTGCCGGCGAGGACGCTTACGCCTGGTGCGATCAGGACGACGTCTGGCACGAGGACAAGCTCGCGCGGGTGGCCTCGCGCTGGCGGGACCTGCCGCGCAACGTGCCCCGCCTCTACTGCAGCCGCGTGACGCTGGTGGATGCCGACTTGCGGGTGCTCGGCACGAGCCGCGCGCCCAAGCGGCCGGGCCTTGGCAATGCGTTGGTGGAGAACGTGGCCACGGGTTGCACGGAGGTCTTCAATGGCCCGCTGCGTGACCTCTGGCTGGCCTGCCGGCCCACCCGCGCCTTGTGTCACGACTGGTGGACCTACCTGCTCGCCAGCGCCTTCGGGGAGGTGGACTACGATCCGACGCCGTCGGTGCTGTACCGTCAGCATGCCGGGAACGCCATCGGGGCGGCCGCCACGGGGCGAGAACGGTGGCGTCGGAGGTGGCTGCGCTGGATGCGCGAGGGGCCGGGTGCCGCACGTCTCGCCGAGCAGGCCGCAGCGCTGCTGGAGGGATTCTCCGAGCGGCTCACGCCCTCTCAGCGGGCGCTGGTGACCGCCGTGGCCGTTTCAGCACGCACCGCCCCCGCGATGGCCTGGCTGGCGGTCGATGCCCGCGTGTGGCGGCAATCCTGGCCCGATAGCCTGGTGATGCGAGCCTCCTTCCTGGTGGCGGTTCTGTTGAGGCCGAGGTCGGCGAGGGCCGCCTGTTGAGGCTCGGCGTCCTCCCGCTCCGGGGTGGAGCGAGGTGAACCGGCTGCTCGTGGGGGCGCTTCGACGTCTGCGGCGGGGGGTGGCGCGGGCCCGTGGCGCCCTGGTGGTCTGGCGGCTGATGCGGCGCCTCGGGCCACCCGGACGCCGGCAGGGAGGGGCCGCGCCGCTGCCGCAAGGCGTGAACCTGATTGGCTTCGCGCGGGCGAGCCTCGGCCTGAGCCAGCCTCTGCGCGCTGCGGCCGCTGCCCTGAGCCGGGCAGGGGTGCCCTTCGCCATCATCGACCTGAGCCATCCCCAGCCCGGGGAACTGCCGGCCGACCTTGCAGCCTACCAGCGAGACGACGCCGCGTTCGACGTCAGCCTCCACTTTTACAACCCCCCTGAGCTGCCATTGGCGGTGGCGCGCCTCGGGATGGCGGGCTTCGTCGGTCGTCGCAACGTCGGGATCTGGTTCTGGGAGCTGGATCGGCTGGCGCCCACCTTCCGGCTCGGGGCGGCCATCTATGATGAGGTGTGGGGCGCCTCGCGCCCGTTGACCGACGTCCTCCGCGAGGTAGGGTCCTGCGTGCGGCACGTGGCCTGGGGCCTGGCGCTCCCGGAGGTGCTCCCGGAGCCTGCGCGGGCGCGCTGGGGCATCCCGGTGGAGGCGTTTGCGGTGTTCGTCAGCGCTGATGTGGCGTCTTGGGACCAGCGCAAGAACCCGCGGGGTGCGCTCGAGGCCTTCATGCTGGCCTTTGGAGACGACCCCGGCGTCTGCCTCGTGCTGCGGCACTACGACTCCTGGTCGGGGGGCGTGCCACCGCTCGTGGCCGAGGCGCGCGACCGCCTGGGGAGCCGGCTGGTGGCCGTGACCGAGATGCTGCCCCGCGAGGCGTTGCTCGGCCTGGTTCGCAGCTGCGACGTTGTGCTCGACCTCCACCGGGCGGAGGGGCTGGGCCTGGTCCCTCTGGAGGCCCTCGCGATGGGGGTGCCGGCCCTCGTCACGGGCTGCCCCGTGATGCAAAGCTTCGCCCCCTGGCCGGGCCTCGGCCTCGTTTCGGCCACGCGAGTGCCCGTGCCACGGGGGGCTTACCCGCACGCTGAGGGCTGCACGTGGAGCGAGCCGGACGTGGCAGCTGCCGCGGCCACCTTGCGGGCTTGGCAGGACGCTCCGCCGGCCGTGGCCCCCGGCTTCCTGGAGGCCAACTTTCCAGATGCGGGGTTGCTGGCGGCGATCGCCGCGGCGCGGGCGGCGGCGTGACGGCCTGCGTGATCCTCTCGGACGTGGAGGACCGCGGCTACGGCCGGGCGGCCCTGCGCAGCTGGCTGCAGCAACGGGGTGTTGCCGTGCCCTGGCGGCTCGTGGTGGCCTGTCAGGACCCCGCCACGCCGGCCCGCTGGGGCTGGGAGGGGCTGGCGCGGCCGGTCGATCGCCTCCTCGTCCACCCCGGTGCCCCGATGAACGCCTTGCTCAACGCCGCCGCCCGCGAGGCCGACGGCGACTGGCTGCTCGTCACGGAGTGCCATGTGCTGGCGCATCCTGGCACGCTGGCGGCGGCCCTGGCCCGTGGTAAGGCCGGGCAGCGGGTGCTGGCGATCGGCAGCCGTAGCTTTGCCAGCCGCAGCCGCCTCGCACGGGGACAGGCCGCGCTCTTCGCCTGGAACACGGAGAACGCCCAACGGTTCACCCCCTGGCACCGCTTCTGGATCCGGGGCACCCTGCTGCCGCGCGGGGCCTGGGAGGCAGTTGGCGGCCTCGCAGAGGACTACGGCCACTTTGCGGAGGTGCATCTTGGCATGAAGCTCGCCGAGCACGGCCTCCAGCCCGACACGCTGCCCGGGGAGTGGCTGACGCATGTCGAGCTCGAGACGTTGCAGGAGTTGGAGGCCGCGAACCGCCTCTACGGGCTCCACGAGCGCCTGGCCCGCGCCCGGGAGCCTGAGCTGGTGGGGCGCTTTCTGCCTCGCGTGACGCTGTCCCGGCCCGCGAGTTCGTGGCTCACGGGGGCGTGGCGCCTTGCCCTGGCACGGCTGCCGCTGTCCCAGCCGGTCTACGACAAGCTGCTCGTGTCGTTCGCGCGGCTCACGGCACGCTGAGCGAGAGGCGCCCGCGGATCCCGACCCCGGGCGCGGGCTTTCAGCCTTCCGCTGCCCGGACCGCCACCTGCGCCCCGGCCACCTCCAGCGCCTCACGCACCCCCTCCGCCTGCTCGCGTGTCACGCCGCGCACCACGCGACCCGGCGCCGCCATCACGGCCTCCTCCGCCGCCTCGCGCGGGAGCCCGAGGACCTCCTCCAGCGCAGTCAGGGCGCGGTCAGGCCGGACGCCGGGGTCGAGCAGCACGACGTCCCAGGCCGTGACGGCCTCGCGGGGCGACCCGGCCCGGGAGGGCCTCCTCGCGGGCGCACCGCCCGCCCCCTTGGCGTCGCGCCCCACCTTCTCCAATCGGGTGCCGCCCGGGGCATCGTGGTTCCAGGGCTGGTCTCGTTTCAGCTGCTCCGCGAGTCGGGCCATCTCCGTGGGCTTCCCGTCGGTCTGGATGAGGCGTTGCAGGCCCTGCGCCCCTTGCTCGGTGAGCCGGGCAAACTCATTCGGCATCGCCTCCACAAGATGCTTTGCCTCTCGTGAACCGAGGCCGGTGAGCCCCTGCACAGCCTCGATGAGCGCGCGGTCTTGCCTCTTCCCCGGCCGCCGCCCGGTGGCGGTGCGTCCGTGGCTTGCCTTGCTGCCGCGGGCGGCGTCGGCCAGGCCCAGGTGCCGGATCAGCCGGTAGCCGACGTTCCCGAACGCCCAGATCCGCTGCACCACAACGGCCACAATCACCAGCGGCACGATCGTGGTGAACACCTCGCGCAGCGTTCCCGTCACCTCTGCGTCCATGACGGCAGCCTCCTTCACTCCCCGGATCTTCTACCCGTCGTCGCGTTGCGGTGGGGCAGGCAGCCTCCCACGCAGCTGCTGCCGGGCACGGTCCGATGGTCGCACGCTTGTTCCATATAATAACAATTATCGCGAAGACTTCGCGTTGGTCTTGAAATCCTGTAGAACCACTCAAGGCCTGGCTTTTCTGCTCGCTCCGGGGTGTTTGGTTTCCGGATAATGCGAGCGGCGAAGCCGCGGGGAACGGAGGCGGCCGGGTTTGGGGTCAGATAACATGAAGGCGCCTGGCGTGGCCCTGGCGCACCCCTGGAGCATACCTCCCGGGGACCCGTCTCCCCGTGGCCGGAAACACCATAACGACGGAGGGCGGGAGTCCGCCAGGCCTCTCCCCACGACCGCCCCCCACCTGGTCCGCGGGTACCGTCTCCTCGAGAGAAGGTCGCGAGATCCGGCCTCACCCGGTGGGGACAGAGGCTGTCCGTTCCCTGCTCCCCTGAACGAGCTGCCCTTGTCCCCCCCCGTGCCGGCGGGGATGAGGGGCAGGGCGGAATCAGGGGCCTCCGGGGCCCATTGAAGGCGTGCTGGCGCTGGGCTACAATCGCACAGAGGCCGACCATTCATGACCGCCGCGTTTCATATCAGGCGCTACGAGCCCGCCGACTTCCTGGCGCTGGCTGCGCTGGCGGTCGAGGCCTCCGCTTCGCCGGACACGGCGTGCGGGCAGCCCGACGTGGCGAGCGTGGCCGAGTTCGAGGTCGACTACGGCCACCGCTCCCTCGAGCAAGAGGCCTGGGTCGCGATCGACGGTGCTGGGGCCGTGCTGGGGTTCACGGCGGGACAGAGCCGAGGGGGCGTCTTGATGGTGGACGGCCCGATCGTGAAGCCGTCCCACCGGCGCCGCGGCATCGGGCGCGCGCTGTACGAGCACCTCGAGCAGGAGGCCCACGCTGCTGGGGTGGAGCTGGTGGAGGTGGGCGTCCGCTCCACCAACACCGTCGGGGATGCCTTCCTGGGGGCCATCGGCTGTGGGAGGCATCGAGAGATCT
>JAYKHL010000195.1:0-50956 GCA_035284865.1 Candidatus Sericytochromatia bacterium | reverse complement strand
CCCCAACCACACGAAACACAGGAGACCAACCCCATGGTGAAGATCCGACTCAAGCGGATCGGCGCGACCAAGCGCCCCAAGTACCGCGTCGTCGTTCAGGACAGCCGCACCCGCCGCGACGGCGCGGTGATCGAGGAGATCGGCTTCTACGACCCCCAGGCCAACCCGGTCGAGCTCCGCATCGACGCCGAGAAGGCGAAGAAGTGGCTTGCCAACGGCGCCCAGCCGACGGAGACCACGCTGTCGCTGCTTCGCAGGGCTGAGGTGCTCCCCGCGGCCTCGGCCAAGTAGCGGCCCGACGCGGATGGATCCCATCAGAAACGTCGCGGAGGTGCTGCTGCGGGCCATTGCCTCGCAACCGGACGCCGTGGCGATCGAGAGCGAGGAGGACGGCACCCGCACGGTCCTCACGGTGACGGTGGACGAGGCTGACGTGCCGCGCATGATCGGCCGGAAGGGCCGCACCATCAACGCGGTCCGGACGATCGTCAAGGCCGCCGGCCTCAAAGCCCAACGCCAGGTCAGCCTGGACCTCATCGCCCCGGACCTGCAAGACCGGGAGCGCTGAGGCCCCCTCGCCACGCCGGCCCTGATGGGCCGGCTTTTTTCTTGCGGTCAGCCCGCCGCCTCGACGCGACGCAGGGCGATGCCCCGGTCCAGCAACGGGCCGAGGCGTGCCGCCAGCGCAGCCATCGCAGCCTGCATCAGGCTCCCCGCGACGGCCTCGAACGCCGGCGCCGTGGGAGCGAGCCACAGCGGCAGCCCGAACGAGGCGTGCATCGAGGCCGCGCAAGCCACGCGGCAGCCATCCCCCTCCGCCACGAAGCGGGCCTGGCCCTCGAAGCCAGCCTCGAAGTCGTCGGGCCGGTGGTCGCTCCCCTCCAGGAGCCTCGCCGCCAGCGAACGCATCACGATGCGATCAGGCGGCAGGTCCTCGAAGGCCACATCAAAGCTGGGCCGCAGCGACAGGCCGAGGGCCCCGTGCGGGTTGAGCGCCACGCGGTAGGTGCCCGCGGAGAGCCGCTCCACCCGATCCTGGCCCAGAAACTCTCGCAGCAGGGCATCGTTGCCCGCAAAGTAGGCAAAGGCCTCGGTGGGCGAGCAAGCCAGCCGGATGTCGTGGGCAACCCGGGCCCGCAGCGCCACGGGCTTCAACGACCGGCCCTGGGACGTGGCGACGGGCTTGGCGAGGCGAGCCGCGCCGGCGAGACGGCCTGAAAGCGCCTCCCACCCACCGGGTGCTCGAGGCGGTCGGCCGGAGGCGCCGGGAGCGACAGGCCAGGGCCCGCGTGGATCGGCACCACATCCACGCTGATGGCCCGGATGGGCAGCGGTGAGGGCGAGGGGGCGGCCCAGGCCAGCGCCGGCCCGAGCGCCCAGGCCGCGACAGCCAGAGCCCCGCGCAAGAGGCCCATGCTCAGCCCTCCACCGGCAGCACCACGGTGGTGCGGCGCTTGAGGGGGCCCTTGCGCACGTAGGCCTCAATCGCATACCGCCCCGGCCGCACGCCACGGACCACGATCGGCACCACCGTCCGCCCCTTCTCGAGGCTCCCGCGCCAGCTGACGGACTGGGCCAGCATCGGCTGGGAGCGCTCGTCGATGAACTGCAACCCCTCCGGGAGATCAACCTGGAAGACCACCCCCTCCACGCGTTCGTCGAGGTCAAAGGCGATGTTCACGGCGACGTCCTGGCGAACCGAGACTGCCGCTGTCTCGATGGCTGGGAGACCCACCCCAGGGAGCCACGTCCACAGCAGCAGCGCGGCGCAGGCGACGGCCGCGCCGCCGAAGCCGGCCAGCAAGTGGCTCCAGACTCGCCCCCGGTGCGTCGGAGGCCCGGGCGCGCGCACGCGCAGGGGGGCTGGGGGCGCCCCGTCGGCCGCCGCCAGCGCCGCCTGCACCATCTGCCCGAGGGCCGCGGGGGGCGACGGTGGGGGGCAGGCGCGCAGCAAGGCAACCGTGGCCTCGAGCTGCGCCAGCTGCTGGCGACAAGCGGGGCAGGCCGCGAGGTGCGCCGTCAACGCGCCCGCTTCCCAGGCCTCGAGGTCCTGCTCGAGGTGCCCGGTCATGTAGTCCTCGGCCTCGTCGCACGCGATCGCCACCGGGTCGGGCTCGGCCGCGAGGGCCTCCGCGACGCGGCGCGCCAGCGCCTCCGGGGCAACCACCGGCGGCACACCTCGCAGCAACCCGACGAGGTCGCGCAACCCCTCGGCCTCCCCCCGGCAGGCGGTGCACCCGGAGAGGTGAACCTCCAAGGCCTCCCGGGCCTGTGGCCCGAGACGGCCGTCCACGTATTCACTGAGGGCCTCTCGCACCTCGTCACAGCCCAGGATCATGGTCAGCCCTCCCGCCCAGCCGCCGCGGCCAGGGCCTCCGGCATGTAGCCTTCCAGGCGCTCGGGGGCCGCGATGATGCGCTCGCGCAGCGCCAGCCGGGCCCGGTTGAGCCGGGACTTCACCGTGCCGAGGTTGAGGTCGAGCACCGCCGCGATCTGCTCGTAGGTGTAGCCCTCGAGGTCGTACAGGATCAAGGGCTCTCGCAGCTTCTCGGACAGCTCCATCACGTAGCCTCCCATCACGGCCGCCAGCTCCTCCCGCTCCGCTCGCGGCTCCGTGACGTGCACGCCCGCCTCCGGCAACGTCTCGGTCGGCTCTTCGTGCCGGCGGGAGGCTCGCTTCACGTCATCCAGCACCGTGTTGCGAACGATGCGAAGCAGCCACGTCGAGAACTCGGCATCCTCCCGAAAGCCCCCGATGGCACGCCAGGCCTTCACCGCGCTGTCTTGCACCACGTCCGCGGCGTCATCCCGGTGCTGCGTCAGGTGGAAGGCCAGGCTGTACAGGCGGGGCAGCAAAGGCGCCAGCAGGCGCTCGAAGGCCTGTCGGTCGCCGCGCTGCGCGGCCCTCAGCCAGTGCCTGCGTTGTTCGGCATCGTCGGACAAGGTCATGGCTCCCAGCCACCAGACGCGACAGGGCCCCCAAAGGTTCCACGGCGGCCGCGAGGCTTCAGCATTGTAGCACCGCGCCGGGGCCCGAATGGTATCATGACGACCAGCGCGGGACGCCCCGCGCGCACGGCACACCCAGAGGAGTTGTCACGGATGCGTGGGTTCGGCGGCGGGATGGACATCGGCAAGCTGATGAAGCAGGCGCAGAAGATGCAGGAGGCCATGCAGCAGATGCAGGCCGACCTCGGCGCGCAGGCCGTCGAGGGCACCGCGGGCGGGGGGGCCGTGACCGTCACGATGACGGGCAACCAGGAAGTCACGGCCGTGAAGATCAAGCCTGAGGCCGTGGACCCCGAGGACGTCGAGACCCTCGAGGACCTCGTCCTCGCTGCCCTCAAGGACGCCCGCGAGAAGGTCGAGGCGCTGGCCCAAGCTCAGATGGGCTCCGTGACGGGCGGCCTGAACATCCCCGGCCTGAAGTTCTAGGCGCGCCCAGGCCCCCCCGATGCTGTACACCCGTCCCCTCGCTCGGCTGATCGAGGAACTCGAGCGGCTTCCTGGCATCGGCCCGAAGTCGTCGCAGCGGCTGGCCTTCTGGTTGATCAAGCAGCCCGTCGCCACCGTCGAAGGGATCGCCAACGCCCTGGTCGAGGCCCGGCGCCAGGTGCGGTTCTGCTCGACGTGCCAGAACCTCAGCGCCGAAGACCCCTGCGCGCTCTGTCGCAACCCCTCACGCGATCGCCGCACCATCTGCGTGGTGGCCGAGCCGCGCGACCTGGTCGCGATCGAGCGCACCAAGGAGTTCAAGGGCCTCTACCACGTGCTGGGAGGCCTGATCTCCCCGCTCGATGGGGTGGGGCCAGAACAGCTGAAGCTCCGGGAGTTGCTCACCCGGCTGCAGGGCCTTGACGGGGGGGAGACCGGGGTCGAGGAGGTCATCCTCGCCATCAACCCCTCGATCGAAGGCGAGGCCACCAGCCTGTACCTGGGCCGCCTGCTGAAGCCCTCGGGCCTGCGCGTGACCCGCATTGCCTTCGGCCTCCCGATGGGAGGTGACCTCGAGTACGCCGACGAGATGACCCTCGTCAAGGCACTCGAGGGGCGGCGCGTGGTCGGCTGAGCCGGCCACGGTGCCAGCCCCTCGTCGAGCTGGCGTGCAACCTCAGCTGGCCAGCTCCTGGGCCCGCTTCACCGCCTCGCGCACCATATCGTCGTAGATCGTCTTGTCGCGCCACCGCGCCTGCGCCACCGGGCCGAGCCGGTCGACCGGGTCGAAATAGATGAAATGCTGCCCCGGCTTGACGCTCGGCGCCGTGAACACCGAGATGCCGTTCTCGCGATCGTAGTGCTCGTAGCTGTGAACGTCTCGCTTGCCCCCGCCGCCGGGCGCGTCACACACGAAGGTCGGGGTGTTGAAGCCGGCGGTCGAGCCCCGCACGAACTTCTCGATGTCGAGGGCCGTCTGCAGCGTGGTGCGGAGATCCTCCACGCCCTTCACCAGGTCGTGAAGGTAGACATAATAAGCGTGCACGTTGATGTGGCCCAGCCGCTTCACGAGCAGCCGCATGGTCTCGGGATCGTCGTTGACGCCCCGCTGCAGCACGGACTGGTTGCGCACAAAGATGCCCCGTTCGAAGCAGCGGGCCATGGCGCGCTCGGTGATCCAGGTGATCTCGTTGGGGTGGTTGTAGTGTGTGTGGAGCACGACCTCCTTGCCCATCTTCCGGCCCAGCTCCACCACGTGTGACAGCGCGTCGAACCAGGCATGATCCGTCAGCATCTTCATCGGCATCACGGCCGGCCCCTTGGTGGCGAAGCGCATCCGGCGAACATGCGGGATGTTCAGCAAGGTCTCGCCGATGGTCCTGAGGTGCGGGGCCGCAAGTTGATACATGTCGCCCCCGGAGATGACGATGTCCTCCAGCTCTGGACGCTCCGAGATGTACTGGAAGACCCGGTGCCAGCGCTTGGGGCTGGCGTTCAGCGTGACCTTCTCCACCTCCTCGGTGTCTCCGCCGACCGCATACGAACGGGTGCAGAAGCGGCAGTAGACCGGGCACACGTCGAGGGCGAGGAACAGCGCCTTGTCGGGGTAGCGGTGCGTCAGGCCTGGCACGGGGGCGTCGCTCTGTTCATGCAGGGAGTCGAGGGTCAGCATCGGATGATCGGGCCGGAGCCGGGAGCCCAGCGGCAGGAACTGGGTCCGGATGGGATCATTGTATGGATCCGTCCAGTCGATGCCGGCCATCATGTAGGGTGAGACCCGGACGGCCATCGGCGCCCGGGCGAAGCCCGCCCGGGCGTCCTCGACGAACTGCGGGGTCACAAGCCCCTGGATGGTCTCGATGAGCTTGTCGACCGTGGTGATCGCGTTCTTTCCTTGCCAGATGTGGTCGAGGAAGGTGGCCTCGTCGACGTCCTTGTAGGCAGGGATGGCCCGCCAGAACTCACCTTGCCGGAGGCTCCGGTGGGCGAGGGCCTCCGGGGCCGCAGGGGGGCGCTTGTGGACGATGGGCTCGTCGCCGGTGGCAGCAGGGTTCTCGGATGGAGTGGACAGCACAGGGGCCTCCTGGTGACGGTGCGTCCCCACAGGGGACAGGGGGTCGCCAACCAGGGGGCCTACAGACCGTAGTGGGGACGGTCTCCGTTGCAGAACGCTGGGCTGAAGGTCGCAGGCGTCACGGCATCGTTCCTCGCGCGGCGTGGGCCCCATTGCCCTCCGCACGGCCCCATTATAGCGCGCGACCAGGCCCCGGCCAACCCGGCCTTCAGGGCCCCACCCGGCGACCGGCCTGTCGCCGCGCCCAGGCCGGCGAGATCTCCCGGAGCTTGCCCACCACCTCGACCAGGCGCGTCACGGCCTCCTCCACCTCGTCCTCGGTGGTGAAGCGTCCCAGCCCGAACCGGAGCGTGGAGGCTGCCTGCTCGTCGGTCAGGCCGATGGCCCGCAGCACGTGGGAGGGCTGCTGGGCCGCCGACGAACAGGTGGCGCCGCTGGAGGCCGCTATCCCACGCAGGTTCAGCAACACATCATCGGCCCGCACGCCCTCGAACCTCAGCGTCAGGTTGGTGGGCAGGCGGAGCTGCGGATGTCCCACCAGGTGAACCTCGGGCAGGGCCTCCTGCAGCATCCGCGCCATCCGATCACGCAGGGCCGCGAGCCGTGCGGCCTCCTCGGGCATCCGGACGAAGGCGAGCTCCGCGGCCTTGCCGAAGCCCACGATGCCGGGCACGTTCAACGTGCCGGACCGCAAGCCCCGCTCCTGCCCGCCGCCGTGAAGCAGGGGGGGCAGCTTGAAGCGCGCGTCTCGTCGCCGGACGTACAGGGCGCCGACGCCCTTGGGGCCGTGCAGCTTGTGGGCCGACATCGACAGCAGATCGATGCCCATCTCGTTCACGTCCAGGGTTACCTTGCCAAAGGCCTGGGCAGCGTCGACGTGCAACACCAGGCCGTGACGGCGTGCGATCCGCCCGATCTCGGTGAGGGGCTGCAGCGTGCCGATCTCGTTGTTGCCGTGTAGCACGCTGATGAGCACGGTGCTCGTGGTCAGCGCGTTCTCGAGGTAGCCCGGGTCGAGCAAGCCCTCCCGGTCCACGGGCAGGTACGTCACCCGCCAGCCCAGCTCGGTCAGCCGTCTCAGCGATGCCAGGGTCGCCGGATGCTCCGTCGCCGAGGTCACGATGTGCCGTCCCACGCCGGACAGAGCCTCCGCGGCCCCGAACAAGGCGGTGTTGATGGCCTCGGTGGCCCCCGAGGTGAAGACCACCTCACGGTCCGTGGCGTGCAGGGCGCGCGCGATCGCGCCCCGGGCGGTCTCAACCGCCTCCTCGGCCTCCCAGCCGAAGGGGTGGGCCCGGCTGCCGGCGTTGCCGAAGCGGTCCGTCAGGTAGGGCATCATGGCCTCGAGCGCTGCCGGATCGAGGGGGGTGGTGGCCTGGTGATCGAGGTAGATGCGTTTCACGGGCGAAGACTCGGAGGGCCCCCGCGCGGTGCGGCGCCGGGACCCGTTATCATGTACCCGCTCAGCCCCCGGAGGTGCCAAGATGTCCGCACAAACCCGTTTCCATGGTTTCGCCCGGCTTCGTGTGACCGGCCAGGACCGGCACGCCTTCCTGCACAACATGACCACCTCGAACGTGCGGGCGCTACCGCCCGGCGGCGGGGCTGCCGCCGCGGTCGTGACCCAACGGGGGATCGTGGTCGACTGGGGTTGGGTGCACGACGAGGGGCAGGCGCTCGCCTTCATCGGCCACGCCGTGCGCCAGGCGCAGCTGGTGGCCTGGCTCGACCGCTACGTCATCACCGAGGACGTGGTGCTGGCGCCAGCGGCCCTCGCAGGCGAGGGCCTGCTCGTGGCAGGGCCCGACGGCGAGGCGGGGCTGGCAGAGGCCCTCAAGGTGCCGCTGGCAGGCACCACGCATGCCACCCGCGACGGCTGGCAGGCCTGGCGCGTCGGAGGGGGAGCGATGCCGCGGTGGCTGGTCGAAGGACCCTCGCTCCCCGCGTTGTCGGACCTGCTGGCCGCAGCGGGCGTGCCAGCGGCCGACGAGCGGGCCTGGGAGGCCTGGCGCGTGGCGGCAGGCCTCCCGGCCCCGGCGTCCGAGGCCGACGACCGGGTCAACCCCTGGGAGCTGGGGCTCGATGACGCGATCTCCCTCGACAAGGGGTGCTACCTCGGGCAAGAGGTGGTGGCCCGCCTCCGCACGTACGACAAGGTCCAGCGTCGCCTCGCCGTCCTGGTGCCCGCAGCCCCTGGGCTGCAGCCCGGCCAGCCGCTACACGCCGTGGGGCAGCCGGAGGCGACGCCCCCCGTCGGGGTCCTCACCAGCGTGGCTGAGGACCCCACCCCGCGTGCCCTCGCCCTGATCAAGCGGTCGGCGAGCCTGCCGCTGATCGCCACGTCAGAGGATGGAGCCGACGTGGTTTGCAGCGAGGGCCTTCCGTCGCCCGCCTGATCGGCCTCGGCAGAAAGCCTGACATAACGCCGAAAACGCTTCAGTCATGCGGTGCTCCAGCCGAAGGATCGGCCGGAGCACCGAGACGCATGACCCACACCTTCGACCCCCGTCCCCTCCAGCCGCCACCCGATCTCGGCCTGGAGGAGGCAGCCCACGCCCTCGGCGTCGAGCCAACCACCGTCCTCGCCTGGCTCTCGGCCTTCAGCTGGGAGCGAAGCTACGACGGGGCGGGGGCCCTGCGCCTGCGAGAGGCGGACCTGGAGTTCTTGCGGGTGGTGAAGTCGTTGCGGGACGTGGACCGCTCGTGTGACTCCATCGTGCGCCTGCTGGCGGACGACGGGGAGCCCCACGGCGCGGCCGATGACCCGGCCGCCGAGCTGGCCGAGGCCGGCATGGTGCAGGTGGAGACCCTCAAGGCCGAGCTTCGGGCGCTGCATGCCCGCCCCCGGCGCGCAGGACGGAGCTGGCGGTTCTGGCGCTGGGGCTGAGGGGCCACAGCCCGGTCAGCGGCGGCCTCCCGCGGTCGGACCGGGCGTCACGTGAGCACGATCATAGTGCGGCAAGGGTGGCAGTGACATAATCAACCCCAGGCCGTCCCGTTTCCCAGCCCGGAGCGCCCGGGTAGGATCCTCGCGGCGGCTGCGTGCGAGGGTGTCGATGCCGGAGATTCCGGGCAACAACTCCGTGCCGGGCACGGGCGTTCCTCCCGGGCGCCAGCCGGTCCCCCCGGGGCTCACAGGCCCCGGAGGCCCCGCGGGGGCTGGCCGGCAGGCAGGTGCTGCCGAGGACGCGGCGCCCCGTCCCCTGCCCACCAGCAAGCGCTTCTTCGGGGTCCACACGGACGCCTCGATCATGGCGCGGCTGGCGGCTATGGGCGTGTCCCCAACCCTGGGGAACCTCCGCATCGCCCAGCAGCTGCTGCGCTACGGGCAGGGCCTTGAGCCCGATCTCGTCAGCCAGGTGGCGCAGGCCTGGGCCCAGCTGGGACAGGGCGACCCCCAGCGGCTCGAGGCAGTGGTGGCGCTGATGGCGCGCGGCCTGCCCATCACCGGCCCCAACCTCCAGGCGATGACCCAGCTGCTGGCGGGAGGCCCCCTCGCCCACCTGCTAGCCAGGCTGACGATGGCCGTGAAGGCCGAAGGAAGCCCCAAGCTCGGGCCGATCGGCCAGCGCCTGAACGGGCTCTGGCAGCTCGGGCACCTTGACCGTGACCTCATCGGGCAACTCAAGGACTTCCGCCGGCTGCTGGGCGAGCTGCGCGAGGAGGTGGACCGGCTCGGCCCCGCAGACCTGAGCCCCGAGCTCGGTGCCGAGCTCGGCCGGTTCCGGGACCTGGCCGAGGCCCACAAGCTGCTCACGAGCCAGCACCCCGGGACCCTCTACACGCCCTTTTTCATCTGGCAGCAGCAGCAGCCGCTGCCCGCTGAGCTGCTGCTGCAGGAAGAGGGCGGCGGCAGCGAAGGCGTCGGCTCGTTCCTCAAGCTGACGCTGGCCGTCGACACGCTGACGCTCGGCCGGGTGGTGGTCGAGTTCGTGGCCGTGAGGGAGACGCTCTCGCTGCGCCTCGACGTGCCGGACGACAAGACCAGGAAACGCGTGGAGCCCCGCCTCGTGGCCCTGCGGCAGCGCCTGGGGCAGCGTGGGTACGCCGTCGACCAGCTGACCTGTCGGCCCGACGGCGCCGGGCGCGCCGTGAGCACGCTCCTGCCGGTGCGCCGGGACCTGAAAAAGCTCGCCCGCGCTCAGGGGGTGCTCTGACGATGGATCCCCGCAACCCGGGCGGCGGGGACAGCCGCCGCCGCCAGCGTCCCCCTCGGGACCCGGCCACGCCGGCCCCGAGGCTCCGCGCCGTGCCGCCACCGGAAGCCTCGCCTGCTCAAGCGGACGGCTTCCCGATCCGACTGGATCCCAACAGCCCGCCGGGCGAGTTCAACTTCGTGCTGCCACAGGCCGCCTCGACCCTCCCCGCCCAGCCCTTCTCCGCTGCCACGGACGGCCCGATTCCGCCGTTCCTGGCCCCTGCCGTCGATGAGGTGCTCGGCTTCCTCTTCGGCCTCGACCAGCCCCCACCCCCGCGCGGCAAGCGCCCCTAGGTGACAGCCCATGCTCAAAGGAATCTACATCGCGGCTTCGGGAATGGCCTTCCAGGCCCAGCAACTGACGGAGGTGTCCGCCAACCTGGCCAACGTGAACACCCCGGGCTTCAAGCGCACGCAGGCCCTGTCGGAGACCTTCGGGGATCTGGTGACGGCCTTCGCCGCACCGACGCAGCTGAACCGGATGGGCATGGGCGTCGTCGACGGCGGACGCGCTCGCTGGGAGACCCAGGGACCGCTGACCCGCACGAGCAACCCGCTGCATCTGGCCCTCTCGGGAGAGGGCTACTTCCAGACCCAGGACGCCGGTGGCACCGTGAAGGTCACGCGCAACGGCGATTTCCGGCTCGACGCGCAGGGCTTCCTGGTGAGCCAGGACGGCGCCCGGGTGCTCGGCGCGGACAACGGCCCGATCCGGCTCGGGACGCTGGCCACCGAGACCATCCGCGTGCGTCCCGACGGCGCGGTCATGGCGGGTGCCACCGTCGTGGCCAAGGTGAAGGTGGTGGGCGCCGCGCAGGCGGCCGGCCCGAACTTCCCCATCAGCCTCGCCAACGCCCCTGCGCTGGCCACCGGCTTCACCGTCGAGCAGGGCTACCTGGAGGGCTCCAACGTCAACGTGGTGAGCGAGATGGTCAACATGATCACCCTCAACCGGGCCTTCGGCCTCGGGCAGAAGGCCATCACCACCCAGGACAACCTGCTCAACAAGACCGTCAACGACCTCGGTCGCAGCACCTGAGGCCCGCCCCCCCCCGTCTGAGGAGACGCCCCATGATCCACGGCATCTGGACCGCCGCGACCGGCATGCAAGCGCAACAGATGCGCATCGACACCATCGCCAACAACCTGGCCAACGTGAACACCACGGGCTTCAAGAAGTCGATGGTGGACTTCCAGGACCTGGTCTACCAGACCCTGAACCAGCCCGGCCTGGAGTACGCCGGGTACCAGGTGGGTCGCGGCGTGCGCCCCATCGCCTCGACCAAGCTGTACTCGCACGGCTCGTTCCAGGTCACCAACAACCCGCTTCATCTGGCCATCGACAACTCCAGCAACGCCATTGGCCTCGTGAACGACTTCTTCGTCGTGCAGGAGCGCGATGGCACCCTGGCCTTCACCCGCGACGGCTCGTTCAAGCTCGACGCCAACCGCCGCATCGTGACCTCCACGGGCCTGGTGCTTTCGCCCGAGATCCAGATCCCGGTGGACGCCACGGACATCCACATCCGGGAAGACGGCCTCGTGCTGGTCCGCCGGCCCCTGAGCGCCCAGCAAGAAGAGGTCGGCGTGCTGCAGATCGCCCGCTTCCCCAACCCGGCGGGCCTGGCAGCGATCGGGACCAACCTGCTCAAGCAGACCCCTGCGTCCGGGGAGCCCACCGTCGGACGTCCCGCCCTCGAGGGGCGGGGGACGCTCAAGCAGGGGATGCTGGAGACCTCCAACGTCGACATCGTGACGGAGATGGTCACGATGATCGCGACCCAAAAGTCTTACGACACCGCGTCGAAGGCCATCCAGGTCTCCGACAAGATGATGGACACCGCCAACCAGCTCTCGAAGTAAGCGCCGCGGCCGTCAGGCCAGCGCAAGAGAAAGGCCCGGCGGGCTGGTCAAGGCGAGGCGCAGGCGTGCCGATGCATGGGCCAGCCACCGCTCAGCCCGAGGGTTCCCGGCCGCAGGTGGACCGTAACGGGGCTCACCGACGCCGCGCGCCCGCTCCCGTACCGTTGGGGGTACGCTATGTCACACCGCATTCTGGTTGCCCTCGTCATGTTCTGGCCCACCGTCGCGTGGGCCGCCCCGGCCCTGCGCGAGCAAGAGGTGCTCGAGGCGGTGCGTGCTGCCACGGCCACCCGCTTGCAGGTGCCCGGCCGGGATGTGCGCGTGACATGGCGCGACATGGCCGCCGACAACCTGGTGCCGGCGCTCCCGCCCGGCCGGGTCACGCTGCGGGTCTCCCCCACGGCGAGCCTGGGGGGAGCCGGGGCGGTGCCGGTACAGGTCTTCGTGGAGGGCCGGCGCTGGCGCACCATCTTCCCCCGGCTCGATGTTCAGGTGATGCAGCCCGTGCTCGTCGCCCGGACCCGGATCACGCGGGGCGCCCAGGCGCAGGCCGGGGATGTCGAGGCGGTCCGCCGCCCCGTGCAGCGGATGGCCCAGGCGCCGCTCACGCGGCTGGAGCAGATGCTCGGCAACGAGGCGACCCGGGACATCGCCCCCGGCACGGTGCTCACCGCGGGCATGTTCCGCGTGGCGCCGCTGGTGCGCCCCGGCGAGGACGTCACGGTGACCGTGGTGGACGGCGGCCTCACGGTGGTGGCGCGCGGCCAGGCCCGCTCCGCCGGAGGGAACGGCCAGCTCGTCAAGGTCGTCAACCCCAACACCCGCCACGAGTTCACGGCCCGCGTCGTGGGCCCGGGCAAGGTGGAGGTCCGACTGGAGGAATGATGCGCATCCTGGCCGCCACGGCGGGTGTCTTGCTGGTGCTCCACGCCCCAGCCGCCCACGCCGACTCAGTCTACGTCGAGGGTCCCAACGAGAACCTCACGAGCTTCGCCCGGCCCTTCCTGGGGGTGGGGAACCTGGTCACGATCGTGGTCACCGAGCGGACGATTGCGGAGTCGAGCGCCCTCACGAACAGGCGCAAGGACGGTCGTGTCCGGACGGACTTCGACTTCGGCGGCCTGATCCCGGGGCTGGTGAGCAACGGGACCGACATCCGTGGCCGGGACGACTTTCAGGGAGAGGGTCTGACCAGCCGCAATGGACGCCTCCAGATGGACGTGACGGCCCGCATCGAAGAGGTGCTGCCCAACGGCACGCTGCGCGTCGTGGGCACAAAGCACATCCGGGTGAACGACGAGGAGACCGACATCGTGATCCGGGGCATCGTCCGGCCGATGGATCTCTCGGCAGATAACCGCATCGACAGCAGCCGCGTGGCGGACGCCAGCATCGACGTGAAGGGCTCCGGCCCGGCCACGGCCAAGGCAACCCCCGGGCTCCTCACGCGCCTGTTCAACTGGCTGTGGTGACCGTGATGACGCTCATCTCCTCGCAAGCCCGCCTGCAAGGGGCCCTGGTCCTGACGGCCCTGGCCCTGGCGTTCGGACCGATCTCCGGGGCGCGCGCCGAGATCGTGACGCAGGGCGCCGATGTTCGCGTCAAGGACATCGCGACGCTGCAAGGCGCCCGCCCGAACCTGATCACCGGGCTCGGCCTGGTCGTCGGTCTCCAGGGCACAGGCGACAGCCAGCAGGTCCGCATCACCAACCGCGCCATCGAGAACGTCATCCAGCGCCTGAACAACATCCCCCCCCAGGAGCTGCTCAACTCGCTGCAGACGCGCAACGCCGCGCTGGTGACGGTGACGGCCACCCTGCCGCCCTTCCTCAAGCCGGGGCAGCAGGTCGACGTCACGGTCGCCAGCATCGGTGACGCCCGCGCCATCACCAACGGCGTGCTGCTGCAGACGCCCCTGAAGGCGGCCGATGGCCGCACCTATGTGGTGGCCCAGGGGCCAATCTCGACGGGGGGCTTCGTCTCGACGGCGTCGGGCTCTCAGACCACCAAGAACAACGTGGTGGTCGGTCGGGTCCCCAACGGGGGCATCGTGGAGCGTGAGGTGCCCGTCACGGTGGTGGACAACACCGGCTACATGCACATCAACCTCGTCAACCCTGACTACGCGACGGCCGCCCGCATGGCCGATGCCATCAACAAGAGCGCCCTCGCCGTCGCCTCCGTGCTGGACGCAGGGACGGTGCGCTGCTACGTCACGAGCACGTACCGGGACCGCGTGCCCGAGCTCATCGCGCGCGTGGAGCAACTGACGGTGCGCCCGGACCACGTCGCCAAGGTCGTGATCGAGGAGCGCAGCGGCACCGTGCTGATGGGAACCAACACCCGCATCGACCCCGTCGCCATCTCCCACGGGGCGCTCATCGTGAAGATCGAGACCAAGACCAACGTTTCACAACCAGCGCCGTTCAGCCAGGGTCAGACCGTCGTGACGCAGACGTCCAACATCAACGTGATGGAGAAGCCGGCCCAGAGCGTGGTCTTGGAGTCGGGCACCACGCTCGGGCAGCTGGTCAAGGCCCTCAATGCCCTCGGCGTGAAGCCCCGCGAACTCATCTCCATCGTCCAGAACATCAAGGCCTCAGGCGCCCTGAACGCCCACCTCGAAATCATCTGACGCGCGCCCAAACGAAGTGGCGTGGGGTAAAAAGGGAACAAGGAGCCCTCATGCAGCCGATCCTCTCCCCGACCTTCCTCCCGATCCCGCAGCCCGGGCTGCAGCAGCCCTCCGCGGCCGTCCGGAAGGCTGAGCTCGAGAAGGCCGTCGACGACTTCGCCAGCGTGTTGTTCTCTCAGATGTTCCGGGAGATGCGCGAGGCAGGCGACCCGGAGAACGGCGACGCCGTGTTCGGGGGAGGCGACACGGGCGTGCTCATGCACCTCCTGGATGAGCAGCTCGGCAAGGCCTATGTTGCCAGCGGCGGCAACACCCTGCGCGAGGTGATGCTGAGGCAACTCACGAGCCGGACGCAGGCAGCCGGAGCCGCAGGGGAGCTGCCGTGACCACCAAGAAGCCTGAGGCCCAGGAGCGGCCGCGCGGCGGCGCGACCTTCGATGACGAGCAGATCAAGAAGTACCTGCCCATGGTGCGCTCCATCGCGCGCCGCATCTCCACGAAGCTGCCGCGCCACTACGACATGGAAGACCTCATCTCGGATGGCGTGATGGGCCTCATGGCCGCTGCAGACCGCTTTGACCCCGCGCGTGGCGTGAAGTTTGAGACCTTCGCCACGTACTACATCAAGGGCGCGATCCTCGACAACCTGCCCAAGCTGCCGACCATCCCGAACAAGCAGCCAAAGCCGGTCGAAGACGAGGCCCCCCCCAACGAGGATGGGGAACTCCAGACAGATGCGGTGGCCCTGACCAGCAAGGTCACGCAGATCACCTACTCCTACATCCTGTCACTCGACGCCCCGCAAGGCTCCAGTGACGACGGCGAGGACTTCAACCTCCTCAAGCAGCTCGGCAAGTCCGACACCGTCCAGCACGAGATGGAACTCGAGGAGTTGCAAGGCATCCTACGCCTGGCCATCGAGCAGTTGCCCATCCAGGAGCGCACCACCCTGCGCTACTACTACTTCCATCACATGTCATTCTCCGAGATCGGTCAGAAGCTCGGGTTGTCGGAGTCGTGGGTGAGCCGCATCCACCGCCGCGCCCTCGAGCAACTCCGGCACAAGCTCGGCAAGAAGAAATCGATCGACGATTTCATCAGCTGGTGACGCGCGACACGGACCCGCAGGGGGCCCTTGCGACGTCATGGAAGAACATAACGTGGCACCCGACGTGCCAGGAGTCCCACCGTGCACCTCACCTCGTTGACCATGACCGCCGTCGAGCGGTCGCTGGACGGGCTTGTCGCGCGACAGGCCGCCATTGCCCACAACATCGCGAACATGGCCACCCCGGGCTACGTGCGAAGGGAGGTCAAGTTCGAGGAGTCGCTGCTCGATGCCCTGGCGGAGGCCCACGCGGCGCCACCGCCCCCCCACCTCGAGGCGCAGCCCGATGGTGTCTCCGTCACAGCCTCACATAACAGCCCTCTGCTAACGTGGCAACCGGCCACCACCCTGGCCTCGGACGGGCCCCAGCGCCTGGACGGGAATCGCGTGGCGGTGGAGAAGGAGATCCTGTCGATGGTCGCCAACAAGTACACCGCCCTGACCACCGTGATTTCCAAGGAGTTCACCCTGCTCAGGACCATCTCGCAGGCCCGCTGATCGGGACAACGCGGAGGAAGAATCGCATGGCGACGCTGTCGAGCATCCTGGACATCACGGCCACGTCCATGGCCGCGAACCGGTTCTGGCTGGAGCGCATCTCCAACAACCTGGCCAACGTGAACACCACGCGCGGCCCCGACGGCCAACCTTACAGGCGGGAGTTGCCAATTTTTGCGGAGCTCGTCAACAGAGAACTCGGCATCGAGGGAGAGCCAGGAGGTGTTGAGGCCACCGGCGTAGTCAAGGACAACACGCCGTTCCCCCGGGTCTACAACCCGGGCCACCCCCACGCCGACGCCCAGGGCTTCGTGAGCATGCCGAACGTCAACGTCGTCACGGAGATGGTGGACATGATCACGGCCTCTCGCTCCTACGAGGCCGCCATCACCGTGTCCACCTCGGCCAAGACCATGGCCAGCAAGGCCATCGAGATCGGGAAATAGGGCGCTTGGCACATTTTCCTCCCCGCGTGGCGGGGTTTCCTAGCCCTCGGAGGCACCCGGGATGATCACTGGACTCTCGACCAACCGGCCACGCGTCGACGCCTTCGCAGCGTTCGACACCGAGTTCGCCACGCCGCTCGGGCGGGCGGGCGGGTTGGCCTTCTCCGAAGGCGTGGCGCCGACGGACGGGCTCAGGGACCTCACGGCGGCCGAGGGCCCGAGCTTCGGGCAGGTGCTGCGAGACGCGCTGGAGGGCGTGGAGCGAGAAAAGGCGCGCGCCGAGGCCATCACCTTGGACTTCGCCACGGGCAAGCCGGTCGACATCCACACCATGATGATCCAGGTCGCCAAGGCCGACGTGATGATGCAGGTAACCTCCGCCGTCGTGTCGAAGAGTGCCACCAGCCTGAACCAGTTGCTCCAGACCCAGGTCTAGACCAGGCCTTCGCGGCCGGCCGGGGTCTTCGAGGGGATAGCGGAGACCAGCCTTGAATTTCTTTGCGGAACTGCCCGGCCAGGCCAAGGCCCTCATCGGCGTCCTGGCCGCCCTTGTCGTCGTGCTCGCAGGCGTGGCCTTCTTGCCCCGCGGCGCGGCGGGCGATGCGGCGGCGGCCGGCGCCGGGCCCGCGCCTGGCTACGTCGTGCTCTTCACCAACCTGGAGCCCCGCATCGCGGGTGACGCGGGCAAGGTGCTTCAAACCGCCCAGATCCAGTTCCGCATCACCAGGGACGGCACCTCCCTGGAGGTGCCTGCCGAGCGGGCCGACGAGGCGCGGGTCAAGCTCGCCACCGAGGGCATCCCCAAGGAGGGGGATCTCGGCTTCACGCAGATCTTCGGGGAGAAGCTCTCCTCGCTGGTTGCCACCGACTTCGAGAAGCGCGTGGCCTTCAACCGGGCGTTGAATGGAGAGCTGTCGCGCATCATCCGCAAGATCGACGGGATCCAGGGCGCCTCGGTCATCGTCAACATGCCAGAGGAGCGGCTCTTCACCGAGGAACGGAAGCCCACGACGGCGTCCGTCATGGTCAAGCAGGACCCCACCAAGCGCCTCACCAAGCAGCAAGTTGAGGGCATCCAGCACCTGGTCGCGAGCTCCGTGCCCGGCCTCAAGACCAACAACGTCACGGTGGTGTCCGATGCCGGCTCGCTCCTGTCCGACGGCATGACCGAAAACGCAGGCGACGTGCAGGACCGGCTCGTGGCGAAGGCCCTCGACCGGCAGCTCATGCTGACGCACGAGCGGGAGGCCGCCATCGAGGGCAAGGTGCAGAGCCTCCTCGACAAGATCTTCGGCCCCGGGAAGAGTGTCGTGCGCGTGGCCGTCGACCTCGACTTCACCCAGAAGCGGACCAAGACGCGGCTCTTTGCCCCCCCAGCAGACGGCTCAGGCCGCTCGGCGCCCAGCTCGACCCAGAAGGTCACGGAGCGCACCACCGCCGGGAAGGGTGGCAGCCCCAGCGGGGGCGTGCCCGGCACCACCGCCAACCTGCCGCGCGTGCCCGGCTACCCGCTCGAGGAGGTCCCCACCGGGACCAGCGGGAACAGCCAGTACGAGCGCACGGCGGAGTCGGTGCAGCACGGGACGTACAGCATGAATGACACGCTGACGGAAGAGGAGGTGGGCACCATCAAGCGGCTCTCCGTCACCGCGCTGATCCAGGGCCTGCCCGCCGAGCGCGTCCCGGCGATGATCCAGATCGTCGCGTCGACGTCTGGCGCCGATGTCGGGGGGCGGGGCGACCAGATCGTGGTCCAGCCCGTCGCCTTCGACACCTCCCAGACCGACATGCTGAAGCAGCTGCTCGAGCAGCAAGACGATCCGAAGAAGGCCAAGGATCCGAAGAAGAAAGAGGGGGGCATCCCCCTGAGCTGGATCATCGGGGTGGCCGCTGCCTTCCTCGCGCTGTTGCTGCTGCTCGCCGTGTTCCGCCTGGCGAACCGCAAGGAGGACACCACGGACGTCCTCGTCGACTCGCTCGGCGAGACGGGCATGCCCTCCGACTTCGACCCGAATGCCCTCGGGGGCTACGGGCCGGGCGAGCTCACCGGCCAGGTGGCCAGTGCCGCGGACGCCGGTCCCTTCTCGTTCCTCGAGCAGGTGGACTCAGCAGATGTGGTCGACCTCCTGTCACGCGAGCGGCCCGCCACGATCGCTGGCGTGCTGGCGACCCTCAGGCAGGACTTCGCTGAAACCCTGCTCGCCATGCTTGCCCCCGAGCTGCAAGATGACCTCATCCCGAGGCTGCAGGCGGGCGCGCAGCTGCCTGCCATCCAGACCCGCAACCTGGTGACCAAGCTGCGCCGCGACCTCGGCGTGCCGGCCTGACGCGGCGCCCTGAAGGCCTGGCTTCATTGCACCACGCGGCGCACCGGCTTGAGACCCGGTGACCCGGGCGCCCCGCGGGTATAGGACATGTGCGTGCATCACACTGGGCGCCGCCTGAAGGGCGTACACTGTTCCTGATTATGTTACACAGGGAGGGCGCCCGCCCCCCTGAGCGAGGATCCCCGCCATGGCGGCCGGCGCGCAGGCCTCATCATCCAACCTGCTCTACGATCTCGCGCTCGCGGGCATCGTCATGTGCGTGCTGGCGATCCTCATCCTGCCCATTCCGCTCTGGGTCCTGGACATCCTGATCATCGCCAACCTCGCGATGGCGCTGATCACCGTGGTCGTCTCGCTCTACATCATCCGGCCGCTCGACTTTGCCTCTTTCCCGTCTCTGCTGCTGATCCTGACGCTGCTGCGGCTCAGCATCAACGTCGCCACCGCCAAGGCCATCCTGCTTTACGCGGAGGCGGGTTACGTCATCCACGCCTTCGCGGAGTACGTGATCCGCGGCAACTACGTGGTCGGCATCCTGATCTTCCTCATCTTGATCCTGATGCAGTTCATCGTGGTGACTGAAGGCTCCAAGCGGGTGGCGGAGGTTGCAGCCCGGTTCACCCTCGACGCCATGCCTGCCAAGCAGATGGCCATCGACGGCGAGCTCGCACAGGGCATGATTGACGTCCACGAGGCCAAACGGCGCCGCCGGGACGTGGAGCGGGAAGCCAACTTCTTCGGCTCGATGGACGGCGCCAACAAGTTCGTCAAGGGCGATGCCATCATGGGCATCGTCATCATGGTGGTGAACATCATCGGTGGCTTCCTCGTCGGGGTGTTCATGAAGGACATGGAGGTCGCGGATGCGGCCTCCACGTACACGCTGCTCACGGTGGGTGACGGCCTCGTCACGATGATCCCATCCCTGCTCATCGCCCTGTCAGCGGGCTTCGTCGCCACCCGTGCCACGTCGGACTTCAACCTGGCGATGGACCTCAAGACGCAGCTCTTCACCGACGCCAAGACGATGGGCATCGCCTCGGCCATCTTGATGTTGTTCGGGCTGTTCCTGCCGCCTCACTGGCCGTTCTTCCTGATCGCGGCGGCCGTGGCGGTGGTCGCCTTCCTCGCCTACCGGACCAAGCTCCTCGGCCAGGTTGGCCCGGGCGAAGGCCTGCCGGGTGAGGCCGGCGACGCCAGCTGGGATGGCGGTGGAGAGCCTGATCCCGACGAGGACCTCAAGAACCCTGAGACGGTCATGAAGATGATCGGCGTGCCCCCCCTGACGCTGGAGCTGGGGCTCGACCTGGTCCCGCTGGTGGACCCGGCCCTCGGCGGCGAGTTGATGGATCGGGTCGTCCCGATGCGGGTCAACATCGCCATGGAGCTGGGCTTCATCATGCCGGGCATCCAGTTCAAGGATAACCTCAACCTTCGCCCGAACACCTACCAGATCATGGTGAAGGGCAACGTGGTCGCGACGGGCGAGTTGCTGATTGGCTACCTCCTCGCCATCCAGAACAACACAACGGACACCTCCGAGGAGCTGGTCGGCTTCCCGACCACGGAGCCTGCATTCGGCAAGCCGGCCGTGTGGGTCGCGGGTTCCGAGGCCCAACGGGCGAGCCAGCTGGGCTACCTGGTCCAGGACCCGACCAACGTGCTGATCGCGCACCTCGATGAGGTGGTGCGGGCCCATGCGGCCGAAATCCTGAGCCGTGAGGAGGTCCAGATCATGCTCAACAAGGTTCGGGACCGGGCGCCCACCACCGTCAAGGAGCTGGTGCCGGACAAGCTCGAGCTGGGCGAGGTGCAGCGGGTGCTACAGTTCCTGCTCAAGGAGCGGGTGAGCATCCGCGACCTGGCGACCATCCTGGAGAAGCTTTCCGATTTCTCGAAGACCGTCAAGGACCCGCAGATCCTGGCCGAGCTGGTGCGTGCCACCATGGCCCGCCAGATCTGTGCGTCGCTCGCCGACGAACACGGGGTGATCTTCGCGATCACGCTCGATCAGCGGACGGAGCAGTCGATGAAGGATGCCATCATGCAAGGCCCCGCCGGCCAGGTCCTGGCGCTGAATCCGCAAATCAAGAACCTGATCGTCGAGCGCATCAGCCAGGCCTACCAGGAAGCCGCCATGCAGGGGCGCACGCCGGCCGTGCTGTGTGAACCGGCCGTGCGGCCGCACCTGAAGCCGCTCATGGAGCGTCACCTCCCCACGCTCACGGTGATCTCGCACAGCGAGGTCCACCCGAAGTTCCGCGTGCAAGCCGTGGGGAACGTCTCGCTGAGCGCCGTGGCCGCGAGCTGAGTCACGAGCGCGCCGCTCGAGTCAAGCGCCCGCCTGAATCGCTGATTCCGCGATGGCCCCTCCCCCGGCCTGCGGGCACCCTCTCCCTGAGGGAGAGGGTGCGAAATCCTCTTTCACCCAAAGGGTGCGGACGGTTTCCACTCCCTTCTCCCACGGGAAGAAGGTCCGCGGCAGCGGGAAGAGGGCTCACGCGGAATCAGGGCCTGACGCCGTCTCCGGGTGTCAGAACGAGCCAGCCAGCGGACGAGGGCTTGCTTGGTGCCCTGGTCAGGCTCAAGTTCAATGGCCTGCAGGACGATGGAGATCCCAACAAGGCCGGGCGAGCTCACGGAGGAGCCCGCGGCCAGTCCAGGAGGCGTCCATGCTTTCTCTCTCGACCATCCAGCACTCGACGTTGGCCACTCGGGTGAGCACCTACCAGAAGCAGGTGAACGAGGCCAGCGACCGCATCTCGACGGGCAGCAAGCTGAACACCTCCTGGGAAGCCCCGGCCGCTTTCAGCGTGGCGGAGACCTATCGCACCCAGGTGGAAGCAGCCCGTTCCGTCTCGAGCTCGCTCCAAGACGCGATCAACATCGTCCGGATTGGCGAGGACGGCATTCGAAGCATCGTCGAGGTCACCCAGAGCATGCGCGACCTGGTGATGCAGGCCGCCAACGGCACCAACACGCAGGACAACCTGGACTTCTACCAGACGTCGCTCGACACCCTGCGGGGCTTGATCATCCAGTCTTACACCACCGCCAAGGACTTCCGAGTCAGCTTCGAAGGGAACAACGAGTATGACCGCAAGCTGACGTTCATGGTGGGCACGAACCCCGGTGACACGATGGAGGTGGATTACAACCCGTTGCGGCTGGCGCTGCGGGACTTCGTGCTCGGCCTCTACGGCTACCGCGAGATCCACGACAACCCCGATCTGGAGTTGTTCCTCGGGGCTTTCGGCATCTACCCCGCGCCGAAGCCTGATGATCCCGTGCCCCCGCTGCTGTACGGCCCGGGCGACACCCCCGGCATCACGTGGGCCGAGAAGTATCCCAAGAAGATGGTCATCAACGACCCGACGAACCTGACGGGCATCCAGGACGCCTTCAGCCTGGTGGACACGGCCAAAGAGGCCCTGCTGAGGCAAGAGACCTACCTGGGCACCATCAGCCAGCGCCTCGAGATCCACCTGAGCGTCGTGCAGAAGTTCGAGGTGTCCATCTCCCAGGCCGAGTCCACGCTGCGAGACGCCGACCTGGCCGTGGAGTCGACGAAACTGACCAAATCCCAGGTGCTGCAGCAGGCCTCTCAGGCCATGCTGATCCAGGCCAACAACCGGCTGGCGCAGGTGCTCGAGCTGATCCGCGGCAACTAAGGGGCCTGAGCGCCGGGAGATGGTGCCTCCGCGTCCCGGGGCGGCACCAGGGCCATCGGCAACCACTGCGCCAGGTACTGGTGATACTCTGCAAAGTGGGCCCAATCGACAGGGCGGGCCTGGCCGCGCCAGACAATCAAGCTGGCCTGCTCGCCGGCTCGGTCGTGCAGCACCTTGAGCACATCGTGCTGGTACGCTTCACTGCCCATCAGCAGCAACGGCATCGGCGCCACGCGCCCCACGTGCTCGGCCAGGGGGCGCTCGGCCCGCCCTGCCGCGAGGCGCAACCCCCCGGCCACCCGCCAGTGGAGGCGCCCGAACAGGCCGGCAGGCCCCCAGGAGGGCCCCAGGCCACCGCCCCAGGTGAGCGTGGGCCCCACCAGGGCGAGGGCCTCAAAGCGGCGTTCGGCCCCGGCCAGGGTCGCCCCCAGGCAGGCGTCCTGCTCCGCCACGACGGCAATCCGCTGGTACCCGCGAGCCCGCAGGTAGGAGACCGCAGCGAGAACATCCAGCCGTTCCGCCCCGTCAGGGGTTTTGAAACCGCCGCTGCCGCCCTGCCCCCGGGGGTCGACGACCAGGACACCAAAATCATTGGCCAGCCAGGTGGCAAGCGTGACGATCGCGAACGACAGCCGCGTCGCTCGCCACCCTGGCACCAGCACCACGCCGTAGGGTGTCCGGTTGTCGAGGTGGGTCGCCCGCAGCCGCACCCCGTCCGCAGCCCGGACCTCGACGTGCGTGGCGGAGGCGCCGTAGGAGACGGGGTTGGCGGGCAAGGCATACTGTGGGTTGCCGTTCAGCCCGCGGCTCCAGCTGACCTTGGCCGCGAGGCACCCCGCTGCCGTCAGCCCCATGGCCAGCCCCGCGATGCCAACCAGGACCGCGGCGCGGTCCCCCTGCCCCCGCTGAAGGAGGGTCCACCCCAGCCAGCCCGCCAGCGTCACGATCAGCACGCCAGAGGCGTAGCTCGCCTCGGGAAAGGCCTCGAAGGCCGGGGTGGCGAACTGCAGCAACGTGACGAGCAGGAAGCTGGGCACGAGGAGCGAGAGGGCCGTGCCCGCATCGGGTCCGACCAGCTCGGAGGCAGGCCCCACCCACGCCGCCGGAAGGGCAAGGCGTGGGGGATGCGAGGGGCCTTCCTCCTCCCACATCTCGCCAGGCGAATTCATCTTCCCCCCCGCTCCCAGATGAAGACCAACACGTCGTCCGCAGCCACCTCACCTGCGAGCAGAGGGCCCTCGGCGGACCCCTCGGAGGGAGCATCTCCCCACGTGTCGAGCCACCGCCAACCGTCCATCGGGTGGTGCAACGTCAGCGAGAAGGCCTGGGCAGGCCCCCGGTTGAACAGGAAGACGAAGCGGTGGCGGTCACTCTCCCGCACAACCACCTCGAGGTTGGGCGTCGGGGTGTGGGCCGGAGCAACGTCCAGCCGGCGCAACAGGCCCCCCAGGAACCCCGTGACCGAGGTCTTGCGCGCGGGGTCGTCCAGGTAGTAGCCAGGCGAGTCAAAGGCCGCCCCAAGCAGCGTCCCGATGAAGATGCTGCGCCCCTGGCCGTACGCCACCTCATAGCCCGCCGAGCGACGCCCCTGACGCAGCAAGGGGCGCGTGCCGAACCGAGGCCCCGCCTCACACCAGGTGACGAGGCGGGAGGCCCACAGGTCTCCCAAGCCCCCGAGGCCTTCGAGCATCCGGCCGGCCCGGGTGGCATAGCGGTTGAGCAACATCGCGGGCTGCATGCCCAGCACGGTGAAGGCGCAGAAGCGGTGGCCGATGCCCCCCGTCCGGATGCGCCAGTGCACCCGACTCCAATCCCAGGCCGTTCGCAGCATCACCCACCAGGAAGAGGGGTTGGAGACGCCCTTGACCCGGCCTGGCAGCAGCGTGCTCCCCTCCGAGAAGGGGGTGCCCAGGGTGACGAGCGTTCCGCCACTGGCCACGTACCGCTCGAGCTTGCGCTGCAGGCCAGGCTCCAGCCAGCCGATCGAGTTGTAGAAGACCACCTTGTAGCGCGCCAACGTTGCGTCCGTGACCCTCTCGAGGTTCTGGACCTCCGGGGCGTAGCCCGCCTCCGCCAGGGCCCCGAAGAGCCCCGCATTCACGGAAACGAGCGTGACGGCCTCGTCGATGGGACGCTGAGAGCCACGCGCCACTGCGCCGCCAGGGTTCACGGCCGCCGCGAGCATGTCAGGCGTGACGGCAGGGCTGTGGAGGATGGCGAGATCGGAAGACGGATCCTCCGTGGCCGCGAGCGCGGAGCCCCAGGCCCGGACAAAGCCCGCCAGGCGTCGCAGGGCAGCGAGGCGCTCCAGCGGCGCGCCGCGCTGGTCCAGGAACGACCGGAACACATAGTCCCCGTCCGGATCACGGCCATCCATCAGGATGTAGAAGAACGAGGCCTGGGTGCCGTGGGCGAAGGCTGCCATCGTGCTCTGAAAGGTTGCGGCCGGCGTCACCTCACAGGCCGGGTCAAGCCACCCGGCGCCCATCTCCGCACACATCAAGGGCCCATCCTCAAGGAACGCATCGAACAGCTTGGGCACGTAGGAGATGCTGTAGGGCTGATCGAAGGTGACTGGCAGGTGGGAGTATCGCGGGTAGATGTCGTAAGCCAGCGGCGCGACCTGGTTCTTCTTGCCGAGATGGGAGGGCCAGGAGTCCAGCCAGATGTCGTTGAGGAACAGCGGCAACCCCAGGCCAAGGTCCTCCCACATGCCGCGTAGGGTGCGCAGGTAACGCACGACGTAGTCCTCGACCCACCGGGCCATCGCGTCCGCCTGCTGATCATTGAACAGCCGCTCTTCGGGGGGCTCCGCAGCCTCGAACGACGGGAACGCCGTGCCCCAGTCCGTGTTGAGCGCCTCGATCGTTCCGTAGTGCTCGGCCAGCACGGTCCGCAGCAGCGCCAAGGTCTCCGGGTTGCGGTCCGTGAGGTGCGGCCCCTGACCGAACTGCG
The DNA here is from genome assembly GCA_035284865.1 of Candidatus Sericytochromatia bacterium. GTDB lineage: Bacteria > Cyanobacteriota > Sericytochromatia > S15B-MN24 > JAQBPE01 > JAYKHL01. The sequence continues at coordinate 25,746 of JAYKHL010000195.1, read as the reverse complement.
GGTACCCCGTCTCGTTATCAATCTGGAGGGCCACCACCGCCCCACGCGACGCAAAAGGCCGGATCACCTCGGCCACCGCCTCGAACCACCCCCTGACCAGGGCCAGGTACCCGGGATGATTCAGCGCGGGCTGGGGATAGGCCTGCGGCCGATGCACCACCATGAGGGTCTCAGGGTGGGCTGTTTGCAACCACAGCGGGATGCCGAAGCCCTGATACTCCGCAAAGATGAACGGGCCCGGCTTGACCACCAGCGGCAGCGCCAGCTCCTCGCACAGCGCCAGGAAGGCGACCAGGTCCCGCTCGGGCGCCGTGGTGCCCGCGAAGTCGTGCGCGCCGGGTGCCGGTTCGTGCCACACCCAAGGCACGTAGGCCGAAACGGCCCCCAGGCCGGCCTCCTTCAAGGTCTCCAAGCTGGGTCGCCACAGCTCCTTGGGGACGCGAAAGTACTGAAACTCTCCTCCGAGGAGCAGGTTCGGACTCCCGTGAACGTGGATCCGGCGTTCGCGGAAGGCGATGGTCACAGGCGGTCCCTCGACAAGCGCAGCTCCCTGGCTCGCTCCACCGCGCGGCGCGGCGGACCTCGTCAGTATAACGCTTGCCCGAGCGCCTCACCAGACGAGCAAGGCCTCCAGCAACGGCCCATTGCCACCGAGCGCGATGTTGGCCTGGCCCCCGCCAAGCGAGGCCTCATCCCGCCACAGCGAGCTGTCGCCGATCACCATCACCTTGCCATACCCCAGCGGCGCCACGGCGGCGAGCACACGGGGGGTGCCGACCGCGAGCACCACATAGCCCCGCCTGGCAATCAGCAGCGGACGGGCCTCTCCCGACAAGGCCAGGTCAGCGGCACCGAACAGCGTCACGGGCTGCCCCCCGAGGGACGCCGCCAAGGCCTGCCAGGATGGCCGCGGGACGGTCACGGCGAAGGCGTCCTCGGCGGCCGTCCGCACGGTGCCACCCGTGACATCCACCCCGGCAGGGGCCGCCAGGGCCCGCATCGTCTCAGGGTCCTGGCCGGCATACCCCCCCCACTCTCCGCACAGGATGAGACGACCTCCACGCCGCACCCAGTCGAGCACCGCCCGCACCTCAGCGGCCGTCCAGCCTCGGGGGGTCACGAGCAGCAGCGCATCCAGCGCGTTCAACCCCGTGCCGGGCCACGGGAACACCCGCCCTCCTCGCGCCACGTGGCTGGCCAGGCCCCGGAAGCCCGCGGCGCCCTCCTGGGTTGAGAAGGCCACCGCAGGCAACCGCGCGGAGCGGTCCAGCGTCCTTGTCGGCTGCGCCCCGGGGTCTGGCACCCAGCTCAGGCTCGCATGAAGGGGCTTTGAGGCCGTGACGGCCTCCCCGCGGAGGCCAAGCCGGTAGCGGCCCCGATCGTCGGTCAGCGTGGAGGCCTCGCCATCGGACACCACCGCACACGCGATGGCCCGGCCTTCATCGTCAACCAGGGACCCGGTGATCACGAACCGTGGCCCCGTGGGGTCCCAGAGGCCACAGGCTGCCACCAGGAGCCCCACGCCGACCGCCAGCAGCCGGCAGCCCATCGCCTCAACGCAGGTCATCACGGCTGGCAACCCGCAAGGCCCGGCCCATGTTGAGGCGACCGAAGCCGTGCTGGGGATCCGGACCAGCCTCTCCCGCGTCGTCGGCCGCGGCAAGCAAGCAGGCCCGCACCTGACCCGCGTGCAGCCCCGGGAACTGGGACCACAGCACGGCCGCCGCGGCGCTCACGTGAGGGGCCGACATCGAGGTGCCAACGAGACCCGCGCTGAGGCCCTCGAGCCGCCCCCCCGTCTCGCGCTCCGAGGCCGTGACGAACGTCGGCCAGGCCGACACGATGGGGCTGAAATCGCTGCCGCCCGGCGCCGTCAGGTCGAGGGCCTCGCCATAGCTGGAGTACGCCGCCCGCTCCCCCCGCTCGTCCGTCGCCCCGACCGCCAGCACCTCGGGGAGGCTGGCCGGAAAGGACACCGGTCCAGCGTCGTTGCCGGCCGCCGCGATCACGAGCACGCCCTCGCGCTGGGCCTGCCGGATGGCCTGGGTCAGCCGCGCCGACTGGCCAGGGCTCGCGACGCTGAGGTTGAAGACCCGGGCGCGCAGCCGGGGCTGATCAGGGGCCCGCCAGGCCAGGGCTCGCTGGATCCCCTCAGCAAGCCACCGATCGTTCCCGTTGCCGTCGTGCGGGATGACCTTGACCGGCAGGATCCGGACCGGCGCGTCGCCGGCCACCGTCCGAACGATGCCGGCCACGTGGGTGCCGTGCCCGTTTCCGTCACGCCCCGTGTAGTCAACGCGGCTTCCTCCAGCCGTGTGGTGGTCCTGCCCCACAAGATCAAGGCCGGGGTAGACCTGCCCGGCGAGGCTGGGATGCAACGCATCCGCGCCGGTGTCGAAGACGGCCACGATGACCGGCTCTCCGCCCGTGACCGGGGCCTGGCTCACCTGGGCCAGGTTCCAGTCGGGCGCCCCCACGCCCATGCCCACATGGGCCTGAAGTGGGAGGGAGAGCAGGGCCGGCACCCCCGCCGTTCCCGCTGCCGGCCCACAGCCGACGAGGCAGGCAGCCACCCACACGAACACCCAGACACGCCACAAACTGAGCCTCCCGCCCCGAACGGGGCATGGCCCATGTAGGCACGCGCCTCAACCCGACACGAGGCCACGCCAGCCAGAACCCTTCGTCTCAACCCCGCAAAGCAAGTCCCCCCGTCAGCCTCGCGGCTGACGGGGGGACCGGCCGGGGAATCAGGAGCGTGGCGTGTCGCCCCGGTTCCCCTGCACGTGCGGCGCCGGCCGGGCCGCCCCCGGCCAGGGGGCTGGCACCCGCAGGGCCTTGGGGCCCGTCGCCTGCACGACGGGGGTGTTCTGTGCCAGCGTGACGACGAGCCGTGTGTTGCCAGGGTCCTGATAGACGGCCGCCGCGGCCGGCTGGGAAAGGGACACCGCGAGCCGCACCGTGCTGGTGCCCTCAGGCTGGGTCACGAGCAGGTAGTTGAGCGCAGGGTGGGCATCCGGGGTGAAGAACTGGACCCCACCGTCCCGAAGCGCGGCGGCCTCGAAAACCACGTAGGCGAAGGTCGGGGTCACCTGTTCGATGACGTACCGGGGCACCTCACCACGGAAGGGTATGAACAGGTTGCCCCCTGCCTGGTCCACCACGAGCCGCGCCAGCGCGGAGCGCACCGGCGAGGCCTCGGCCACAGCCACCTTGGCAATGCGCGGCTGAGGGATCACCAGCAGCTGCTTGCGCTCGGGGTCGGCCGCGATGGAGACCTCGGACGGCCGGGTAAAGGCCAGTTCGAGCGCCAGGGGGCCCCGGTTCGGTCGCCGGGAGAGCTTCCAGCTGCCCCAGGCTCCGGTGCGACGGGCGTCTGCCTGCAAGTGGCTGGCATTGAGCACATCGGCCTTCAGCTCGATCACCGCGCCCTGCTCGGTCCGGCGCGCCCACCGGTACAGCGGCGCCCGCCCCTCGTAGGGAATCGCCAGGCCGTAGCGCTCGGCGTCATAGAAGGGGCGACGCACCCGCGACTCCGCGGCACGGACCGATGAGGCCCCCCGCGCCTGGCCCGCCTGCAGCGCCAGCTTGGGCGCGTGCGCCGCCACCGTGGCGGGAGCGGCACCGCGGGCAGCCTTGCCAGCAGCGGCCTGCCCTCGCCGGGGGGCGCGGCTGCGCGCGACCGTCGCGGCGGCAGACGCGGGTGGCACCGCCGCCACCGGCGTGGCCTTCCGGGCCCGGGACGCGACCGTCACCCCGCGTCGGCCGGGGGCTGTGGCCCGCGCCAGCGTGACGCCAACGGGCCTGACCGCCACCAGCACAGCGGCGTCCGTGACCTTGACGTCCAGCCTCGAGGGAACCCCCACCGCGAAGGAGACGCGCGTGACGTCGCGCCCGGGTCGCCGGGCCATCACCCAGCGCTGGAAGTTGTGGTCGTGGCGCTCGTGGTACCGAACGCCCGAGAAGGTCGGCACCACACCCGCGATGTCGATGTAAGACCAGCGCTTGTTCAGCCGCACGGTGGAGACGCTGGCAGGGCCGACCCGGCCCGACTGCACGGGAATGGCAAGCACCTCAGCCCCGGCGCGGTAGACGGGAAGCCCCAGCCGCCCAACGGCCTCGCGCCGCGCAGTGGAACGACCCCCGGCCTTCGACGGCACCGCGACCGCCGCCACCTTGGCCCGCTTCTGGGCCACCCTCGCGATCGTCGCGGGCACCCGACGAACCCGAGGCGCGGGGTCAGCGGCTGCCAGCAACACCAGGGGCAGCGCAGCCGGGCGGCGGGCCGTGGTCCGGAGAGGCCCGCGCACCGAGCCTGCCGAGGCCGCGAACGCCGGGTGGATCGTCGGCCGGGCAGCCGTTCTCGGCGCCCCAGCAGCGCCCGACGGGGCGGACCGCTTGGCGCCGGCCGGAGCCACCCGCGCGGCGACGACGCCCTGCGGGCGACCCGCGTGCGGGGCGTGCGGGGCGGCCTTGGCGACGGCGGCCGGGGCCGGGCGTGCAGGCCCGGAAGGCAACCTGACGGCGTGCCCAGCCAGATGCGTTCGCTCCGCCGTGCCGCCCGGGCGGCCCGCGACGGAGGGCCGGACGGGGAAGGCCTCCCCGACGTGGACCCGGGTCGGGAACCGCGGCCCGACAGCCCCCGGCTTTTCCGGTGCCTGCAGGGCCAGACGCGGAGCCGTTGCGAGGGCCGGGGCCGCGCTGCCGGCTCCCGTGAAGGTGAACACGACGCCCCCGAGGGCCGCGTCGAAGCGGGCGACCGGACGCACATCGTCTGCCACCGTCAACCGCACGCGGACGCCCCGGAGGGAAGGCTCTGCCGCCATGGACCACCCGGAGAGCCGGCTGTGCCCGACCACCCCGCCCCGCGGCGCTGGCCCGGTCAGGGAGCATCCCGCCAGGTCCGCCACGAACTGGCGGGCCGCAAGTTGCTGCAGGTGGATCCGGGGCGAGCCCCCGCGGACCGGCACGACCAGGCGTTCGGAGGCAGCCTCCCAGGCGGCGGCGCCCACGGCAACGCCCACCGGCTCTGCCGCCTGCACGCCCAGGGGTTGGGAGGAAACCACCAGGGCGGCCACGAGGCCAAAGGTGAGGACAGGACGCAACAGAAAGCGAGCTTGCATCATTGTGGTCGGCTCCTGGACCGGCGCACCAGGCTGGATGAACTGAGATCGGCCAGGTTGGGAGGACCCTGCCGCTGCGCGCCTCCTCCGATTATGATGGAGTCGCGGGACAAATGAAGATGCCTGATCCGGCGACATCATGGCGAGTTACGTCACCGCGTGGATGTGCGCGATGCACACTGACGCGCCGCCGGCTCCCGACCGAGCAAGGGTGTGCCGCGTGGTGCTTGACCCGACAGATGTTGACCTTTTTTGGAAGGGACCCTCAAACATGGCGATGACGGCGCAGGGTGTGCAGGAAGTGGAGAAACGCGACGGTCGGATCGTGGCCTTCGATCGGGGCAAGATCGTCGCGGCCATCATGAAGGCCGCGCAGTCCGTGCAAGGCAGCGACTACCAGCTGGCAGAGGACCTGGCCGACCGGGTGGCCGAGGCCCTGGCGGCCGCGGTCGGGGAGGTCGTTCCTTCCGTGGAGCGGGTGCAGGACGTGATTGAGAAGGTCCTGATCGAGCACGGCCACGCGCGGACGGCCAAGGCCTTCATCCTCTATCGGGCGCGTCGCAGCAGGATCAGGGAGGGCAAGTCCGAGCTCATGGAAACCGTGGGGGACCTCCTGACCGCCCCCGCCCGCCCAGGGCCGGGGCCTCACGGCGGCGACAGACACCAGGCGATCGGGGAGGCCGCCTGCCGCGAGTTCTACCTGCGTCGCGTGCTGGACGAGGGGGCCGCCGAGGCCCACGCCAGAGGAGACTGGCACATCCACGGCCTGAGTCGCTACGACCAGACGCCGCACAGCGCCGTGGTGCCGCTGCGTCACCTGCTCGAGCAGGGGTTCGCGTATGGCAGGGGCTTCCTCAGGCCTGCCCGGAAGGCCAGCGCGTTGGCGGCGCTGACGTCCGTGGTGCTGGGGGCCTACCAGGCTGAGGTTCACGGTGGCACCTCGGTGCCGGCATTCGACACAGCGTGGGCGCACCTGGTGCCGGCAGACACCACGGTCGAAGCCCTGGCAGAGGCGGTGGAGTCACTGCTGTTCAACCTCAACACCGCTTCCTTCGGCGCCCCACGGGCCTCCCTCCACGTGGGGGGTGACACCGGACACCTCGCGCGCCTCGTCACGACGGCCCTGCTGCACGCCCTGGAAGCGACGGTGGAGCGTGGCGAGGTGACGCTCCACCCCCACGTGGTGTACGGCCTTCGTCCAGGCATCAACATGCAACCCGGCGACCCGAACTTCGACCTGACCCAGCAAGCACTTCGGGTCGCCCGGCTCACGCCGGCAGTGACCTTCTTGCACGACGAGCCAGGCGTGTCCCTGGTCGGACACGCGGCCAGGCTGGCTCCCAGCTTGCCAGACGGGGGAGGGCTCGGGCTGGTGGCCAGGCTGTCCCTCAACCTGCCCCGTGTGGTGCTCAGAGCAAGACGGGAGGGTTTTGAAACCAACACCCTCCTCGGCCACCTCGTCGACGAGGCCGTTCAGGAGCTATCGCGCCGCAGGGACGCCCTGCTGCGTCGCCCCGCGCGCGACTTCCCCTTGCTGGCGGGGGCCTTGCTCCCCGGCAGAACGTCCCGGGAGCAAGGCTCCCTGGGGGACGTGGCGGCCACGCCACGCGTGGCCCTCAACCTTGTTGGTTTTTCTGAAATGCTCGTGGTGCTTGGCGGCAGCGCCCTGGAGGTCTCCCCCTCAGCTCAGGCCGAAGCTTTCAACCTTTTCAAGCAGGCTACCCAGCGTGGTGCGGAGGTTTCCGCCCAATTAGGGCTGACCGTGGACTGGCAGGCCATGGCGGCTCCCGCGGCCGCCGAACGGTTCAGCCGACTTGACCGTCGCGAGTTCGGCATCATCCGTGGCGTGACGGACCAGCGGGCCTATGGGGCCGGGCTGCCGTGGCCCGGGGCCAGCGAGGCGAACGGGCAGGCACACGACGCGGGGCTCCTCGGCTGCGGCGCGCTGCTGGCGGGGGGGGCGCTCGTCTCCGGGGAGGCGCCCCGACCAGCAGAGGAGGATGGCCCTCCCAGCTGGCTGGAGGCAGGGCTGCGAGCCGGGGCCTCGATCCTGGCGGCCAGGACCACGCTGACGGCCTGCCAGGGCTGTGGCGTGGTGCGGCGAGGGGGCGCGCCTCAGCCGTGCAGCCACTGTGGCGCGGACGAGTCGAGGCAGCGCCCCACGCTGGCGCCGCACGAGGATGTGGAGTCCGAGGCCTGAGGCTGGCCGTCAGGCCTGGCGAATGGCCTCGTTCGAGGCCCCGGGCTGGCGCCGGCGGCCAGGCAGCCCGGCCCCGAGCCCGCCGGGTTCCTGACGCAGGCTCCCTCCGGAGGCTCCGCCACGCCCCGCCGCCGGGGCCACGATGCGGACCTGGCCGGGCGTCAGGTTGGCGGCCTGCAAGATCGCGTGGATCTGACCCGCCTGGGCTTCCAGGCTCTGCCGCGCCAGCAAGGAAAGGGCCGTCAGTTGAACCCCGACGACCCCCTCCGTGTAGGAGACCTGGAGGTGCACGGGGCCGAGCGCGGGCGGCGCCAGGTGAAACTCCAGCTGGGTGAGGGGCTGCTGCCGCTCGACCGTCCAGCGGACGTGCCCCAGCACGGCCCTCGGCAACTCCGCCACCGGGACTGCGGTGAGCCCTTCCTCAGCCGGTGGCGGGGCCCCGGGGGGCAGAGGCAGCCAGACGGGCGCCCCCTGCCACCCGGGGTCGAGGGACGTCAGCAGCGGCTCCTCTTCGTGCGTTGCGGCCTCCCGGGGGCGTAGCAGGACCCCGAGCGGGCTGAGGGGCAGGCTGTCCTCCAGGGCTGTCGGCAGGCTCCAGGACGCCGAAACTCCGCCAAGGGCGCCCGCCGGCAGCGCCTCCCCGGGCGCCCGGCGCGGCCGGGCGCCCCCCGCCCGCCCGGCTGCCGGGCCGCCTGCCCGCCCGAGCTGCTGCTCGAGGGCTTGATCGAATGCCTGCCCCCGGTCGCCCCGGCGCTCGGCCCCCCCGGACGCCTCGGAGGGCTGCGGGCCGGGGGCCTGCAAGGAGGGACCGGGGCGCTCGAGGGGCAACATCAGCCCATACGCGGGAAGGTTCACCAGCGGCTCTCCTTGTCGCGACGTTCTCGAAGCTCCCGCAGCTGCCTGAGCTTCTCCAGCTTCTCCAGCCGCTCGAGCACCTCCGCCTGCTCCTCCTCCGCCGCAAAGCGCCGCTTCATGAAGATGCCTCCAGCCATCTCGTCGATGCGTCGGGCCTCGCGCCGGCGCTCCTCGGCGCTCCACTCGTCCCGCTTCATCTCCCGGTGCTTCTCGAGCTTGCGACGCTCCCGCCGCACCGCCTGTTGGAGCTCCTGGATCTGCTTCAGGCTGTCCTCCGCGGCGGCCAGGGCCCGCTGCTGCTGGCCCAGACGCTGGCCCAGGAACTGGATGTAGTCGTTCGCCGCAGCCACATCGGCCGCAGGGCCCGCTTGGAGCTGGCCATTGAGGCCTTTCTGGGCTGCCGTTCGTCGGAACTCGAGGTCGGCGAGCCTGGCGAGCTCCTGGTCTCGGGCAGAGGCAGCGGCCATCACCTTGGCGTCGACCTCCCTCTCCTTGCGGTCGACCAGGTCGAGCACCCGCTGCAACGAGTAACGAAAGGGCATCTGGGGCTCCCGGGCCAGCAGCGACCCCCCTCCTACATACCACCCGTCGGGCCAGTGGTACCGTGATGCAGGCCGTCTCTCGGGGCCGCGATCGCCCTCCAGCCGGCCTGAGGCCCGCCCTCGAGACCGCGAGGGACGCGGTGGTCGGCTTCACCCCGTGGGCGCGACGGCGGGCCGCACCTTGCGCCACTGGAAGCCAGTCCGCGTGGTCAGCGATGACGGGGCAGGCGCCCGCAGGGGCGATGGCGACAATTGGCAGCCCCCCCGCCGACGGGGTAACATACGACGATGCGGAGTCCAGCACGGCTTGTTCCTGGCCCTGGCTTGCTCGCCCTCGGCGTGGCAGCCACCACGCTGCTCGGCGCACCGGGCGCGGCTGAGGCGCGAAACCCGGCCCACCCCCCCTTCCGGGAAGGCAAGGCGGATTTCCATGACAAGGAACTCGCCCTCACCTATGGGTGGGGTGGCCCCGGGGCGATGGACTTCGCCATCGTGGCACCGCTGAGCCTCGGGGTCAGCGTGGATCACGTCACCCAGCCGCGCAGCTGGCAGTACAGGGGTGTGCTCAGGCTGGTTGACGAGCAGCGGACGGGGATCGGCATTGCCTTCACGGGGGCCGCCACCAGCATTCGAGAGCTCGTCGCCGGTCAGCCGGACATCGAGCCGGCGTGGGGCTGGCAAGCAGGCCTGCTGACCACGCTGATGGTGGAGGGTGGGCTGATCGTCCGGCTGGGCGTGCAGGCTTACGACACCAACATCGCGACGCCCGGCGGCCAGTCCGTGCTGCTCTCGCCAGAGCTCGCCTACCGCCTGGGGCTGCTCGAGCTCACCGTCATGCCGCGCTGGCCGCTGACGGAGCTGGGGCTGGAGTGGATGGGCGTCCGGCTCCGGTTCTGAGCCGGAGGGGCCGGTGGTGGCAGCTGGCCAGCCGGCCTGGAGCACCAATCAAGTCTTCACCCGGCGGCTGGCTCGCTCTAACGCCCAGGGACGTCGCCATCCACGCGCGCTCATGGCTTGATCGGTACTCTAGCAGTCCAGCAGGGCGGCCAGGGCAGCCACGTCCGGCAGCACAAGATCGGCCAGCGGCGCCAGCAGCTCGGTGGTGCCCACGCCCGACAGCACGCCGATCGTGGCCCGCGCGCCAGCCCGCCTCCCCATGCGCAGGTCGACATCCGTGTCGCCCACCATCAAGGCGTCCCCCGGTGCCACCCCGGCCTCCTCGCAAGCCAGCAGGAACATGGCGGGATCAGGCTTGGCGGTCGGCACGCGATCGCCTCCCACCACGCTGACGAATGCCTCCCGCAGGCCCAGCTCCGACAGGAACGCCGAGGCGGCGTCCGTGCGATCCGTCGTTGCCACGGCCAGCCGCCAGCCGGCGCTGCGCAGGGCCCCCAGGGCGGTGACGGTGCCCGGCAGGGCACGCCCACGCAGCCCAGGGCCGGCCTCCACCTCCGCCACGGCAAAGCCCTCGGCCGCCAGCTCGCGCGCCTGAGTCCAGGGCAACCCCGCGTGGTGCAACCAGGTTGCCGCCACCAGGCAGGCCTCGATGCGGGTCCCGGTCGCCAGCACCCCCGTGGGTGAAACCCGCCCTGTCCGGCCCACGCCCCAGCCGTCCAGCAAGGGGGCAGCCCAGTCCTCGGCGCCGGCCAGGCGGGCAATGGTGGCAGCGCGTGCGCGCGACAGCGCCACCCAGAAGGCGTGGAAGTCCAGCAGCACCCCGTCCTTGTCGAAAACGAGCAGCTTCCCCTCCACCGGACGCCCCCCCAGCATCAGCGTGGGCACGGCTCAACCGCCTGCGAGGGTGGCGCGCGCCTGAGCCGCAGCCTGCGGCGGACGGCTGGGGGGAACGTAGCGGGTGCGGTCGAGCCGAAACTGGTTGGCCTTCACCAGGGCCGCAGCGTAGCGAAGGCGGTGACGCAGCTCGCGCCGGACCCCTGCCGGCATGGGCGCGGCCTCAGCCAGCGCCTCAAGGCTGGCAAGCCGCATCAACAAGGCCCCGTTCTGCCGGTAGGGCGTCTCCCCAAGGGGCAGGTGGACCATGACCGCGGACAGCTCGCGGCGTAGCATGTCGGCGGAGGCCGCCGTCTCGAAGTCGGCCTGGGCGTGCACCTGCCCCAGGTACCAGGCCGCCTGCGCCAGCGTCTTGCGCGTGGCGCGAATCAGGTTTCGATGCGGCAGGGTGGCGGGCTCCCGGAACGGGCCCGCCCGGAGGTCGTCCAGCTGGGCGAGGTCGAAGTGGCCCAGCGCAAAGACCATCCCACCGGGCACCTGCTCGGCCTGCAGCTGCTGCCACTGCTCCACCAGGTTGTCGGGCGAGGTGAAGCGGTGGACGCCCAGGATCGGCACGATCATATGGCTTCGGGTGTGCCGATCCGTCTCCCAGCCCAGCCAGCGCGAGAGCTCGTCGCGCCTCGCCGTGTAAAGCATGGGAGCCGGCCAGTCGATCCACGCGTTGTCTGCCCAGTGGCGCCAGTGCTGGAGCTTGCGCCGACGCGCGTAGCCCTCGCCGCGGAAGACGGCCGCGGCGATCGGGAAGCGAGGGTGGCGGCTGCGGAGCTGCTGCGCCAGCTCGCGCACCGTGAGGTGCACCTGCTGCTCACGCCACAGCTGCCACTCGTCGTGCAACGGGGAGCCGGGAGGGATCACGGCTGGCGGCAACGTGCCATGCCGGGCCCGGTAGGCCAGCGAGAAGCGGGTCCGGCTCACGTCGTCCTCAGGGACCTCCTCATCGTAGCGAATGTAGTCGAGCAGCAGCCCGTCCACGTCGTACCGATCGGCCAGCTCTTCCACCAGGGCATAGACGTACTCCCGCGCATCCGGATGGGCGGCACTCAGGAAGCGAGGTTCCTTGCCATCGGCGCGCGCAGCGAGCCCCGGCAGGCGCCCCAGGACCGGGTTGCCGTAGCCGGGCGAGCGGACCCGCAACGTCCAGATCCAGGGATGCACCTCCATGCCGTGGCGATGCGCTTCCCGGATCAGCACGCGGAGCAGGTCCGGCCGCCCCTGAAACTCGGGGTCGCGCTCCGTGAGCCCGCTGCCATAAATGGCATAGCCGCGCCGCAACACCTCCGGCACCAGCAAGTTGAAGTGAGCCCGCCCCAGCTGGGCCACCAGCCCGACGACCCCGGCCTCGGTGCGCGGCAGGCTCGAGGCGTCGATCAGCATTCCGCGCACCTCCGTGCCACGGGATGGCACAAGGCACATGGCTGCCTCTCGCAGGTACCGCTCGCCCCGCCCCACCCACACCCGGGCCTCCTGCTGTCCCGGCTCGGTGGCGAGCAGCAGCCCCGCCGTGTCGAGGGCCATCCGCGAGAGGGACACGGCCACGCCGGCGCGCTGGGTGGGGACATCCAGGTAGCTGGCGCGAGCCTCGGCCAGCCGCCCCTCAAGGGCGCTCAGGCGGCCCCTCGCCTCCCGGATCGCCCGTTGAAGGCCCTCGGCCCCTCCGCCAGCAGCGACCGCCGGCTCCAGCCCTCCGAGCACCACCAGCGCCACCGCCCAGCAGGCCCGGCGGGCCCACCCGGCACGGCGCAAGTTGGCGGCGGAGGCCCCGGGCAAACACGGCATGGGGGCGCATTGTAGCCTGTTGAAGGAGGGGCTGCAAGCAGGCCTGGGGCGACAGCAAAGGGGCCCCGGCCTGACGGCCGGGGCCCCCACATGTTGGCCTCAGCGGCCCGCCGTCACCGCCTTGTAGGCGTTGATGCGCCCGAAGCCGAACTTCTCGTTCCACGCCGCCCCGTTCATGTCCGGGGTCTTGTCGGCCGTCTTCTCGAGCAGGGCCTTGACCTGCGCAGGCGGCATCTTCGGGTGGACCGACCGGATCAGGCCAGCGAGGCCAGCGACCAGGGGCGTCGCCATCGAGGTGCCGGTCATGAAGGAGTACTCCTTGGTGATCCGGCCGCCGGAATTCTTCGTGAGCCACACGTCATACGTCGGGGTCGTGGCCCAGATCTTCACCCCCGGCGCGCTGACCGAGCAGTACTTGTTGAACGAGGAGAACATGCCAATCTTGTCCTCCGAGTCGGTGGCGCCCACCGAGATGACACCCGGGTACGCCGCCGGGTAGGAAATCGGGTTGCCCTGATGCCCGCTGTTGCCCATAGCGGCCACCACGACCGTGTTCTTCTTCAGCGCGTGCGCCACGGCGTCTCCGAGCGACTTCATGGTGCCGGCGCCTCCGAGGCTCAGGCTGATGACGTCGGCGCCGTGATCGGCAGCCCAGGTGATGCCCTTGGCCACCGAGAGCAGCGAGCCGGCCCCGGGGCCGGCAAGGACCCGAACGGGCATGACCTTGCAGTTGGCCGCCATGCCGACGATCCCGACACCGTTGTTCGTGATGGCCGCTGCGATGCCAGCGCAGTGGGTGCCGTGGCCGTTGTCGTCGGCCGGGCTCCCGAGCCCGAACAGGCCACCGACACCCGTGGCGTTGTAGCCCTTGACGAGCTTGCCCTTGAGGTCCGGGTGCTTCAGGTCCACGCCCGTGTCGACAATGGCGACGACGACGTCAGCGGAGCCCCCCCGGGTGGCCGCGAGGGCTTCGGCCTGCTGGGTCTTGCCAATGGCCCACTGCTCGCCCGCCATGGGGTCGTTGAAGGTCTCCTTGGGGGCCTCCGTCCTGGCCGAGAACCCCGAGGAGAGCGTCTTGACGTCGTCGGCCAGCGTGATGGTGACGTCGGGTTCGATGTACTCGACGCCAGGCCCGAACTCCTTCTTGAGATCGGTGGCAGAGCGACCCGCGGGCGCCTCGACGCCATAGACGTTCAGGCTGGCGATGGCCTTTTCAGCCTTCACGCCGCTGCCCTGCCGCATGCGGAGCGTCTGGCCCGGCCTCATCTTGACGATGTAGCGGCCCGGGATCGGCTTGCCTGCCACCAGCAGCTGGCCATCGGACCGCGCACCGGCAGCCATCGGGGTCAAGGAGGCGGCACAGCCGGCGGTGGTGGTGACCAGAACGCTGGCAGCCAGCGCCAGAGACAGGTTGCGGTTCATCAGGGAGAGACTCCTTGTCGGCGCCGGAGGCGCTGGGGCGGACGAGCGAGGGTTTTAATGGTCCATTACTTGGTCCTTATAGCCAACTTAACCTGGATCTTGCTAGGTCGCCTCAGAAATTCCCCGCGGACGTGCCACGAAGCGGCGGCACCCGGGCCGGCCACTTCTGCTAAAATTCAGCCAGCAAGCCAAGCTTGGAGGGGCCATGACGGGGCGTATCCGGGACGTGATCGTGGTGGGGGCGGGGCACGCCGGCGTCGAGGCAGCCCTCGCCTCCGCCCGACTCGGGGCGGACACCCTGCTCGTCACGCTCGACCTGGGGGCCATCGCCACCATGCCCTGCAACCCGGCCATCGGGGGCCCGGCCAAGGGGCACCTCGTGCGCGAGATCGACGCGCTGGGGGGCGAGATGGGGCGGGCGGCGGACGCGACGTCGCTGCAGGTACGGATGCTGAACGAGTCCAAGGGCCCCGCCGTCCAGGCCCTGCGCGCCCAGTCCGACAAGGCCCGCTACAGCGCCTACATGACGGAGGCCTGTCAGGCCCAGCCGGGCCTGACGCTCGCGGCGGGCCTGGTGGAGGGACTGCGGCTGCGGCCGGGCGGGCTGCTGGAGCTCGAGACGGCTGCCGGCGAGCGGCTGTGGGCCCGGGCGGTGGTCATCACCACGGGCACCTTTCTGCGCGGCGTCTGCCACACCGGCGAGCGGCGGGTGGTGGCGGGACGGTTCGGAGAGCCTTCAGCAGAGCGCTTCTCCGACAGCCTCCGGGCGCTGGGCTTCGAGCTGCACCGCCTCAAGACCGGGACCCCCCCGCGCCTGGCTGCGGACTCCATCGACTACACCCGGCTCGTCGAGGAGCGCGGCGACGAGGCGCCTCCCCCGTTTTGCCTGGACCCGGCAGCCGCAAACCAGGCCCCGCCCCTGCCCCGACTGTCCTGCTGGCTGACCCGAACGACGCCGGAGACCCATGCGGTGATCCTGGCGAACCTGCACCGCTCTCCGATCTACAGCGGCGACATCCACGGCGTCGGGCCGCGCTACTGCCCCTCCATCGAGGACAAGGTCATGCGCTTCCGGGACAAGGAGTCCCACCCTGCGTTCATCGAGCCGGAGACCCTTCTGCAGGACGTGATGTACCTGCAGGGCTGCTCCACGAGCCTGCCGGAGGACGTGCAAGAGGCATTCGTCCGCACCATGCCAGGGCTGGAGCAAGCCCGCATCGTCCGGTACGGCTACGCCGTGGAGTATGACTGCTTGCCCGCCACCCAGCTGCAGGCCACGCTGATGGCCAAGGCGGTGCCGGGGATGTTCACCGCCGGCCAGCTCAACGGCACCTCGGGCTACGAGGAGGCAGCGGCTCAGGGGCTCGTGGCGGGGATCAACGCGGCGCACTGGGCCCTGGCCCGGGCCCCCTTCGTGCTGCCGCGCGCCAGCTCCTACATCGGCACGCTGATCGACGACCTGGTGACCAAGGACATCCGCGATCCCTACCGCATGCTGACGTCCCGCTCGGAGCACCGCCTGGTGCTACGCCAGGACAACGCGGACCAGCGTCTCACGCCCCTCGGACGGGAGCTGGGGCTGATCACAGACGGCCGTTGGGCCCGCTTCACGGCCAAGCGAGAGGCGATCGCCGAGGGCCTGACCTGGCTGCGCGCCACGCGGGTGCGGCCGGGCACCCCGGAGGCGACGGGCCTGACGGCACGCACGGGCGAGGCCATCGAGCGCGTCCAGACCTGCGAGGAGCTGCTGCGGCGGCCCCCCGTGTCGATGGCCGCGCTGCGTGAGGCGCTCGGGAGCCAGGCCCCCGCCTGGCCCGACAGCGTGGGCTCCCAGCTTGCGGTCGAGGTGAAGTACGAGGGCTACATTCGCCGGCAGCAGGCGGCCATCGCGCGGGAGCGCCAGCTGGAGGATCGTCCCCTCGAGCCGGACACGGACTACCACGCCATCCGAGGCCTGTCGCGCGAGGCCCAGGACAAGCTGTCCCGCATCCGCCCACGGACGGTCGGGCAGGCGAGCCGGGTGGGGGGGGTGACACCGGCCGACGTGTCCCTGTTGCTGGTCCACCTCGCCCTGCGGGACCGCCAGGCCGCAGCCACGACCCTCAGGGCGTGACCTCGAGGGCGGCCGTCGCGAGGGCGTCGCCGAAGCCCACCACCTGCACCTCCCAGCGGCCCGGTGGCAGCACGCCCAGCATCACCTCGTGTTCGAAGGGCACCAGCACCTGGATGACGGGCTCCTCCGTCGTGCGCTGGAGCCACGGTAGCAGGCGCACGACCCGCCCCTCGCGACGCTGCTCGACGCCCGCGAGTGCCCAGGAGGGGTCCGGCAGCGACCCCACCACCACCATCCGGGCCGCGGCTCCGCTGGGAATGGTGGCAGGCCCACGCACCTCGTCGATGTAGGCCAGCCTGCGCGCCACGGCCGCCTCCTCCCGCCTCGCCTGGGCATGGGCGCAGCCCACCAGCACCCCCACCAGCGCCAGCAAGCCCACGAGTCCTTGCCGCATGCTCCCCTCCATCTGCCGGTGTGCGAAGGGGGCGCTCGTGGGCGCCCCCTTCCCCTGGCCGGCCTGCTACTGCTTGCCCGCCTGCGCCCGCAACGCCGTCAGCATCGCATCGGCGGTGCGTCCATCCACGTAGGGGGTGTACACGGGCTGTCCAGCGTCATCCTTGAACCCGGCCGCAATCGCGTTCTTGCGCTTGAAGTCCAGGATGGCCTCCAGCGTTGCCTCGTCAAACTGGCCATTGACGGGCACCTGGTAGCCAAGCCCGTCGAGGTACTGCTGCACGAGCTGGCGCGCCTCACGGCTGCCCACCTCGGGCCCGATCGACGAGGCCTGGAGCCGGGCCGCCTCCCGGGCGGCGGCCTCCATCGTGGCCGGCTGACGGAGGCCCGGATGCTGCAGCAGCCGCAGCGCCACGGTCATCGCCTCCCGCGTTCGCACGTCAACGTACTCGTTGACGTCGGCCACTGGCTTCCCGTCGGCCCCCAGCACCTGGTAGCTCTGCTTGATGCCGGCCACGCGCTTGAAGCGCATCACGGCCTCTGCCGTGGGGCTCACCGGGAGTCCCTGGGCATCGAGACGGGGCTTTCCGTCGGGCCCGTTCTGGTAGTAGTCGCCCGTGACCTCCACGTCGTAGCCCAGCCGCTTCAGCAGCGACTGCAGCCCCTTCCGATCGTCCACCGTGCCCGTGTCGGGCCCGACGGCCGAGGCCGGGTAGCCGCTGACCTCCTGCCAGAAGCGCTCGAAGTTCGCGTCGCCGTCGGCGAGCCCGAACTGCTTCACGATCGCCGCGCGCTGGGCGCCCGTCGGCGCCGCCGGGGCCCCAGGGGCGGCAGGTGGAGGGGGCGCGCCCGGCGTCGTGGGGGCTGACGGGGCTGCCGGGCCGGCGGTGGGGGCTGGCGGGGCCGCCGGGCCGGCGGTGGGCGCAGGCGGAGCAGCGGGCGTGGCCGGCCGCGGCGCCGCCGGGGCAGCTCCCAGGGGGAGATCCAGCTTCCAGCCGGGCTGGATGAGGTCCGGGTTGTCGGTGAGGCTGGGGTAGCGCTCGCTGTTCTTGCCGACGATCTCTCCCCAGCGCGCCTGAGCGCCGAGCCGCCGCCCCGCGATGTCCCAAAGCGTGTCGCCAGGACGGACCACGTAAGGGGCAGGCGCCGCTGGGGGCCTGACGGGGGAGGTCGGCGCAGTGGGCGCCGCTGGCGCAGCCTCCGACGTGGGACCAGCTGGCGCCTCAGGCCCAGCCTCCGGGGCCCGCACAGCAGGGGGCTGCGGGCTCTGAGGCTCCTGCGTGGGCCTCACGGGGGCTGGCTGGCGCTCGGGGACGTTGACAACAATCCCCTGCTCCTCGAGCTTGGGTCGCAGCGCCAGCACCTCGGCTGGCGTCATGCCGTCAACCCGGGCACGCATCGCCGTGAGGACCTTCCTGGCCTCGGGATCGGTGACGCCGGCGAGCTCGGCGTCGAGCGTGGCGAGCAGCGCGGCCTTGTAGGCTGCTGCGGCCCCGTCGGCTGCTTGCTCCCCGGGAGCTGGCCCCTCGGTCCCGGGGGCCTCCTGCGTCGGCTCGCCTCCCGGCTTGTCCACCGGGAGCCGGATGCGGGTGCCGACGGCGATCACGCCATCCTGGCCGAGCGAGTCGAAGAGGTCCTTGTTGGCCTCGTAGATCTCGCCCCACCGCGCCGGATCCCCCAGCTCGCGACGGGCAATCTCCTCGAGGGTGTCGCCGTCACGCAGCTCATAATGGCGGAAGCCCTGCTCCGGCGAAGGCTCGACGTGGTCGGTGCCCTCGCGCGCCTGCAGGCGCTCTCCCAGCTTGCCGACGTTCCCCGCCGTGCCCATCAGGCTCAGCGCACCCAGGGCACGGCCGGGGTTCTTGAGCGCCCAGCCTGCTGCCCCCAGCGGCACGGCCACGGGCGCCGTGAGGATCTCCCACGGCGAGGGGACGCGGATGGCTGCCACGGTCTTCCAGGAGACGTCCGGCAGGGCGATCCGGGGCAGGAGCTCGAAGCCGCGCCGCAAGGTCGCCACCGTGCCCTCGTAGGCCGCATCGAGGGCGGCCCCCACCGCCACCGGGACGTTGCCGATGACGCGGGCATAATCGCCGATGGTTTTGGGGGCATCCAGCACGTTCTTGACGGCCTTGCCAGCCTCTCCGATCCTCTCGCCCGCGCGGCCGATGTTGTCGACGCCGGAGCCGAGCTGCTGGCCCACACGCTCGAAGCGCCCGACCTTGATACCCTTCAGGGCGGACTCGACGAGCTTGCCGGTGCGGGGGTTGGCGACCAGCGCAGCCTTCATGGCGTCGAGCTGGGCGGCGTAGCCAGCCTTCAAGGCCTTGTCCGTGGTGGTCGCCGCGAGGCGCTCCAGCCGGTTGACGTGCATGGCGATGGCCTCGGCGGTCTGCACGTTGGCGGCCCCCGCCACCAGGCTCGCGTTGGCGGCTTGCGTCCCCACCAGCTTGGTGGCGACGGGCAGCTGGGCCGCCGCGGTCTTGCTGACCCCGAACCTGGTGAGCTCCGCTGCGATGGCCTCTGGCTTCAGGCCGGCCTTGAGCGCCTGGGCCGTGTAGCGGTAGGCCTGCGAGGCGCTCACGTTCTTGCCACCGGCGGCCATGATCTTGGAGACGGCGTCGTCACCGAGGCCCGAGGCTGCGATGTTGGTGGCAAGCTTGTCCGCCAGACCGCGTTTGGCGAGCCGAGCGGCGTAGTCCTCGGCATACTTGGCGCCGAGCGAGGCCAGCTTCTTGTTGTAGGCCGCTCCCTTCAGGCTCGACCCTGCCAGCTCCGCGGCGGCCTTCTTGGTGCCGAGGTGGCGCGCGAAGTCATCCGTGACCTGGCTGGCTGCCTGGCTCATGGTCGCCGTGGGTTTTGCAACCTTGGTGGCTTTCTCCGACTTGGAGAGGGCCCCGGAGGTCAGCACGACGGTGAGCGCCTGGAACCCGACCCGGCCCGCCAGCTCGCCGTACCGACCGTCCTTGTACGCGGTGGTGTAAGGCTCGACGATCGCCTGGACGGCCTGCGCAGGGTGGGTGGCCATGTACACGAGGCCCTTCGCCGTCGTGATCGGGTTGGTGGTCACCAACGTGTAGAGGCCCGCCACCGTCTCGGCGCCTTCCCGCACGAACCCCTCGAAGAACCCCATGAAGTGATTGGGCGCGGCCTGCGCAGGCGTCGACGCGGGCGCCGGCGGTGGGGCAGCCCCATCTGCCGCGGGCTTGCCCTTGGGCGCAGCCGCGTTCGCGGCCTGGCGAACCGTTGGGCTGGGGGTCGGGTTCACTTCGGGAGCCATGAGGGACCTCCTGTGACGTCCCCGCGTGACGCAGGGACCGCTTCGGTTCAGGGGTGGGGCGCCGCCAGGCGCCAGGGTGCAGGGCGTGGCCCTGTACCAGACTTATAGGTGGAGGGCGAAGCTGGCTTGCGCCGCCTGGACGCCCCGTCCCAGATCTTCCTACCCCGGCCAGGAGCCGCGTTGACGCTGGTTTTCTGACACTTCACCCCCATTTAACACACCCGACGCCCTGCCCCCTGAGGCCTAAGGGCTGGTTAAGCCTCACCGATGTTGAAGGTGGCCGCTACGGGCGGGTTCCGCGACCCGGCGTGCAAGCTGCAGCGGGGCCCGCGGGGAGGCCAACCAACACACTCTTAACGAAGATTTATCGATGACCAGCCGATCTGGGGTCGAGCCATCAGGCCCCTGGTGCCGAGCCGCTCCCCCGGCCCGCGGCCCCCCTCTCCCGGAGGAAAGGACCAGGGGAAAAAGGGAGCACTCCATGGGTGCGGGAGCGCGGCGCTCCCTGCTCCCACGGGGAGAGGGTTGGCCCTGTTCCCCTCAGCCGAGGGTCCGCGTCAGCGGGGGTGAGGGTTCACCCGGCATCAGGATCAGGCCCAGCACCAGAGCAACGTGGCGACCAGCAGCGCGTAGAGCGTCAGCGGCACCCCGGCCAGCACGAGCTCCGCCCCCACCAGCGCCATCGACGCGGCGCGAGGCCCGAGCGCCATGGTCGCGACCACCGCCGCATGCAGCACCCTCCCGCCCCAGACCAGCACCATCAGCATCCCGAGTCCGGCCCCGGCAAGGCCACCAGCCCCCCAGCCGGCCAGCGTCACAAGGGGCCCGACCAGCACCAGGGGGAGGAACGAGAACGCCACCCCGGCCAGCACCCCGTGGATGTTGCCACGCCCCCCCAGCACCGAGGCCACCACGTACAGGCCGCTCCCGAGCACCAGCCACCCCAGCAAGAGCCAGCCGACCCACACGGCGAAGCCCAGCGCCAGCGAGGCCAGCGAGCCCTTGGCCCCCACGAGCGCCAGCTGCGAGGCCACCAGCAGCAGGGCGCCGAGCGCCGGGCCCAGGGGCAGCTCGGAGCCCCAGGCGCCGAAGGCAGCAGCCGGCTCGAACAGCACCCCATACAGCAAGGCGAGCCCTCGCGGGCCGCCCGTGGCCTCCGCGGGCCCCACCGGCACGTCGCTCACGTCCCGCTCACTCCAGCACCATCAGCGGCACGCGGTCATACGCGGCCGACAGCAGCGCGGTGCGAGACCCTGCGAGCGCCGCCAGCGGGTCGGCCCGCTGGGAGAGCAGGTGAAACAGACGCTGCCAGTCCTCCCCATTCACCTCGTCCGGCTGCTCCGAGGCGGGCAGCCCGGCCAGCCTTCGGGCCGCCACCACCGCAGCCTCGTAGGTCCCGAGCTCGTCCACGAGGCCGACCGCCTTCGCCTGGCGACCGGTGTAGATGCGCCCCTCGGCCAGGGGACGCACGCGGGCCACCGGCCACCCACGCCCGGTGGCCACGGCCTCCAGGAACAGCGCGTAGGAGTCGTCCACGATGCTCTGCAGGATGCGACGCTCTTCGCGGGTCATCAGGCGATCCGGGGCCCCCATGTCCTTGAGACGACCAGCCTTGATCGTCACGCTGCGCACGCCGACCTTGCCCATCAGCCCCTCGTAATTTGCCAGGTGCATGATGACCCCGATGCTGCCTGTCAGCGTCGCCGGGTTGGCCACGATGCGATCCGCCGCGGCGGCTATCATGTAGCCGCCTGAGGCGCAGACGTCTCCCATGACCGCCACGACCTTGACGCGCTTGTCCCGCTTCAGGCGCAAGATCTCGTCATGGATGGCCTGGGAGGCAGCAGCGGAGCCACCGGGGCTGTTGATGCGCAGGATGAGGGCCTTCGGGGGATCCCGCCTCAGGCGGCCCAGCAGCCTGAGCATCTGCCGGGCGGAGGCGTTGCCACCTCCGCCGAAGCCTCCGCCGCCTTCCTCCTCGAGGATCATCCCATCCACCGTGATCACGGCGATGGCCGGGCTGCCGGCCCGGAAGCCCGCCAGCGGGCTGGGTGGCTCGGCCGAGGCCCCCGATGACGCGGGGGCAGCCCCACGGGTCCACACCCCCACGGCCGTCACGGTGCAGGCGACCAGCAAGGCAGCCATCCAGAGCTTTTCCAGCCTCACGGTGCAACCCTCTCCCCGACGCCGAGCCGATCGACCAGGGCCTCGCGCAGCGTGCGCTGCACCCGGTCGGCGGGCTGAGCGGCGTCGACCACCACGAATCGCCTCGGCTCCGCCGCGGCCAGCTCCAGGTAGCCCGCCCTCAGGCGTTCATGGAACGCCAGGGCCTCCACCTCCAGCCTGTCGACCCGGCGACTTGCTCGCACCCGGGCCAACCCCTCTGCGGGCGGCAGATCCAGCAGCAAGGTCAGGTCAGGTCGCAGCCCCCGCGTGGCGATCGTGTTCAGCTGGGCAATGAGCGCCAGGTCGAGCCCGCGGCCATAGCCCTGGTAGGCCAACGTCGAGTCGGTGTAGCGATCGCACAGCACGATGCTGCCCTGCGCGAGCGCTGGCCGCACCAGTTCCTCCACGTGCTGGGCCCGGTCCGCGGCATACAGCAGCAGCTCCGCCAGCGGGTTCAGGTCCTGGTTCGCGGGCTTGAGCAGGACCTCGCGCAGCTGGCCCCCGATGGGCGTGCCGCCCGGGTTCTTGGTGGCCACCACCGCGTGGCCAGCCACCTCGAGCCACTTCGCAAGCTGCGGCAGCTGGGTGCTCTTGCCGGCCCCCTCGGGCCCTTCCAGCGTGATGAAGCGCGCCATCTCAGTTCGGGAAGATGCGCAGGCGACGGTTGGGCTCCTCGCCATAGGATTCCGACCGGAGGTTGTAGCGTTCCACCATGTCATGCTGAATGCGCCGGATTTTGGGCGAGGCCGGGTTCAGCTCGGCGGGCTCCGAGCGAGACAGCACGGACTCGATGGCGGCCTGCGTCTCCTGCAGGGCCTCTTCCTCCTCCTCGCTCAGGGCATCCGTGACCCCGCCGCCGGCCTCCGGCAGCCTCGGCAAGGGGCCCGTCAGGGCGCCCTGGCCGGGCGTCTGGTCGAGGTGCATGACCTCCCGCAGGGACTTCTGGATCTGCGGGATGGTGTTGGCCTTGACCACGTAGACGGGAATGTTCTTGCGCTGGGCCTGCTCGAACACCTGCCCGCCGTTGCGCGCGTAGCTCTTGAGCACGAGCACGACGTCCGCATCCGCGACGTTCTTCGTCACCACCGCCGGAAGGCGCAGCGTGCGGATCACCCGCTCGAGCTGGCTGCGGCTGACGGCATAGGGGTAGATGCGCATCTTGCCCGCGGCATCCGGCTCGTCTCGCTGGGTGCGATCCTCGGGCTGGTAGGCCGTCTCCCGCAACACCTTGACCTGGCCCTGCTCATCCAGGGCCCGGATCTCGGGCTGGGGCACGTACCCCCTTAGCAGCTGGTCCACCACCTCGGCAACGTCGAGGTGGATGGCGAGGCGATCGCGATCCTGCAGCTCGATGGCGATGTCGAAGGTCGGGGGCGCCTTCCGCTCCAGGATCGTCTTCTGCGTGCCGCGGCGGCGGGCCTCCTCATCGGACAGGGTGACGGACTGGATGCCACCCACGAGGTCGGAGAGGGTCGGGTTCATCAGCAGGTTCTCGAGGGAGTTCCCGTGCGCGGTGCCGATCAGCTGGACGCCGCGCTCCGCGATCGTGCGGGCGGCGTAGGCCTCTTTCTCGGTGCCGATCTCATCGATGACGATGACCTCGGGCATGTGGTTCTCGACGGCCTCGATCATCACGCCTTCCTGGGCCTCGGGGGTCGCCACCTGCATCCGGCGGGAGCGCCCGATGGCCGGATGCGGGATGTCGCCGTCGCCTGCGATCTCGTTGCTGGTGTCGATCACGATCACGCGTTTGTTCAGCTCATCCGCGAGCACGCGGGCGATCTCGCGCAGCTTGGTGGTCTTGCCCACCCCCGGTCGCCCCATGATGAGGATGGAGCGCCCCGACTCCACGAGGTCGCGGATCATATCGACGGTGCCCAAGATGGCCCGCCCCACCCGGCTGGTGAGCCCGATGATCTTGCCCTGCCGGTTGCGGATGGCGCTGATGCGATGCAACGTGCGCTCGATGCCGGCCCGGTTGTCCCCGGAGAAGGCCCCCACGCGGGACACCGCATGGTCGATGTCCTCCTGGCTGGTGGGCTGGTCACCCAGGTAGACCCAGCGGCCCGGAAACCGGGCCTCGGGGATACGGCCGAGGTCCATCACGATCTCGATGAGCCCCTCGAGGCCCTCCTGCTGCCGCAAGAGGGAGACCAGGCGAGCCGGCAGGACTTCCAGCAACTGCTCCTGGTTGTCCGTCACGCGCTGCTCGTGGATCCGGATGTCACCTGCCACCGACACGGCCTCCCTCACGGCCCCGGGCTTGCCCGGCGCCCACCCCACACCCACGCGCCGCACGCGCCCTCGGACCGCGACAACTGCGTCCCCGCCCGACGCGAGGCCCGGCGGATGGCCGATCCGGCTCTACGATAGCACGCCTTGCCGCAGCCTCGGGCCACGAGGTTTCAAAACCACTCACCCCCGGGCACCGGACCCGGCCACCACCTTGATGGTCCGCAACCGGACGTCTTCAGGCCCGTTGATGAAGCCGCCCATCTGATGCACCACCTTCAGGTACTCGATGGCCTCGGCCGAGATCACCTCCCCGGGGGCCAGGATGGGGATGCCCGGGGGATATGGCGCGACGAACTCCGCGCACACCCGGCCGGTGGAGGTGTCGAAGGGGACGACCTCGGTCTGGGCAAAGAAGGCCTCCCGCGGCGTGAGCTGGGCGTCAGGCAACCCGGACGGCATGGGCAGGGAGGTTGGCAACGCGCTCGTGCCCAGCGTGCCCCACCGGCGAGCCCGCTCAGACAGCACGCCGAAGGCCGTCACGACGCGGTCGAGGTCCCGCTGGTCGTTGCCCAGTGTCACGATGAGCAGCACGTTGTGCAGCGTGGCCATCTCGGACTGGATGTTGAACTCGGCGTTCAGCACGTCAAGCGCCATGAAGCCCGTCATGCCCAACCCGGTGACGTTGATGGTGAGCTTCGTGACGTCCAGATCATGCAGCCCACCGGGACCGCAGCGGTCCCGGCCAAAGACGTAGACTCCCGGCAAGGCGTTGAGCCGGGCGCGGGCCTCCTCGGCCAGGTGGACCGCCTGCCCCAGCAGCTCGCGGCCGGCCGTCGCCATCTGACGGCGGGCCGTGTCGAGGGAGGCCATCAGGACATAATTCGGGCTCGTGCTCTGAATGAGCTGGAGCACGTTGCGCACCCGGTTGACGTTCACCCGCGAGCCCTGGACGTGGAGCATGGAGGCCTGCGTCATGCCCGAGATGATCTTGTGCGTCGACTGGACGACCATGTCGGCCCCCGCCTCGAGGGCCGAGACCGGCAGGGCGTCGTGGAAATGAAAGTGGGGACCGTGCGCCTCATCCACCAGCAACGGCTTGCCATGCGCGTGGCAGATGTCCGCGATGCGCCGCAGATCCGCGACGCCTCCGAAGTAGGTGGGATGGACCAGGCAGACCCCCTTGGCGTCCGGGTAGGTCCCCAGGGCCTCCTCCACCTCCTCCGGCGTGACGCCATGCGCCACGCAGAGGTCCTCATCCCACGTCGGACGCACCCAACAAGGGCGCGCACCGGACAGGATGGTGCCCCCCAGCATCGACTTGTGGGCGTTGCGGGGGAGGATGATGCGGTCACCAGGGTCGCAGACCGTCATCACCATGACGTTGTTGCCGGTGGTCGAGCCGTTCACCAGGAAGAAGCTGTGTTCCGCCCCGTAGGCCTCGGCCGCCAGTTCCTGGGCTTCCTTGATGACGCCGTCGGGGTCGTGGAGGTTGTCCACCTCGGGAAGCTCGCACAGATCGATGCGCAGCATGGCGTCGCCGACCAGGGCCCGAAACTCCGGATCAGCCCCACGGCCCTGCTTGTGGCCCGGGGTGTGGAACGCGGACATATCCTTGCGCGCATAGTCACGCATGGCCTCGAAAAGCGGCGCCCGGGTCTGCCGGGCGAGCCACTCGCCGGATGCAACGGGGGGTGCGAGATCGGACGGTGTCAAGGCGCCTCCTGAGGCTGCAACGAAGCCGGGCGATCATACCGCGAGACGCGCCAGGGACGAAAGGCGGCCGGCTCGCGGGCAGCCTGATGCGCTCCCCGCGAGCGGGAAGGAGGGTTGACGGTGAGCAAAGCCACCTCGCT
>JAYKHL010000194.1:0-19805 GCA_035284865.1 Candidatus Sericytochromatia bacterium | reverse complement strand
GGCGGTGGGTGATGCTGCTGATCCGGGCGCTTCCTGGCCCCCTGTTCGAGCGGACGAGGCTCTGAGATGGAGACGCGGGTGGTGCCTGCGGCCGTGGCCCCCGTCGCGCCCCGTGGCTGGCGCGCGCTGGTGGCCCTGCTGCGCCCCCGTCAGTGGATCAAGAACGCGTTCGTGCTTGCCCCGCTGGTGTTCGCCAGCGCCTTCACACGGCCCGGGGCGCTTGAGGCCGCCGCGCTTGGCCTGGTGCTCTTCTGTGCGGCCTCCTCGGCGGTCTACATCCTCAACGACATGCGCGACGCCCCTCGCGACCGGCAGCACCCGACCAAGCGACACACCCGGCCGCTGGCCGCGGGCACCGTCTCGCTGCGGCAGGCCGCCTGGCTGCTCGGGGCCGCGGTGGCGCTGGCTGGAGCCGGCGCGGTGGCCTTGCCCGCCCTGGCCCCGGCGCTGGCGGCTTACGTGGTGCTGAACGTGGCCTATAGCCTGGGGCTCAAGCACATGCCGGTGGTCGACCTGTTCTGCATCGCGACGGGCTTTGTGCTCCGCGTGTGGGGCGGCGCGCTGGCCGTCGGGGTGCCCCTCTCCAGCTGGATGGCCAACACCACGCTGTGCCTGGCGCTCTACCTCGCCGCCACCAAGCGCAGGCAGGAACTCGCCCTCACGGATGGCGAGGGGCGCTTGGTGCTGGGAAGCTACTCGCTTCCGCTGCTCGAACGGTTCGCCCAGCTGTCTGCCACCGCCGCCATCGTTTTCTACGGCCTGTTCACGGCCACCGTGCGGCCTGAACTCACGCTGACGATGGGGCTCGTCATCTTCGGCTTCTTCCGGTACCAGTACCTGGTGGAGCAACGGGCCAGTGGGGAGAACCCCACGGAGGTGGTGTGGCGAGACGGGCCGCTGGCCGCCACGGTGGCCGGGTGGGGCCTCGTCGCGATCTGGATCATGGCGCGCTGACGCCGGCGCCCGCCGGCCTCAGGACGCCTTCGCGGCGGGAGCCTGCGGCCCGGAGGTCGGGGGCCGGGTCTCTTGCCTGTCTTTGGCGATGATCGCCTTCAGCCGGGAGACGGCGTCGTCTTTCGAGGCAGGTTGGGCCATGGGGTGGGAACCCTCCAGAGGGGTGCGGGACGTCTCCGATCCTACGCCCCTCGCCGCTGGCCTGATGTGACCGTGGCTACCGGTCGGTGCCCTCCACGTCGACGTCGAGCTCCACCTGGCCCCCGGGCGACGGCGACGCGCCCTTGCGGGTGGGATCGAACTCCGTCTGGACCTGGGTCTGCCCGCCACTGAAGGCCTCGAAGACCTCGGTCTGGGTGTTGAACACGGCGCGCGACGCCGTCAGCCAGTCGCCATTGGCCTGCTGGACTCGCACGTTCTCCGTCAGCGTGATGGTGTGGTTGAGGTCCGAGAGGACGGCCCGCCGGCCCGTGGCGATCTTGCCCTTTTGCTCGATGCGGACGACCTCGCCCGTCGCCACGGCGTCGCTGGTGCGGTTGTCGATGACGAGCTTGTCGCACCACAGCGTGGCTCGCTCGCGCAGGGCCTCGTCCCGAGCCTCGTCAGGCTTGTCGGCCTTCACGATGCCTTCCTTCACCAGCCAGTTGCCGTTGATCTGAACCACCTTGACGTGGCCCTCAAGACGGGTTTCATCCCGGGTTCGGTCCATGAACGCGCTGTCACTCCACGCCTTCTTCTTGCCGTTCACGATGGCGACGGTCCCCTTGAAGTGGGCATCCTTTCGTTGGGTCCAGTACTCCAGCTCGTCCGAGGTGATGACGGTGTCTTCCTTCTTGATGGCGGCGCTGACCTTGTCCCGCTGGGCCGATGTCGCTGGCTTTGCCAAGGGGTTGCGGGCACGCACGAAGTGCACCTCCCCCTCCGCGATGAGGCGCTTCTCACGGTGGTAGATCGTCATGCGCTTCGCGTCGAGGGTGGTGGCCGGCTCCCCCTTCGCCCGTTGCGTGACCTGCACGGGCTGGTTCATGAAGGAGGTCTTCGCCGCCTGGTCGAACTGAACCTCCTCCGTGCGGATGACGGTGTCCTCCTGCACGATTTTCACCTTCCCGGAGGCGAGCGCTCGGCGGGCCTTGCGGTCGTACTTGAGGTAGTCGGACGTGAGGTGGATCCGCTCGTCCTTCGCCTTGCCAGCGCGCTCGCCCTTGGCCTTGGAGGGCTTGCCTCCTGGCGCCCGGCCCTGGGGCCCTCCCTTGGAGGGCTTGCCTGCGGGCGTCTTGCCACGAGCAGGCTTCCCCCCGACGCCCTTGCGGCGGGCCGAGGGAGGCGGCAGGCGGCCCCCCTCCGGGGCCTTCGGCGACGCCAGCGGGGCCGTGTTGCTCCGGCCGCCCCCCGGCTGCGCGGGGGGCGGCGGCAGGGAGGGCGGTGCGACGGACGAGGGGCCGGCGGGGCTGGCGGCCGGTGAGGGCTCCGCTGCCCATCCCGAGGGTCCCGTCGCCAGCAGCGCGGCCGTTGCCACCACGCTGACCCAGACCTGTCGCAGGGGCCTCACAGCTTCTCCTCTTCCCCCGTCGGGGCCTTGAAGTCCACATGCCCCTTGAGTTCGAACACCTCGGCGTCCGAGTTGGCCTCGAGCGAGTCGGCCCGCGCCTCGGTGCCATCCGTCATCTTGATCTCCACCTTTTTCGGCATCTCAACCCGCTTGGTGCGCGCCCTGTAGGTCATCTTCTCCGTCTTGATGACGTCCTTGTCGTCCGTGGTGATGACGACGCTGCCGGTCATCTCCAGGTCATCGGAGAACGAATCGAACTGCGCGCGGTCGGCCCGCCAGTCGAGGCTGCGCACCTTGTCGGGGGGCGCCTCGTCTCGGGCCTTCCAGTCCTTGAGGTTGAGGAAGCGTCCCCTGGGCTGGGGCTCGAAGTACGTGTAGCGGCTGTCCTTGCTGAGCGACACCGTCGGCGCGGAGATGAGCCACCGCTGGACGCCCTTCTGACGGCCCTGCATCGTGACGTCGCTGAACTTCACCTCCACGTTGGAGGCCAGCTGGATCGTCACCGGCAGCACGGCATCCGCTGCCAGGCCCGCCCGCTGACGGGCCCGCGTGACCCCCACGGCAGCCCCGACGACGGCCACGAGCAGCAGGACCACGGGCAAGGCGCGCAGCCAGCCCGGCCATCGCCGTCGGGGGGGCGGGCTCAGCTCGGGCGTCGGCGTCGGAACCATCCCAGCCCCACGAGGCCGCAGAACGCGGCGGCAGCCAGCATCGCCAGCCAGTCACCCCACCGTGTGTACGGCGTCACCTCCGTCACGGCGGCGGCCCGGCCGCGCAGCACGGCGGTCTGGAAGACGGGGGTCTGAGCCGTCACCTGGCCCGAGGGCGAGATGAAGGCACTGATGCCCGTATTGGCTGCTCGCAACACCCAGCGGCGGTTCTCGACGGCACGCAGCACGGCGTGCGCGAGCAGCACGCGTGGGGCGGTCGTGTCCTTGTACCAGGCGTCGTTGGTCACGAGCGTCAGCACCGTGGCGCCGCTGGCGACGACCGGCCTGATGGCATCCGGGAAGATGCCGTCGTAGCAGACGCCCGTGCCGACCTGCGCGAACGGCGTGTCGAAGATCCGCGGCGTCAAGCCGGGGTGGTAGTCGTGGCCCACGATGTTGAGCGACAGCAGGAAGGCCGGCATCCAGGCCCTGCCAGGCACGTACTCCCCGTACGGCACCAGGTGGCGCTTGTAGTCGAAGCCGAGCAGCGAGCCGTTCGGGGCGAACACGCCCACGGCGTTGAAGAGCTTGATCTGATCCCCCTGCCCCTCCCAGTCGAGGGTGCCGAACATCAGGTGGCGCCGCTGCGAGATGGCCGTGGTCTGGAGCAAGGCGTAGATGCCCTGGTTGTTGCGCAGGAACTCCGGCACCGCCGTCTCCGGCCAGAGCACCAGGTCGGTCCCCGGCTCCTGGGCCGAGAGCTCGACGTACCGACCTGCCATCCGGGGCAACGCGTCCTTGCCGCGCGTCCACTTGTCGGCGCCGTGGATGTTGCCCTGCACGATCGCAGCGGAGAAGCCCTCCGAGGGCCAGACCGTGCGCAGCCGCCACCAGCCGTAGCCGCCCACCCCGCCCAGGATGGCGAGGGCCACGATCGCGGGCACCCGGGCCCGTCGGAGCGGCGCCCCGTGGGCCACCGGCACCACGGCCAGCGCCAGGGCACCGTTGAAGGCCACCAGCAGCCCGGCAAGGGGGTAGGGCCCGAAGAGCTCCACCACCTGCAGCATCGGCAACAGGGCGACCTGACTCAACGCCATGTTGCCCCAGGTGAAGCCGAAGGTGCCGAGGCTCGTGGCCCACTCAAGGGCCGTCCAGCCGACGGCGAGGGTGAGCACGTGCCGCCAGCCGGGGGTTCTCCAGCGCTCGCTGGCGAGCCCGTACAGCGCACCGAAGGCGGCCAGTTGCCCCACGAGCAGGGCCGAGGCGGCCAGCCAGGCCCCCGCGACCACCGCGCCGCTGGCCACCTCGGAGAAGCCCAGCCACGTCAGCGGGTGCATCGCCAGGAACCAGTACAGCGACGTCAGGTAGAAGCCCGCGCCAAAGGCGGTGAACAGGGCAGCCATGCCGCGGGCGCCCCGCGGCACGAAGGCGAGCAGGCCCAGCGGCACCAGCGCGACAAAGGCCAGCAGGGCCACGTCGAAGCCCGGGTAGGCCAGCGCGAGGGTCACACCGGAGGCCGCAGCCACCGCCAGGTCACGCCGCCCGAGCCCCACCCGCCCGGGGGCGGACACGCCCTCCCCGCGCCAGAACGCGGCCAGCTGGAGAGGTGGCGCCGCAGACGGCGGGGAGAGGGTCGGGGACGGCGCGGGATGAGTCATCGGCAAGGCTTCGCGGGTGATTATAGCACGGGGCTCCCGGCCGGCGGCCCGGCCGGTGCAGGGCGTGTGCTACGCTGGAGGCCCTGCTGCCGACTCACGGAACGCCAGGCCACCGCCGATGGGCAAGATTCTCGACCGCTACATCCTGCTCGAACTCGTCAACCCCTTCCTTTTCGGGGTGTTCGGGTTCCTCATCGTGATGTTGCCCGCCTTGATGTTCAACCTCACGGACCTCATCGTGAAGGCGGGGGCCCCGCTCCAGGCCGTGTCCAGGCTGTTCATCTACAACCTGCCCTTCCTCACGGTGCTGGCCTTCCCCGTCGCGTTTCTGTTCGCCACCCTGCTCGCCATCGGGCGGATGACCAAGGACTTCGAGGTCATCGCGATGCGGTCGGCGGGGGTGAGCCTGAAGCGCATCATCGCGCCGGTGATGGCGACGTCGCTGGTCGTGTCCGCGGCGGCCTTCTCGCTCAACGAGACCATCGTCCCCTACAGCAACAAGCAAATCAACAAGACCATCCAGGAGATGTCGCGCAACCTGGCCAGGCCCCCCATCAAGGAAAACACCTTCTTTCAGGGCACGGACAACCGGCACTTCTACATCAAGGAGGTTCGGAAGGATGGCCTGATGAAGGACATCTTCATCTTCGACAAGACCCGCGACGGCCTGCCGCAGGTCATCAACGCCGAGCGGGCCCGCTGGGTTGGCAACGTCTGGCGGCTCGAGTTCGGCACGAACTACAAGTACGACCGGGACGGCTACCTGGCCCACGAGGTGTCCTTCCGGACCATGGACATCGCCATCAGCCTCAACACGGCCGAGCTCATCCCGCCGGGCCTGAATGCGCAGGAGATGTCCACCGCCCAGCTGCAAAGCCAGCTCGCCGACCTGCGCAGGTCGGGGGGCGCGACCCGGCAGGTCGAGGTGCAGTTCTGGAAGAAGTGGTCGCTGCCCCTCGCGACGTTCTTCGCCGCCCTCATCGCGGCGCCGCTGGGGTTGATCTTCTCTCGCTTCGGCGGCTACGTCGGGGTCGCCTTCTCGATCATCCTGGTGTTCGTCTACTACGTGACGTTGCAGATCACCGAGGCGCTCGGGAACTTCGGCTACATCCCGCCTTTCTTCGGCGCCTGGACCTCCAACCTGCTGTTCCTCGTCGTGGGGTCGGCGCTGGTCTGGCGGATGGATCGGCGCTGAGGCTGCCGGTCAGAACCCCGCGCCGATGCCGACGACCGGGCCGTTGAGGTGCAGCAGGGGCTCGGCGCCGTTGCGGAACGTGAAGTGCCTGAAGCCCAGCTCCGCCGTGAAGGGCTCCACCCGAAACACCAGGCCGGTGCGGCCATCCGCGAAGGCCGCACCCTGCAGGCCGACCCCCACCTGACCCTGCGCCCTGGCCCAGAGCCAGCTTCCCACGAGGGGACGCTCCCACGTCCCGCCCCCCGTCAGGAAGTTCACGTTGGCCTGCCCGAGGCCACGGTAGCCCCCGAACACCTGCCAGGCGCCTCGCTCGAACCGCCACCGCGCCAGCACGTCGTACATCGCCGTGTTGGGCACGAAGTAAGTGCCGACGGCCGGGTCCCGGTAGTTGACGAAGGTCTCGTTGAACACCGTCACGTCCGTGGACACCCCCAGATCGCCAAACCAGGCGGTGGCCCCGCCACTCCAGGTGGGGCGCGAGAACGAGAGGTCGTAGCTGCGGGCGCCGGCGGTCAGCGGCAGCATCCAGTTGAGGCCTGACAGCTCGAACGCGGGCAGCCAGCCAGGCAGGGGGGCGGGGGTGGCGCTCGGGACCGGGGGCGCCTGCGGGGTCGGTGACGTCGCCACGGCGGGCGGTTCCGGGGGGGCCTCCGAGGGGGGCGGCGCGGGCGGCTCGGTCGCGACCGGGTCGGGAGCCTCGCTCGGCGCCAGCGTGAGCGGGGCCGGCGTCGCGATGGGGCCAGGCGTCGGGGCCGGCTCGAGCGTGCTGAGCAGGGGCGGCTCGGCCCACGGGGAGGCCCCCGAGAGGCCATCCTCGGACGTGAGGCCATCTCCCAGCCCACCGTACCAGAAGCCCGACGCCGCCAGGGCTTGTTGCAGCATGTAGACCTCGTTGCCGCCCATGCCGCAGCGCAGCGTCCGGCGGTACCGCAAGCCGAGCGAGCGGCACGTCTCGGGGCCGGCCACGCCGTCCACCTTGATGCCTCGCACCCGCTGGAAGTTCTTCACCGCCCGCGTGGTGTAGGGCCCGTAGAGGCCGTCGAAGTTCCAGTTGGCCCGCGAGGTCTCGCAGTCGAAGGACGCGAGGCCTTGCCAGGCGGCCTGGGCCGGAGGTGGGCCGGCCATCACGCCCGCCGTGAGGGCGAGGGTGGCGGCGAGGGCGAGGCGCGGGTTCATCGAGAGACCTCCAAGGCAACGGCGCCGCGTCGAGACGACAGCATGTCGAAGCCTTGCCATCTTAATGTACGCTGGCCTGCTGGCGTTGTGCAGCGTGTCACGCCGCCGCCAGGAACGCGTCGGGGCCTGGTTTGCCGCGCGCCAGCCCAACGTGGTCAACTGAGCCGTCCCTTTCCCGATGCCGAGGAGCCTTTCATGCTGACCGCCGAACTCGAAAGCGCGCTCGTGGCCTGGCGCCGTGACTTCCATCAGCACCCCGAGCTGGGCTTCCAGGAACACCGCACGGCCCGGCGCATCCGCGAGATCCTCTCGCGCTGGCCGGTCCTCGAGGTCCAGCCAGGGGTCGCTGGCACCGGCATCGTGGCCCTGCTGCGTGGTGGGAAGCCTGGCCCGTGTCTGCTGGTGCGGGCCGACATGGACGGCCTTCCCATCCAGGAACTGAACGACCATCCCTATCGCTCCGTCCACGATGGCGTGATGCACGCCTGCGGGCACGACGCGCACATGGCGATGCAACTCGGGGCCATCCAGGCCCTCGTGGGGCGTCGGGAGGACCTGCATGGTGACGTGAAGTTCATCTTTCAGCCGGCCGAGGAGGGGCCTGGTGGGGCCAAGCCCATGATCGAGGCCGGCGTGCTCGAGGCCCCCAAGGTGACCGCCGCCATCGGCTTTCACATCTGGAACAGCCTTCCGGTGGGGACGGTGGGCATCGCGGAGGGGCCGGTCATGGCCAACACGGCGGAGTTCCAGATCGACATCGAGGGCAAGGGAGGACACGGCGCCGCCCCTCACCTCTCCGTCGACTCCGTCGTCGTGGCGGCGCACATGATCACGGCGATGCAGTCCATTGTGGCCCGCTCGGTCGACCCCCTGGAGCGTGCCGTGGTGACGGTGGGGAAGGTCGTGGCGGGGGACAGGCACAACATCATTGCCCACACGGCTCGGCTGAGCGGCACCGCGCGCTCGTTCGACCCTGCGATCACCCAGCTGCTACCCGAGCGGGTGGCTGCGATCGCGGAGCACACGTGCAAGGCCTTCGGCGCACGCTGCCACCTGCACTACGAGGACATCTACCCGGCCACGGTCAACGACCCGGGCATGTGCCAGCGGGTCCGGGCCTCCGCCATCAAGGCCCTCGGGCCGGAGCACGTCGTCGTCGCCCGCCCCAGCATGGGCGGAGAGGACATGAGCTTCTTCCTCCAGGCCGTGCCGGGCTGTTTCTTCTTCGTGGGCTCTGCCAACCCCGCCAAGGGCATCGACGTGCCGCACCACCACCCGGAGTTCCAGATCGATGAGGCTGCCCTCGCCGTGGGCACCCGGGTGATCGTGCAGGCCGTGCTCGACTACCTGGCCCCGGAGCCGCCAGCCGCCCGGGAAGCCAGCCCCTGACCGGGGCTGTGCTTCAGGCCCGCACCGCGCCGTCGCCTTCCACGACCCAGCGCTGGGTGGTGAGGGCCGAGGCCCCCATCGGTCCCCACGCGTGCAGCCGGGTGGTGCTGATGCCGATCTCCGCCCCGAGGCCCAGCTCACCCCCATCGTTGAACCGGGTGCTGGCATTGACCATGACGGCCGAGGCCTGCACGGCACGCACGAACCGCGCCGTGACGGCCGGATCCCGGGCGAGCACGGCCTCGGTGTGACCGGAGCCATGGTGCGCGATGTACGCGATCGCCCCCTCGACGCCGTCCACGGCCTGCACCGTCAGGTCGAGGCTGAGCCACTCGTGGCCCCGCCAGGCGTCCCCGTCGGCCAGGATGCGTGGGTCGAGCGCCGCCACCTCCGGAGAGCCGTGCAGGGTGACGCCGGCGCCCGTGAGCGCCTCGACGAGGGGCGGGAGGAACTGGGGCAGGGCAGCCCGGTCCACCAGCAGGCCCTCGGTGGCGTTGCAGACGCCGGGGCGCTGGGCCTTCGCGTTCACCACCACCCGCACCGCCTGGGCCAGCTCGGCGGAGCCGTCGACGTAGGTGTGACACACCCCCGTGGCGTGCGCCAGCACGGGCACGCGGGCCTCGGCCTCCACGGCCCGGATCAGGGCGGCGCCGCCGCGGGGAATGAGCAGGTCGATGAGCCCCGAGGCGGCCAGCAAGGAGCGAAACCAGGCGCGGTTGGGGTCCTCGACCACCGCCACCGCATCGCCGGGTAGGCCCGCGGCCTCGAGTGAGCGACGCAAGACGTCGCCCAGTGCCCCGGCCGAGGCTCGGATCTCGCGCCCGGGCCGAAGCACGATGGCGTTGCCCGCGAAGACGGCCAGCGCCGCCGCGTCGATCGTCACGTTGGGGCGGGCCTCGTAGACCATCCCGATGAGCCCCAGGGGCGATCGCACCCGCCGCACGTGGATGCCGGACGGGCGCAGCCCCAGGTCTTCTGAAGCCGCGAGCGGGTCGGGCTGAGCCGCGATCTCCCGCACGGCGGATGCCAGCTGGGCGATCCGGCGCTCGTCGAGGTGCATCCGGTCCAGCCGCGCGGCGTCGACGCCCGAGGCGGTGGCGGCCGCGAGGTCCTCGGCGTTGGCAACAAGGAGGGTGGACGCCTCCGCCTCCAGCGCCAGGGCAAGCTCCTCGAGCCAGGCCCGGCGCTGCGAACCGGGGGCCAGGGCGACCTCAGCGCCGGCGGCTCGGGTTGCCCGCAGCCGTGCCTCGTGGGTGGGGTCAAGCGTCACGTGGTCCTCCTTCTACACCGGGCGGGGCGTCCTGGCCGTCGTCCTGACCCAGCGCATCCCGCCAGCGGCGCAGGGTGTGGCCTGCTGCCCGCCAGAGGCCCTGCGCGACGCCCCCCCAATCCATCTGAGGCAGGCGATCGCGGAGGCTGGCCAGGACCTCGCCCCGCATCGCCTCGCCTTCCTCGGAGAACAGCCAGCCAAGCGTCGGCCAGGCCAGCTCGCTGACGCGCAGCCGGCCATCGGCGAGCAACGGCTGCAGCGCCCGCCAGAGCGGCTCCAGCTGGGGCCGCTCGCTCCCTTCGCCGTCCGCGGGGCGGCGGAACCAGTGCAGCAGCAGCGCCTGCCAGGGCTTGCCCTCAGGCCCGGTGGCGAGCCGGAAGAAGGTTCGCACCAGCGGCGAGATGTCGAGGTGGGGGTGGGCGGCGGCCCGGGCCACGAGCTCCAGGAAGCGTCCCTCGAAGGACTCGGGTGCCAGCAGCAGCCGCTGCCCGAGCGCTTCGAACCAGCGCCGCCCGGCAGGCGAGTCCAGCAGCAGGGCCAGCCGTTCCACCACGGGCTGCAACGCGAGCTGGGGGTCGGCGAGCAGGGCGTCCAGCTGGGCGAGGAGGCGCTGGCGGGTCGCCGGCGACAGCGGGCGCCCCGAAAGCAAGCCGTCCCAGGCCAGCCCGCCGCCCGGGGCCGCGCCGCGGGCATCCGCCAGGCGCCAGAGCCCCGGCACCGCCAGGGCGCGCCGCACGTAGTCCCGGCCCTCGGGCCGCTCCAGGAACTCGAGCAGGGGGACCAGCAGCTCGTCGAGGCTCCAGGTGGGGTCCTCGGCCGCGAGCGCCACGTAGGCCCCCCAGCCGGCCCCGGCCCCGTCGTCCGGCACGGCGGCCTGGTCGGTGAGGACGGACAGCAGCCCCTCCCGGACCCGTCGACCCTCTGGCGCCGTGAGGTAGCGGAGCACCGCCGGCGTGACCTCGCCGAACCGGAAGGTGGGCTCGCGGGAGGCCGCACCGAAGAGCTTGCCCAGGCGATCCGGTCGGAACCGACCCGCCACGAAGAGCTCGTCCACCAGCTTCTCCCGGATGTTGGCCTTGGCGTCCGTGAGCAGGATCTTGGCCGCATAGGGGGCCGCCACCTCCAGGAACCGGAAGTCCGGCCAGATCTGGTGGATGATGCCCTCCAGCGTGATGATGGTCCGCAGGATGAAGGCAATCTTCTCCGGGATCCGGAAGGGGTACTCGTAGAGCACCCGCGACACGGCCGCAAAGATTTCCTTGACGCTGAGACGCTCGCCTCCCTCGCCGTACTGGGAGGTGAAGATGTGCTCGGCCACAGGCACGAGCGCCTGACGATCCACGTGCGGAGACAGGAATTCCAGCGCGATGAAGTCGTCGACGAGGGCGGCGTACTGGCGGTGCACGGAATGCAGGAAGACGTCCACGATCTTCTCCTGCACGAAGGGAGAGAGCTCGCCAACCATGCCGAAATCGATGTAGACCAGCTGGCCGCGGCGGTCGACGAAGAGGTTCCCTGGGTGAACGTCCGCGTGAAAGAACCCATCCTCCAGCAGCTGCTTGATCGTGGCGCGCACGCCTGTCTTGACCACGTCGTGAAAGGAGACGCCGGCGTCCGCAAGGCCCACCAGGTCGGTGGGCTTCACGCCATCCACGTAGTCCATCACCACCACCCGGCTGGTGGTCAGCGCGGGGTAGAGGCGCGGGGTCGTGACGCCGGGGAAGCGCGCGAAGTTTGCGCGGAAGCGTTCGGCGAAGCCGGCTTCCGTCCGGTAGTCGGCCTGCACGAACAGGCTCTGGCCGAACTCGTCGAGGATGGCGGTGTAAGGCATCCCACGGCCAAGGCGTGGGTGGCGGTCCACAAAGACGGTGAGCTGTCGCAAGATGGCCAGGTCCAGCTGCATCACCGGCAGCAGGCCGGGCCGCTGCACCTTCACCACCACGTCGGCCCCCGTGGACCTGAGCCGGGCGCGGTAGACCTGGCCGATGCTGGCGGCGGCGATGGGGTACGGGTTGAAAACCGAGAACACGGCATCGAGGGGCTGTCCGAGCTCGGCCTCGATGATGTCGCGGGCTTCCTCCGAGTCGAACGGCGGCACCTGGTCCTGCAGCGAGGCCATCACCTCGACATACGGCAGCGGCACGAGGTCGGGACGGGTGGAGAGCACCTGGCCGATCTTGACAAAGGTGGCCCCCAGCGAGACCAGCTGGGCCTTGAGCCACTCGGCGCGCACCCGCTGGCGGGCCTCCCGGCGTGGCGAGGGCTGCCGGGCATCGAGCCAGAAGCCCACCGCGAAGCCCACGAGCACCCGGGTCAGGTGCCAGCGACGCCGCCAGGCCTTGCCGCCTGCGGCCTGCAGCACCCCCGGAAGCACGTGGGGGTCGTAGAGCAACCCCGCAGCGGGGGGAAGGGAGGGGGGCGCGGTCACGGTGGTGGCCTGGTCGGGGAGGACCCTCGCATTTTTCCCGATCGTCGCACGAAAGTCCACGCCGCGCCGCCGCCCTGGCGGCCCTGTTCCGCTATAATGGACCCGTCCGGTCCAGGATGACGTTGCCATGCCAGCCCCTGCCCCACGAGGCGCCACCGCGCGCGAGGTCATCGCGTTTTTCGGCTCGCTGAAGCTGGCCATCGTGCTGCTGCTGGCCGTTGCTGCCGCCTCGGTGGTCGGCACCGTGATCCCGCAAGACCAGGGCCAGCGGGTCATCGAGGAAGGGGCCTTCGCGCCCTGGCTCAAGGCCGTGCTGGTGGGCATTCAGGCGCACGACGTCTACCACGCCGCCTGGTTCCTGACGCTGCTGGCCTTGCTGTTCGTCAACCTGGCCGTGTGCACGTGGCTGAGGTTCCCCCCGACCTGGAAGCGATACCGGCTCTCGGTCCCGCCGGCCCCGGCGACCACCGGGCTGGCGGCCGTTCATCGGCTTGCGGGCGGTCCTGACAAGCGTCGCCTCGATGCGCTGCGGAAGCGCGGGTGGCGGGTGGTGGACGTCCCCGGCGAGGTGTACGCCGAGAAGCACAAGTTCTCCCGCCTGTCGGCCACGTTCATCCACCTTAGCCTGTTCCTGATCATCGCGGGGGCCATCTGGGGCGGGCTGGCGGGTATGAAGCACAGCCTGCCCCTGCAGGTCGGTCAGGCCACGGACTCCCGGGCCATCTGGTCCGAGGCCTACCAGCGCGGGCGTCTCTCCGCCGCGCCACCGCCCTTCGAGCTCCGGTTGGACGCCTTCCGGATGGAGTTCCGGCCCAGTGGAGCCGTGAAGCAGTATTACTCCGACGTCACGGTGCTGCCGCGGGACGGGCGACCGGCTTACTCGCGCACCCTGTGGGTCAACGAGCCTCTCATCGTGGACGGCATGTACTTTTATCAGTCTTTCTGGGGTGTGGGGGCCGTCAGCTGGGCCATTGACGGCCGACCCGAGCGCCAGGCGCTGACCCAGGCCAAGACCGGCGGCTACATGTCCCGCCCCTTCAGGGTGGGCGCTCGCCAGTACATGCTTTTCCTGCGCTCGCTCGACGAGGCCGCCATGCTCGTCGATACGCGCGAATTCCAGCCGCGCGCGGAGGTCGTGCCGGGCCTCCCCGTCGCGCTCGATGGGCACCAGTTCGCCCTCACGTCGTACCACCTGTACAGTGGGCTCGAGACCAAGGTGGATCCGGGCATCCCCCTGGTTTACCTGGGCTGTGGCTTCATGCTCTTGGGGCTCGCCCTGCTGCCCTTCCGACACTGCGAGGCCTGGATCCGACAGGACGCGACGGGTTGGCTGATTGGCGGGCGGGCGCACCGCGGGCGCGTGGTGCTGCAGCGAGAACTCGCTCAGCTCGCCGGCGGCTGGAACCGCGGCGTGGCCCCCGACCCTGCCTCCCTGCCTACCGGAGCATCCGCCCTATGAACCTGCTCGCCCTCGAACAAGCTGCCGTCTCCACCACCTTCGTCGCTGGGTTGCTGGCCCTCGTGGCCTTCGTGCTGCACCTGGGGTTGCGCCGCGAGGGGCTCAGGCTGCTGGGGCAGGGCGGCATGGCCGTGGCGCTGGTCGGGGCCGGCGTCACCCTCGTCTGTCGCGCGCTGATCGCGCAGCACGCCCCGTGGTCCAACCTCTGGGAGAGCATGATCACCATGCTCTTCGTGACGCTGGCCTTCTACTTCTTCGTCGAGGTGACCTACAAGCCCCGGCACTTCGGCGTGGTGGCGGCGCCTCTCGTGATGATCCTCATCGGCGGTGCCTCGATCCTGCCGCCACACTTCAAGGGGGCTGCGCCGTTGATGCCGGCCCTCCAGAGCTACTGGATCAAGGTGCACGTGCTGCTGGTGCTCGCCAGCTACGCGGCGTTCACGATGTCCTTCGCCGCCGCCCTGGCTTACCTGTTCTTCAACTGGCAAGCCCGTCGGGCCCACCCGCCGATGCTGGCCTCCGCCGGCCCCGGGGGAGAGGTGGCGGTGCCCCCGGCGCCCCCCGGGCAAGGGCGCTGGGCCGAGCAGCTGGGGTTCTTTGACGAGCTGACCTACCGGCTCATCTTGATGGGCTTTCCGCTCTTGATGTTTGGCATCATCACCGGGGCGATGTGGGCCAACGGCGCCTGGGGCACCTACTGGAGCTGGGACCCCAAGGAGACCTGGTCGCTGATCACGTGGTTCGTCTACGCGGCCTACCTGCACGCCCGACTCACGCACGACTGGACCGGCACGCGAGCGGCGTGGCTGGGGGTGGCGGGCTTCGCCTCGATGGTGGTGACCTACATCGGCGTCAACTACCTGAGCTCGGGCCTTCACAGCTACGGCTTCATCCGCTGAGCCCCGAGGTGGGAGCGCTCTGACGTTGGCGGGCGCCCCTGCCCGGCGCGCTGTGTCACCCCGGCGTGGCGCAGCGCGCCTCCGTGCCCCGGTCTTGCCGCGTCGCAGGGGCTGAAGGTCCCGCCGGACGGCCTTGTCAGGGAGCCAGCGAGCGTGTATTTTGTGGGGTTGGTGGACTCCGCGTGTGGTGTGACACGCTCGCCAAGGCCCCACGAGGCGCCCCGGCTCGGGATCCGCTGCACCGTAGCCCGCCTTGCAGGAGTCAGCCGTGACCGATCATTTCTCCCACGCTCCGCACAGCCACGCGCCGGGCGGCGCGGTGGACATCGCGGTCCTCGATCCCCACGTGCTCGAGCACGAGATCGCGAGCATCTTCCCTGCCATCACCGGGTTCTCCACCGCGCTGATGCTGTTCGGAGCGGCGTGCACGTGGAACGAGTTCGCCTTCGGACCTGCAGCCATCGTGCTGGGGTTTGCCTCGATGATCGTGGCGATGATCGGCTGGTGGTGGGAGCTGGTGCGGGACAACAAGCTCGACGAGAACTCCCTGCTTGGGACGCCCGATGACGCGCGGCGCGGCCTGCGCATTGGCTTCGGCTTCTTTATCGGCTCCGAGGTGATGTTCTTCGCCGCCTTTTTCGCCTACTACTTTTACGCCCGGACGCTGGCCCCGGTGTGGCCGCCCGAGGGCTTCTCCAAGCTGCCCTGGGACATTGCCCTCGTGAACACGGCGCTGCTGGTGCTCTCAGGGTTCTTCTATATGCGCGGGGAGCACAACCTCGAGCACGGCCACACCAAGGCCGCGTTGCCCTGGATGGGCCTGGCGTTGCTGCTGGGCTTCATCTTCCTCGGCGTGCAAGCCAAGGAATGGCAGCACCTCATCCACGAGGGCTTCACCGTGCAGTCCGGCCCGATGGGCACCGCGTTCTACCTGCTGACGGGCTTCCACGGCTTTCACGTCATCATCGGGGCCATCTTTATCACGGTGGTGACCTTCCGCATCTGGCTCAACCACTTCTCCACCAAGAAGCACTTCGCCATGACGGCCGCGGGGTGGTACTGGCACTTTGTCGACGTGGTCTGGATCGGGCTGGTGCTGGCGGTCTACCTTTACGACTATGCGCGCGACTGGACGAAGCCGGCGGTCAGTGTACTTGAGCCGGCACTCGCGTCCCTCCTCACCCTTCTGACCTGACGGAGGTCATGGCCATGCATTCCGACCACGCCCCTGCCATCCACGGGACCGAGACCCACGGCGACGCCCACGCGGGCCACGGGGGCCATCCCAAGCGACACCCGGTTCTGGACTGGCTCATGACGACCGATCACAAGAAGATCGGCATCATGTACCTCTGGACGTCCTTCATCTTCTTCCTGGTCGGGGGCTTCATGGCCCTCATGATCCGGCTGCAGCTGATGTCGGCGAACAACACGGCCCTCACGCCCGACTTCTACAACCAGATGATGACCATGCACGCCACGGTCATGATCTTCCTGGCGATCATTCCGGCGGTGACGGGCTTCGGCAACCTGGCGCTGCCGCTCCACCTGGGGGCACGGGACGTTGCCTTCCCGCGCTTGAACGCCCTCGGCTTCTGGCTGGTGCCGGCAGGCGGGCTGGTGTTCCTGTCCAGCTTCCTGCTGGGCGGCGCGAGCGCGAACGGCTGGACGGCTTACCCGCCCCTCGCCAACCAGGCCTACTCGCCCGGGGTTGGCGTGGACTTCTGGATTTTCGGCGTCCACCTTGTGGGCACCAGCTCGATCACGGGGGGCCTGAACTTCATCGTCACCATCCTCAACATGCGCGCCCCCGGGGTCACGTTCCACAAGATGAGCCTCTTCTGCTGGGCGTGGCTGGTTACCTCCTGGCTTCAGGTCATCGCGACGCCCGTGCTCGCGGGTGCCGTGACCATGTTGCTGCTCGATCGCAACGTGGGCACCAGCTTCTTCCGGGCCGAGGCGGGCGGTGATCCGATCCTCTTCCAGCACCTCTTCTGGTTCTACTCTCACCCCGCCGTGTACATCATGATCCTGCCGGTCTTCGGCATCGTCTCGCAGATCATCCCGGCCTTCTCCAAGAAGCCGATCTTCGGCTACTTGCCGATCGCCTACTCGTCCGTCGCCATCGGCGCCTTCGGCCTGGTCGTGTGGGCGCACCACATGTTCGCCACGGGCATCAACCCCTGGGTGCTCACCGTGTTCATGCTCCTCACGCTGGCGATCGCGGTGCCCACGGGCATCAAGATCTTCTCGTGGATCGCCACGATGTGGGGCGGCGTCGTCGAGTTCAAGACACCCATGCTGTTCTGCATCGGCTTCGTCGCGTTCTTCACCATCGGGGGCCTGTCCGGGATCATGCAAGGCTCGATCCCCTTCGACCTGCAGGTGTCTGGCACGTACTTCATCGTGGCCCACATCCACTACGTGCTCTTCGCGGGCTCCGCCGTCGGTCTCATCGCAGGGTTCTACTACTGGCTGCCCAAGATGTCGGGGCGGATGTACCACGAGGGGTTGGGGCAGGCACACTTCTGGCTCACGATGATCTCGATGAACCTGGCCTTCTTCCCGATGCACTTCCTGGGCTTGCAGGGCATGCCACGGCGGGTGGCCTACTATGCCCCGCAGTTTGAGGGCATCAACCAGATGATCGGGGTCTCGGCCCTGGTGATGGGCCTGGCGCAGCTGATCATCATCGCTCAGATCGTGTACACCCTGAAGTGGGGCAAGAAGGTCGGCGACGATCCCTGGAACCACCACCCCGACACCCGGACCTTCGAGTGGGAGATCCCCTCTCCTCCTCCCGCTTACAACTTCGAGAAGCTGCCCGTCGCGCGCTAGGAGCCGGAACGTACCATGCATCACAGCCACCCATCCTGGCCGCCCGGGCGTCTCTTGCTCGCTGCGCTGGCCGCACTCCTTCCCTTCTTGGGTGCGTCGGCGGGCCTGGCGGCGCCGTTCGCCAACATGGATCCCGTCACGCCCTTCGGCGTGATCGTCAACGACACCTACCAGCTGATGATGTGGATCTGCATCGGCATCCTGGTGGTGGTCGAGGCGACGTTGGTCTATGCCATCGTCAAGTTCCGCAAGAAGCCGGGCGAGAACCGAGAGCCGGAGTCCTGGTCGCATAACACCAAGCTTGAGGTCGTCTGGACCATCATCCCCTTCGTGCTGCTCATTATCATCTGCGTGCCGACCTTCCGGGGGCTGATGTACATGGCGAGCCTGCCGAAGAACCCGGACCTGGTCCTTGAGGTCGTGGGCCGGCAGTTCTTCTGGGAGTACCGCTACCCGGCTCTCAACGTCACGTTCAACTCGACGATGCGGACAGAGGCC
Organism: Candidatus Sericytochromatia bacterium; assembly: GCA_035284865.1. Lineage (GTDB taxonomy): Bacteria > Cyanobacteriota > Sericytochromatia > S15B-MN24 > JAQBPE01 > JAYKHL01. Next base: position 1,842 of record JAYKHL010000194.1, on the reverse strand, counting down.
ATCTCCAAACTCCAGCCTGGGCAGAAGGAGTGGGACGACATCGCCCTGTATCTCCCGGCCAACCAGAAGATGCTCGTGAAGTTCACGGCGGCGGACGTGATCCACTCGTGGTGGGTGCCGGCCTTCGGCATGCAGCAGATGACGACGCCCGGTAACCTCGTGCAGTTCCCCCTCGAGGTCACCAAGACCGGGTCTTTCACCGGCGGCTGTGCTTACCTGTGCGGTGCCTTCCACGGCCAGATGGACATCAAGGTCAAGGTGGTCGAAAAGCCCGAGTTCGAGGCCTGGGCTCAGGCGCATCAGGCGCCGGGTGCCATCGACCCGGTGGAGAAGGTCGGCAAGGTGGGGGCCGTGTTCGTGAAGCCCAAAGCCACGGAGCACGCGGCAAGCGAGCCCGGGGTGCCCCCCGCTGCTGAGCCCGTGGCCGCGGTGGACCCCGCCCAGCTGGCGAAGCAGGGCGAGGCCATCTACACCTCTCGCTGCGCGGGCTGCCACCAAGCTGCCGGCACGGGCATCCCCGGCGTCTTCCCGCCGTTGGCGGGGGCTGAGCACGTCAATGGCGACGATGAGACCCTCGCCAGGATCCTGGTGCATGGCCTGAATGGGCCCATCAAGGTCAAGGGCGTGGACTATAATGGAGCCATGCCTGCGTTCGGCGGCCAGCTCTCTGATGAGGAGATAGCGGCCGTTGCCACCTACCTTCGGACGCAGTGGGGCAACAACGGCAGGCCGTTGATGCCGGATGTGGTCAAGGCCGCCCGCTAGCCTCCTTCACGCCCGCGGCCCTGGCCGCGGGCGTTTCCCTCTCCTTCTTCCTGGTAACCCACCATGACGCCTCCCGACGCTCCTGACCCTCGTGACCCGGCTGTGGCAGCCAGAAACCTGCGGACTGCCCTGGTGGTGCTGGGCATCGTGGCGGCCGTGCTGGTGCTGACCTACGTGCAGCGCGGCACGCTGTTCCATCACATGTTCAAGGTGGGCTGAACGCCATGGCTGCCTCCCTTCCGTTCCGTCGCTTTGCCCTGTTTGCCTGGCTCACCATCGGCCTGATCGTCACGCAGGTCCTGCTGGGCTCGACCGTGCGCGCCACGGGGTCGGGAATGGGCTGTCCCGACTGGCCGCTGTGCCACGGTCAGTGGCTCCCTGCCCTCAACTTCGAGAGCATCCTGGAGTATGCGCATCGCCTGGTCGGAGCGATCGTCTCGGTCTCGCTGCTCGGGATGTCTGCCTGGGTGCTCGCGAGCCGGCCTCTGCGGGAGCGGCTCGGGCGGCTGGTCGGCCTGACGCTGTTGCTGATCGCCCTGCTGGTCACTTTCGGGGCCGTGACGGTGGCCTACGACATGCCGCCAGCCGTGGTAGCCACCCACCTGGAGCTGGCGGCGCTGCTGCTGATCACGTGGATCACGGTCGCGTTGCGCAGCCGCGAGGTGCTGGTCGGCGCCGGTGAGGACCCCCGCCCGGGCGTCTACCGCTGGCTCGTGCTGGCAGCCGCCATCGGGTGCTTCGGCCAGCTGTTCCTTGGCGCGATGGTCTCTGTTTCCCACGCGGGGCTCGCCTGCCCCGACTTCCCGACGTGCTATGGGATGTGGGTGCCTCCCCTGGTCGGCAACGTTGGGGTGCAGGTGGTACACCGGCTTGGCGCCGTGACGGTGGCGGGCCTGATCTTTGCGATGCTGGTGGCCGTCGAGGTGCAGGCTGGTGCCCGGGTGCGGCGGTGGGCCCGGCTAGCGGGCCTGCTGGTCATCGCCCAGATCGGCCTGGGCGCGGCCACCGTGCTTTCGGAGATTCCCCCGGCGCTATCCGTCGCCCACCTGGCCACGGGCATGACGCTGTTTGCGGTCC
>JAYKHL010000193.1:0-16440 GCA_035284865.1 Candidatus Sericytochromatia bacterium | reverse complement strand
CCCCCTGCGTGCAAAGCAGGTGCTCTACCAACTGAGCTATATCCCCGGGAAGTGGGCAATGCTGGACTTGAACCAGCGACCTCACCCTTATCAGGGGTGCGCTCTAGCCACCTGAGCTAATCGCCCGCGGTCCCCATGTTCTCACGGCCGTCCGGGTGAGTCAACCGGGCCTCCTCATGGCGCCGCCTCCAGCGTCGGCGGCGCCACCGCGCGCCGGGCGTCCAGCCTGCCGAAGCCCGAGAGCGTGTCGCGCCCGGGTGGCCCCAGGTCCGTCACGGCGGCCCGCAGGCGGGCGAGGACCTGGTCGACGAACGCCCCGTCCAGCCGGGTGTTGTCCTTGTCGTAGCGCGCCACCGTCAGCGCCGCGACGCCCGCGGCGTAGGGTGCGGCCATCGAGGTCCCCGAGGTGCGGCCGTAGGTGCGGCCCAGGGCGCTGCCGGCCGTGGGCAGGGTCGAGAGGATGTCCTCCCCGGGGGCCACCACGTCGAGGCGCTCCCCGCCGTTCGAGAAGGCGCTCACGGCCTCCCAGCCAAGGTACTGCGTGCTGCTGCCCACGGCCAGCACGCCGGGCGTGTTGGCCGGCGAGGCCGGGTAGGGCATGGCCTCGTTGCCCGCAGCCACCACCACCACCACCCCGAGGTCTCGGGCGATCTGCACGGCCTCGAGCCAGAGTGAGCTCACCTCGCCCGTGGGGCTGCCCAGGCTGAGGTTCAGGACGCGCACGCGCGTGCCGTCGTCCGGCACGGGCCGCCAACGCAGGGCGTACATGAACCCCGCGAGGATCTCGAAGTCGGAGCCCGCCACGTCGTCCGGGAAGACCTTGACGGGCATCAGGCGGGCGCCCCAGGCCACCCCCGCCACCCCGTTGCCGTCCGCCCCATCGGCCCCGATGATGCCCGTGACGTGGGTGCCGTGGCCCTCGAGGTCCGTCACGTCCGAACCCGGAGAGGCCTCCGTGACGTTGCGGGCCCCGACGACGCGCCCGGCGAACTCGGGGTGGTTCACGTCGAGGCCGGAGTCCAGCACGGCCACCACCACCTTGGCCTGGTCCGCGACGGGCACGACCGACCAGGCCCCCGGGGTGTTGGCAAGCGCCGGCCGGTGGGCCCACTGCTGGGCGACCAGGGGATCAGAGGACCCGACCTGCTGCCGGAAGCGGCGGGCCTCCGGCGTCACGCCCAGCACCCCCGGCACGGCCGCCACGGCCGCGCGCCAGGCCGAGAGCTCGGCCCCGGCGGGGGGATCGACGCGCACCACCAGGCTGCGGCCCAGCGCGAGCTCGCCCCGCCCGCGCGCGCCCGCCAGCGCCGGGTGGGCCAGCAGCCGGGCCGCCACCTGTCCCGGGGCGAGCCTGACCAGGTAGGCCCCGGTGGTGAGGGCCTGCCGCCGCGCGATGGCGGCGGGAGCAGCTCGGCCCGGGGCGGCGGGCAGGCCGGTTTCAGGCCCGCCCGGCCTGCCCGAAGCCCCCTGGGCCAGCGGCAAGGCCACCCCTGGACCGCTGGCCGTCGCGGGCGGCGCCCCGGGCAGCGGCGCCCGCCGCCCGGCCGGCCCGGCAGGCACCGCCTCGCGCGCGCCTCCCGGCGGCCCCTGACAGGCCGGCAGCACGGCCAGGATCGCCGCGCACAGGAGGCAGGTGCCCACAAGGCTCCTCATGGCTGGTAGACCTCCACCGTGTCGAGCGGCTGGCCGGCCGCGCCCACCCCCCCGATCGCGACCAGCCGCGGGCCGAGGGCCACGGCGGCCAGCAACGCCCGCGGGGTTGGCAGGACCGTGACGACCTCCCAGGTCGGCGCTGCGGCCGTGGGGTCCAGCCGCAGCACCTCGGCCACCGGGCGGCCGTCGGCTCCGGCGCCGCCGAGCAGCCAGAGCTTGCCCGCCAGCGCCACCAGCGCGGCGGAGTGCCGCGGGGCAGGCAGGGCGGGCGGCGCCGCAGGCTGGCCGTCACCGCTGACGCGCCAGCCATTGCCCGCCAGGTCGTAGCGGCGCACGGTTGCCACCGCCACCGGCGCCCCATCGGGCTGCAGCGCGTAGCCCCCGACGACCCAGGCCGTGGCGCCGACCACGGCGGCGGCGGCTCCCGCGAAGGGGTCAGGCGCAGCCGCCCCCTGCGTGACGCGCCTCGCTGCCAGGCCCAGGCGCTGCACCCCGGCCGTCAGCCCGGCGTAGGTCTCACCCCCGAAGACCAGCACCTCCCCGGCGGCCGGGGCCCAGGCCCCCGCGGCCGCCCGCACGGGCTCCGGCACATACAACTCGGGGAGCAGGCCGCCCCGCGTCGGCTCCTCCGCGCGGGTCAGGGGAAGGAACTCGCCGGCGCTGCCACCGACCATCACGAGCTGAACCCCGGTGCTGGCAAAGGCGGCCAGAGCCACACCCGGCGCCGTGTCCCGGGCCGAGGCCAGCCCCCAGCCCGTCGGCGTCCCCTCATCGAGGGCCAAGGCCTCGGTGGTGGCGCGTGGCTCGCCGTCGGAGACCAGCAGAAAGTTGCCCACGATCCCCGCCGCCAGGCCCGCCCGAGGCCGTCGCAGCGCCGGCCAGACGGCCCAGGTGTCCGCCGCCTGCGGGACCAGCGCCAGCGTGAGCGCGGCCGTCCGCCCGGCCACCGTGCCCCCACCGCCGGCCCCACCGCCTCCCGATCCGCCGCCGCCGGTCCCGCCGCTTCCAACATCCCGGGGCCCGGGTGCGGTGCTCGCAGGCGCCGGGGGCGCCGTGGCCTGACCACCGGGGGCTGGCGTGGCGCTCGGGGGCAACGGTGTGGCGCTCCCGGCCTGGGGCGCCACCGGTGCGGCGCTGGGCCGCCTCGCCGCCTTCCGTGCGGGCGAGCCAGGTGGTTCCCCCTGGCAGGCGGCCACGGTGCTCACCAGCAACGCCAGGAGGGTTCTCCCCACGCGCCTCGTCACGGCTGCAGGTGCTCCACCGTGTCGACAGGCAGGCTGACGGTGGGGTCCCGCCCCAGGAGCCCGCCGGCCACGACGATCCGGCCATCGATCAGGGCCGCCGCCGCGTAGGCGCGCGGCACGCTGAGCGGCGGCCGCAGCGACCACCGCTGGGCCGCGGGATCATAGACCTCCACGGCCCCCGTCTGCCCCCCGAGGGGCTCCACCCCCCCGATCACCCAGATGCGGCCGCCGACCACCACCGCCGTGGCGCCGGCGCGCGGCGTCGGCATCTCGGGTTGCGGCACAAAGGCCGGGTCCCTCCCGGGCTTCCAGGCGAGGACCTGGGCCGTGGGCAGCGGGGCACCCCCTTCCCCGGGATCGTCCCCACCAAAGAGGTACAGCGTCTCGTCCACCACCGCCACCGCCTGCCCCGAGATGGGCAGCGGCTGGCTCGGCAGGGGCTCGTCGAGCCAGCTGTCGGTGGCGGGGTCATAGGCCCGCGTCTCGGCCACGGCCGTGCCGCCGCCCTCCAGGCCGCCCGTCAGGTAGATGCGCGGGCCGATGGCCGCCACGGCCGGGGACACCAGCCGGCGCCCCGACGGCAGGGGCGACCGCAGGGTGGCCGTGCCCGCGGCGGGGTCGATGGAGCCCGTGGTGGCCTGGACGCCCCCGAAGCCGTAGCCCCCGAACCAGTACAGCAGCCCGTTGTGCACCGCGTGCCCGGCCCCGAAGGTCGCGAGAGGCAGCTGGAGCGAGGGGGGCAGGCCCTCGAGGGGGGCCGGCAGGAGGGTGATCGCATCGGAGGGCTCGGGAGCCTTGGGGTCGGCCGCTCGGGGCGTGAGGACCGCGCCGCCAGCCAGCAGCAGGGCCGTGCCGGAGGCCTGCGGGACGGCCGCGGCGATCGCCCCGCCCCGCGCCACCGGCAAGGAGGCCTCCACCGCGTGCTCCCCGAAGCCGACGGGCAGCACCCGGGTCTCACCCGGCGCGAGGCTGACGCTGTAGGTGGCCGACGCCAGGCCATCTCCCCGGGGCTCCATCACGACCTGCCACTCCCCTGGCGGCAACGGCTCGACCACGAGCTTCTCACCTGCGAGCGTCCGCCTGAGGCTGGCGGGATCCAGCACCGAGACCTCCGCAACGGCGCCAGGGGGCCAGCGTGTTGGTGCCAGCACCAGCCGCGCCGGCTGCGGGAAGAAGGCAGGGCTGGTCGGGGGCATGGCCCGGGCCGCGTGCCAGGCCTGCGCGATCGCCTCGGCATCCAGCAGGGCCACCTGCGGGGCCTTGAGCGCCCGCTGCCAGCCGAGCAGGGCGCCGGGCAGGTCGGCGTAGGCCAGCCCATCGGCCACCGCGGTGTCGTTGAGGCGGTCGAGCGCCTGCAAGGCCGCCACCATGTCCCCGGCCCGCGACGCTGCCGCCGACAGCGGGAGCACGTTGAGGCCCGGTCCCAGGGCCCCCACGCTGCGGCCCTGTCCGCCCGGCAAAGCCCGACCGCCGGCATCCAGCGGCACGATCGTCACCAGCACCCGCGGCGCCAGGGGCAGCCCCTCGAGGCGCACCTCCCCCGCCGAGGCGTCGAGGGTCGCCTCCCGCAGCGGCTGGCCCCGGCCATCCACCACCGTGATCCGCAGCTGCGACGGCGGGGCCTGCAGCAGCTTGCGGCCGCCCGTCGGCAGGTCCGCGACCCGGAGGGCGAGGGTGGCCCCACCCGCCGCAGGCGTCGCGGGCCACGCCCCGCCCGGGCCCGGCCACGCGCAGCCGGGTGTGGCGCCGAGCACCACCACCGCAGCCCACCTCGCACACCACCCCGACACGGCCACCTCCCCCGGACTCCGCCTGCCCCCCATCCCTGCTGCAGCCACGCCACCCCCTGGGGGCGAGGAGCGGGCCACCTCCACCTCCCGGGGGGGAAGCGGGCTCCAGCTCCCCCCGGAGAGGGGAGGCGCAGGCCGGGAGGGAAGCCGTCGCGGCCTCAGGGACCTTGCTGCGCCCCTGCCGCCTGCCAACCATGTCTTACCCGCAAACCGACCGGCCCCGCCGTCACGTGACGCCGCGAAGGCCTCACCCGAGGGGGCGCCGAAGGGGGCTGTCGAGGACGGTCGCCCCGCCCACGGCCGCACACACCCAGGCGGTGGCCTGCTGACCGGTCTCGGCCGCGTAGGCCGGCAGCACCTCGGTCTGGAAGGCCTCCAGCCGGCTCCGCGGCATCAGGGCCACGGCGCAGCCTCCGAAGCCCGCCCCCGTCATGCGGGCGCCAACCACGCCTTCGAAGGCTTGCGTGCGTCGCACGAGGGCGTCCAGCTCCGGGCAGCTGACCTCGAAGTCATCCCGCAGCGAGGCGTGCGAGGCGTTCATCAGTCGGCCGAGGTCCGTGAGCTTGCCCCTGCCCAGGGCCTCGACGGCCTCGAGGACGCGCTCGTTCTCCGTCACGACGTGCCGGGCCCGCCTGGCGACCAGGGGCGGCAGCGCCCGTTCATGCGCCTCGAGCTCGGCAGGCTCGACGTCCCGCAGCGCCTTCAGGGGACGCCCGAGCCGTTCGGCGAGCAGGCGCACAGCCTCCTCGCACTGGGCGCGTCGCTCGTTGTAGGCGCTGTCCACCAGCCCCCGCCGCACGCCGCTGTGCGTGATGACGATGGCGAGGTCGTGCTCGGCCAGACGAAGCGGCACGGGCCTTGACTCCAGGCTGCGGCAGTCGATCAGCAGCGCCGCATCCGGGCGGCCCATCGCCGAGATGAACTGGTCCATGATGCCGCACTGCACGCCGATGAAACGGTTCTCGGCCTTCTGGGCGAGCAGCGCGAGCTGGCGCGGAGCCACGCCCGTGGCCATCATCTCGTTCAGGAACGTGCCGATGGCCACCTCGTAGGCGGCCGACGAGCTCAGGCCGGCCCCCTGCGGCACGTCGCCGGCGATGACGGCCTCGAAGGCCCGCAGCTTGAAGGCACAGGCCTGCCAGATGTGCAGCATGCCGCGCACGTAGTCGACCCAGGGGTGCTCGGCGCTGCGGGCCAGCCGCTCCCCGAGCGAGAAGCGGTCCTCCGCCTCGTACTCGGCGGACCAGACCCGCACCTCGAGGTCCTCCCGGTCCACCTTCGGGCTGGCGGCCACGATCATCTCGCGGTCGATCGCCACGGGGAGCACGAAGCCGTCGTTGTAGTCCGTGTGCTCGCCAATGAGGTTGACGCGACCCGGCGCGCGCGCCACATAGGCTGGCGGGGCCCCGAAGCGCTCGGCGAAGGCGGCCACCACCGCGGCGACGCGAGGAGCGTCCAGGCCTGAGGCGCTCATCGTGCACACCCCAGCTGGGGAAGCAGGGCGCGCAGCTCCGTCGCCTTCTCCTCGGGCAGGGTGTCGTTGATGAAGCTGCCGGCACCCGCCTCACAGCCGGCGAGGTACTTGAGCTTCTCCTTCGTCCGCAGCGGGGGGGTGAACTCGACCCGGAAGTGGCTGCCGGGGCGCACGATGCCATCAGTGGGAGCCTGCTGCATCGCCATGATGTATGGCATCGGCTGGTGCCACAGCGCGTCGTACTTCTTCAGCACCACGTGCAGGACCTCGGCGAAGGCCCGGTCATCGTCCGGGGTGAAGGCCGAGAGCGAGGCCAGGTGATGGCGCGCGTAGAGGTGCACCTCGTAAGGGTAGCGGGCGTAGAAGGGCACGAAGGCCACGAAGCGCTCGTTGGCAGCCACGACCCGCCGGCCGTCCGCCAGCTCCTCGGCCACCACGTCGCAGTGCAGGCAATGGCCGGTCTCGGCATGGTGGGCGGCCTCGCTGGCGAGCGTCCTCTCGAGGCGCGGCGGCAGGTACGGGAAGGCGTAGATCTGGCCGTGGGGGTGGTGGAGCGTGACGCCGATGGCCGTGCCCTTGTTCTCGAAGATGTAGACGTAGTCGATGTCGGGGCGGGCGCCCAGTCCCTCGTAGCGATCCCGCCAGACGCGCGTGAGGCGCACGAGGTCGGCCTCGGTGGCCTCCGCGAGCGTCGCGTCGTGCCGTGCGCTGTACAGCACGACCTCGCACGCGCCGGCTGCCGGACGCACGGGCATCAGGGCCGTGCCCTCGACGGCAGGCTCGGGAGGCGCCTCGTGCAGGCTCGGGAACTTGTTGTCGAAGACCACGAACTGGTAGTCGGGCTCCGGCACCTCCGTCGGGAAGCCACCCGGCCTGGTGGGGCACAGCGGGCAGTAGTCCGGGGGGGGGAGGAAGGTGCGGTCCTGCCGGTGGGTCGCCGTGATGACCCACTCTCGCAGCACCGGGTGCCAGCGCAGCTCGGACATGGCCGCTCAGCGCGCCGCCACGCCGCTGGCGTAGCCCAGCGGGTGGCGCTGGTGCCACGCCCACGCATCGGCGATGATCTGCTCGATGTCGGGTCGCTCGGGCACCCAGCCGAGCGCCTCGCGGATGCGGGCGCTGCTGGCCACCAGCACCGCGGGGTCTCCGGCCCGACGCGGCAACACCTTCGCGGGGATGGCGTGGCCCGTCACCCGCCGGGCGGCCTCGATGACCTGCTTCACGGAGAAGCCCGTCCCGTTGCCCAGGTTGAAGGTCACGCTGCGGGTGTCGAGCACGCCGAGCGCCTTCACGTGGGCGTCGGCCAGGTCCACCACGTGGATGTAGTCTCGCACGCAGGTGCCGTCCGGGGTGGCGTAGTCGTCCCCGAAGATGCCGATGAACGCCCGCCGACCCTGGGCCACCTGCAGCACGAGCGGGATCAGGTGGGTCTCAGGATCGTGGTCCTCGCCCACGCGCTCGGTGGCGCCACAGGCGTTGAAGTACCGCAGGGTCGCGTAGCGCAGCCCGTAGGCCCGCTCGTACCACTTGAGCGCCTTCTCGAAGGGCAGCTTGGTCTCCCCGTAGGGGTTGGTGGGCGTCTGCGGGAAGTCCTCCTCGATGGGCCAGCGCTCGGGCTCGCCGTAGACCGCTGCCGTGGAGGAAAACACGAAGCGCTTCACGCCCGCGTCCCGCATCGCATCGAGCAGCACCAACCCGTTGGAGACGTTGTTCTTGAAGTAGCGGTCGGGGTGCTCGACGCTCTCGCCCACGAGGCTCAGGGCGGCAAAGTGCATCACGGCGTCGACGCGGTGGGCGCTGAAGGCCGCGTCCAGATCCGCGCGAGAGCCCATGTCGCCCTCAAGGAACGGCACGCCCGCCGGCACGGCCTCGCGGTGGCCCTTCACCAGGTTGTCGAAGACAATCGGCGTGTGCCCGGCGGCCAGCAGCCGCTCGACGGTGACCGAGCCGATGTAGCCGGCTCCTCCCACAACCAGGACGTTCATGGCGCTCTCCTCAGGGTGCTTGGGCCGGCGGGGCCGGCGGGGCCGGCGGGGCCGCCTCGGGACCGGCAGGCTCGAAGGTGTAGTAAATCAGGCGACGGCCGTCATCCACGCGACGCTCTTCGCGGCGAACCAGGCGCTCCGGGTGGGGGGTGGAATCGGTCATGGGGTCACTTCAGCTTGAGCTCGAGCTGCCAGGCCTTCCGGCCGTGCGGAGGCAGGATGCCGTGCTCCCGGAACTGGCGGACGGCGAGCGCGAGGTCGTCCTGCGCCCCGATGCACGGCTCGATGGCGAGGTTGAAGTACGGGGAGGCCCCGGGCACGCCGGACCACCCGCTGTAGTTGAGCCACAGGCCCAGGTGTGTGACCTCGGCGGGGTCGAACTGGAGGCGCAGCTCGGAGCCCACAAAGATGTCCTGCAGGGCCACGTACCCCAGCGCCGGGGCCTTGCCCCAGAGCTTGACGGCCACGCCGGTGGCCACATCCGGCACCACCGAGAGGTCCCACTGACGGCCCTCCGTGTCGTTGGCCAGGGGCCAGGCCAGCTCCCGGCCCAGCTGCCCGAAGCGATCCTGGGCGGAGCTGTAGACGCGCATCTCCCGCAAAGGGACGACGAGCTTCATCCCCGGCGTGACGTTGAAGACCGGGTGGCTGCTCCAGATGAACGGGAAGGGGTAGGGCGTCAGGTTGGTTGCCGCGTACGTGAGCTTCAGCGAGGCCTCCCCCTCGACGAGCCACAGCGAGCGCTCGAAGCGGTAAGGGAAGCGCACGCCGTGGGCGGTGAGCCGCACCTCGATCTGGGTGCCGTCGCAGTGGGTGTCGGCCCTCCAGGGCAGGGCCCACACCTCCCCGTGGTCCGGCACGAGCGTGCCATCCCAGGGGCCGCCCGGGAAGGGGGTCGCGGCCACGGAGGGGAAGCACTCGTCGAAGCCGCCAAGGTCGTGGCGGGCCACGTAAGAGGCGCCATAGTCGGGAGCCCGGGGCTCGAGGGCCTGGTTGCGCCACAGCCACTCCCGCATCGTGGGCAGGTGGATGAGGCTGGCGATCTTACCCCCGAGCGCCGGCACCACCGTGGCGCGCACCAGCCCGTTGTCCAGCATCAGCGCGTCGAAGCCGCGCCAGGAAATCTTCTCGAGGCGGCAGGGAGCAGACGTGCGGGCCAAGGCGTGGACAACCCTCTCGCGGCGGCGGCACGCGCGGTGACGCGGCGGGCCGAACGCGCTAACCTTATCATGCGCACGCCGCCTGAAGCGAGGCCCTCGCCGTGACGGAGCTCCGTGACCCCTTTCCGCCCCTGCCCGGCTCCGACGAGCCGGGGGAGGTCGTGCGCCTGAGGCGGGAGCACCTCTCCGAGCTGGTGGCCCTGCTGGCGGGCTCCCCCGTCGAGAACGTGATGCTGCTCGACCGGCTGCACGAGGATGGCCTGCCGGGACGCCCCTTCCAGGAGTTTGTGGGCTGGCGGGCCGGGGGGGTGTTGCGGGGCGTGGCCTACTTCTCTGGCGACATCGCCGTCTACGCCCCGGACCCGCAGGCCGTGGCCCCGCTGGCCCGCTACGCGGTGGCCCGGCGCCCGCTGGTGCCACGCATCATCAGCCGGGAGGAGACGGTGGGCCTGTTCTGGGAGACCTTCCGCGAGGTGGGGCTCCCGCTGCAGTTCGACCGCCGCCAGCTGGTGTGTGTCGTGCGGCCCGGGATGGTTCAGGCGGAGGACGACGTGCGCATGCGCCCCGCCACCCTGGCTCAGCTCGACGAGGTCACGGCCAACGCCGCGGCCATGAGCCTGGAAGAGATCCAGCTCGACCCGATGGCCGAACACCCACTCGGCTACCGCCGCCTGGTCGAGCAACGCATCCGTCTGCAGCGGTACTGGGTGCTGACGGAGGGCGGACGCATCCGCTTCCAGCTGCACCTTAACAGCCTGACGGACCAGGCCGGGCAGATCACGGGGGTGTACACCCCGCCGGAGGACCGCCAGCAGGGCTGGGCCCGGCTCGGCCTCGGGGCCTTTTGCCGGGTCCTCCTGACCCACACGCCTTGCCTGGCCCTGTTCGTGAACGACTTCAACACGCCCGCCCTCCGGCTCTACGCGGGGCTGGGCTTCGAGCCGGTCCTGCGCTACCGGGCGATTTTCCTGGAGGGTTGAGGGGTGCGGGTGCTGGCGGCGTCCCTGCTGGCGTGTGGCTGGCTGCTGGCGTGTAGCGGCGGCCCGCCGGCCGGGCCCGGGGGGCCGTGTCGGCCGCGCACAGGGCCCCGGCCCCCGGGCGGCCCCGCCAGCCCGGTGGCCCGAACCGCCGCCGCCCAGGTATGCTGGACCCGGAGGCGGGCCGACGTGGCCCCCGGGAGGGAGCAGCCGTGGGCCTCTACCTCGACATCGAGACGACCTACCAGGGCGAGCTCACGGTCATCGGGCTGCACCACACCGGCCTCGGCACGGTGCAGCTGGTGGCCCCGGCCATCACGCCCCAGGCCCTGGAGGCGGCGCTGCCGCCCGCCGTTTGCGTCTACACCTACAACGGCGATCGCTTCGATCTGCCGATCATCAAGCAACAGCTGGGCGTGGACCTCAAGCTGCGTTACCAGTCCGTGGATCTCATGAACGCCTGCCACCGCGCCCGGCTGTTCGGGGGCCTGAAGGCCGTAGAGCACAAGCTCGGCATCGGTCGACGCCTTGAAGGGCTGAGCGGGAAGGATGCCGTGGCGCTCTGGTACCTCTGGCAACGCGACCAGGACCAGGCGGCCCTCGACCGCCTCCTCGCCTACAACCGCGAGGACGTCGAGAACCTGGTAACCTTGAGGGAGCGCCTGGAGCAGCGGCTCGGGCGCGGGGAGCGCCTGTGACACCCGAGCCAGACCTCAGCACCGCCGAAAAGCCCCGCCGCGCGATGCCACGTGAAGCCATCCGCGCGATCGCCTGGTCCGGCCACTTCTGTGGGGTGATGACCTGCTTCCTCGTGTACTTCGCGGTGCGCCACCAGTTCTGGGTGGGCTGGGCGCTCCTGAACGCAGCGGTCGCGGCCTTCCTGTTCGGGGGCTCGGCCTGGCTGCAGTGGCAGCTGCGCCGCCCCTCTCGCTGATCGCCCCACGCATCCGCGAGCCGTTCCGGGCGCCTGGGGAAGAGGGTTCCGCCAGCGGGCGTGGTAGAATCACGGCATCCTGGGAGGCGAAGGGGTCCTGGTGGGCCCACTGGTCTTCAAAACCAGGTTGGGTACGCCCTGCGTGCCCGGGTGGGTTCGATTCCCACACGCCTCCGCCTGCCGGCAACGCCGCGCGCACTGTGCGCCCGGCTGCCACCCCACGCTGCGAGGACCCGATGGCGTCGTATCAATACGTCTACACGATGTACAAGCTCACCAAGGTGGTGCCGCCCAAGCGCGAGGTGCTCAAGGAGGTCACCCTCGCCTTCCTGCCCGGCGCCAAGATCGGCGTGCTCGGCTCGAACGGCGCCGGCAAGTCCACGCTGCTGCGCATCATGGCGGGCCTCGACAAGAACTGGAACGGAGAGGCCAAGCTGGCCGAGGGCGCCACGGTCGGCTACCTGCACCAGGAGCCGGAGCTCGACCCGAAGAAGACGGTTCGCGAGAACGTCGAGGACGGGATGGCACACATCCGGGACAAGGTGACGCGCTTCGAGGAACTCGCCGCGAACTACTCCGACGAGACGGCCGACGAGTTCGCCCGGCTGCAGGAGGAGATCGACGCCTGCGACGGCTGGAACCTCGACAACCAGATCGAGATCGCCATGGACGCCCTGCGGGTGCCTCCCGGTGACGCGGACGTGACCAAGCTCTCGGGCGGGGAGCGCCGCCGCGTGGCGCTGTGCCGGCTGCTGCTGTCCGCCCCGGACCTGCTGCTGCTCGACGAGCCCACCAACCACCTCGATGCAGAGTCCGTCGAGTGGCTGGAGCAGCACCTCGCCAAGTACAAGGGCACCGTCGTCGCCGTCACGCACGACCGCTACTTCCTCGACAACGTCGCTGGCTGGATCCTCGAGCTTCACGCTGGCCAGGGCTATCCCTTCGAAGGCAACTACACGGGCTGGCTTGAGCAGAAGCAGAAGCGCATGGCCCTCGAAGAGAAGGCCGCGTCGGCCCGCCAGAAGACGCTGGAGCGCGAGCTGGAGTGGGTCCGCATGGCGCCCCGCGCCCGGCAGGCCAAGCCCAAGGCGCGGCTGAACAACTACGAGACGCTGCTCGCCGAGAGCAACGCCGTCAAGCAAGATAGCGTCGAGATCTACATTCCGCCAGGGCCACGCCTGGGGGACGTCGTGATCCAGGCCAAGGGGGTGACCAAGGGCTACGGCGACAAGCTGCTGTTCGAGAACCTCGATTTCGAGCTGCCCCCCGGCGGCATCGTGGGGGTCATTGGCCCCAACGGCGCTGGCAAGTCGACGCTGATGCGGATGATCGTGGGGGCCGAGCAGCCGGATGCCGGCACGTTCAAGACGGGTGAGACCGTCCAGCTCTCGTATGTCGACCAGAGCCGCGAGGCCCTCGACCCCGACAAGAACGTCTGGGAGATGATCTCCGGTGGCCAGGAGAAGCTCCTCGTCGGCAAGAAGGAGATCGCTTCGCGGGCCTACGTGGCGAGCTTCAACTTCAAGGGGCCCGATCAGCAGAAGCGTGTCGGCACCTTGTCCGGCGGCGAGCGCAACCGCGTCCACATGGCGCTCACGCTGCAACGCGGCGGCAACCTGATCATCCTCGACGAGCCGACGAACGACCTCGACGTGGACACGTTGCGGGCGCTGGAGGAGGCCCTGCTCGGGTTCCCGGGCTGCGCCGTGGTGGTCAGCCACGACCGCTGGTTCCTCGACCGCATCGCGACCCACATCATCGCCTTCGAGGGCGACAGCCAGGTCGTGGTGTTCAACGGCAACTACCAGGAGTACGAGGCCGACCGCAAGCGCAGGCTGGGCTCGGAGGCCGAGCGGCCCCATCGCATCAAGTACAAGCCGCTCGTGCGGGCCTGATCGGCGGTGTCCTCGCTTCCCTCGGGTGCGGCGCCGGGCGAGGACCCTGCCTCGGTGAGCCCGCCCCCTCCTGCCAGCCCGTCCCGCCTGCCCCCTGATGGTTCCGGCGAGGCGGACCACGCCCCTCGGGGGGCCGGCGGCCGTGCTCCGGCCCTCACCTTCATCTTCATCGCGGCCCTGCTCGACATCATCGGAATCGGCATCGTGGTCCCGGTGATGCCGCGGCTGGTGGCCGAGTTGGGGGCTGCCGGCGACCTGTCCGCGGCCGCGTGGTGGGTGGGCCTCTCGATGACGCTCTACACCAGCGTGCAGTTCCTCTGTGCGCCGCTGCTGGGTGCCCTCTCGGACCAGTGGGGCCGCAAGCCCGTGCTGCTGGCGACCTCGGCCGTCGCGGCCCTGGGCTACTTCGGGACGGCCTGGGCCCCGACGCTCGGCTGGTACCTGGCCTCCCGGGCGCTGGGTGGGTTTGGCGGGGCGAGCCTCTCGGTGGCCACGGCCTACATCGCCGACGTCACGCCCCCGGAGAAACGCGCCCAGGGCTTCGGGATGATCGGGGCTGCGTTCGGCCTGGGCTTCATCTTGGGGCCGGCGATCGGCGGGCTGCTGGGCGCGAGCGACATGCGGCTGCCTTTCCTGGCCGCTGCCGCGGTGTGTGCGGCGAACTTCCTCTTCGGCCTCTTCGTGCTGCCAGAGTCGCACCGGGCCGAGCACCGACGTCCCTTCACCTGGGGCGCAGCCAACCCGCTGCGCTGGGTGGCGACGCTGCGGCAGCACCCCGTGGTTGCGGGCCTCGCGATCGCGATGATCTGGCAGGGGCTGGGCCACCAGTGCCTCCAGAGCAACTGGGCCCTCTACACGGCGCACCGGTACCAGTGGACGCCGAGAGACGTGGGCGTGTCGCTCGCCTGCGTCGGGCTCGGCGCGGCGGTCGTGCAAGGCGGGCTCATCCGGGTGCTGCTGCCCCGCCTGGGCGAGCGGCGGGCGATCGTGGGAGGGCTGAGCCTTAGCCTCGTGGCCATGATCCTCTACGGCCTCGCGCCGCAGGGCTGGATGATTTACCCGGTGCTGGTGGTGGCCAGCCTGGCGGGCATCGCCGGGCCCGCGATGCAGGCGCAGGTCTCCGCGCGCATCGCCCCCCACCAGCAGGGCGCCGTCCAGGGCTCGCTCGCGAGCCTCATGAGCCTGACGGGCGTGGTCGGGCCGGTCGTTGCCAACGCGGTGTTCGGCTTCGCGACGGGGCCGAGCACGCCCGTGCGGGTCGACGGGGCGGCGTTCTTCCTGGGCGCGACCCTGATGGCGATCGGGCTGATGCAGGTTCTGAGGGTCTTCCGGCGAGAGCCCGCGCCACGGCGGGCAGAAGCGGCCTGAGAGGGGGCACGGGCGGGCCGCGCGGGGCTCCTGCCGTCCTGCTTCGTCCGTCCTGCCCCTCATGGCCTGCGCTGCGTGGCTCCCCTCCCGCGGATGACCGCCCGTCACCGCAAGGCGATCGGGGCGACCGGACGTTCACGATTCTTAGTCGAGATGTAAAGAAATATGATCGACATAACATCTTCACATTGCCTACAATGCCTTCATCGAGGCTGTGCTGAGGTGAGGCGACACACGATGTTTCCGGTGGATTTTCTGGTCAACGTCCACACCGCGAAGGGGGTGCGCAGCTACACCCTGCTGGAAAACCAGCGCGACCGCGCCCTCGTCGTGGTGCATCCCGACACCGTCGAGCCCCTGATGCAGTGCCTGCGGCGCGGCGGCCTGCAGGACGACGCCCTCGTGGCCCTGCTCGCCGAGGAGGCCCTGGTGCTCGACCGCCGGCGGGGCTTCGAGCTCGGGGACGCCGAGAGCCTTCGCACCCTGGCGGCCTCCCGCCACGCTCCCCTGCGTCGGGCCGCGCTGTATCGCCGGCCCCTCGGCGCCCGGGCTGACGACCTCTCGGCCGACGACCTCGCCTGGGCCTTCGGGCTCGAGGTGGCCCGCCGCCGGCTCGGCCTCCCCGGCTGAACACCAGGCCCGCCCCGGGCGGGTCCGAAGCTTCCACACCCACCCCTCCTCCAGCGCGCCGGGCGGATCCATTTGGATCCGCCCGGCGCGTTTGTTAAAATCGGACCTCTGATGATCGGCCTGCGTCCCAAGCTTCTGCACGGGCGGCTGCACCGCACCCGCCCCTACGAGATCCCCGGCCTGCCGGGCCGCCACCCGGCCACGGTCTATCTGCCGCCGGGTTACGACTGCAGCGACACCCGCCACCCGGTGGCCTACGTGTTCGATGGGCAGAACGTGTTCGGCGACGAGGGCTCCTTTGCCGGAGGGTGGCACCTGCATCACGCGCTGGACTACCGGGCCTCGGCCGGGCGCACCGTGCCCATCGTGGTGGCCGTGCACCACGGGGAGGCCAGGGCGCAGGAGCTCACGCCCTGGCCGGTCGAGGGCCACCGGGAGGCGCTCGGCGATCGCCTCCTGGACTGGGTGGTGGGCCAGCTTGCCGAGATGGTCGCCGAGGATCTGCGGGTGCTGACAGGCCCGGAGCACACGCTCCTCGGTGGCTCCTCCCTCGGGGGCCTGCTGGCGCTCTATGGTTTTTTCCGCCACCCCGACGTCTTTGGGCGCGCGCTCGTCATGTCGCCCTCGCTGTGGGTGGCCGAGGGCAAGATCTTCGAGCACGTGGCCCAGGCCCGGTACGCCGGCGATCCCCGGATCTACCTCGACTGCGGAGCCAGGGAGGCGGAGGGCATCGTCATCCAGCACGCCCAGTGGATGAGCGAGCTGCTGACGCGCAAGGGCTTCACGGCCGGCTACCACCACCTGTGGCGCCCGGACACCCACGGGGCGCACAACGAGCGCCACTGGGGGCGGCGGCTGCCGCGGGCGCTGCGCTACCTGTATGACCTCTGACGGGGTGGCCCGGCCGCCCATAGGACAGCCGGGCCGCGCCTGACCGTGCGGTCGCGTCAGGTGGACTCGCGGATCTTCTTCATATAATCCGTGACCACCTTCTTCTTCGCCTCGTCGGTCATCTGGTCGACCAGCTGCTGGTAGAAGGCATCGAGCTCCTCCAGCGTCGCCCCGCTGCGCAGCATCGTCAGATCGACGGCCACGCCCGACTCGTCCACGGCGGCCCAGACGTTTTTGAGGTCCCGGAACACCAGGGCCGGGCTGGTCTTGCCGTTGGCCTTCAGGATCGCCCGGATGCGCGCCGCCACGATGGTGTTGATCGGGTCGAGGACCACGGTCATGCCGTCCAGGTTCTCGGCAGGGATGGCCGACGTGAGGCGGTAGGTCTCCCCGTCCACCTGGAAGACCGCACGGGGAGACCTACCGCCTCACGTCGGCC
>JAYKHL010000192.1:0-11003 GCA_035284865.1 Candidatus Sericytochromatia bacterium | reverse complement strand
CTGGAGGAAGCACGATGTCTCTTACGCTACGTGGCATGGCCCAATCCGCGTGGAATGTCTTCAAGTACGTCAACCCTGTGACGGGGCCCTACTTCATCATCAAGGATCTGGCTGCCAACAAGACGCTCCAGGATTCCGTGAAGGTCGCCGCGGATGCGAGCAAACGGGCGGTTGAGTCCGTGAAGGAAGCCACGGACGTCGTGCTCGACTACCCCATCGATGAGGGAGCGAAAAAGGCCTATGACGCCACCGCGCGCGGCGTCAAGGTGGCCTACGACGAGACGGCGGAGGCCCTCGACACCGGGGTGAAGAAGGTGAAGGAGGGCGTCAACCGCACCGTCGATGCCATCGACGATGCCCAGGAGGAGGCTCGGCGCGACATCGCCGACTGGATTGCGCCCGATGAGGCCCGACCTGCACCTGATGTGGGTGGCCCCCCGCCGGCCGCTGCAACCCCCAAGGCCCCATCGCGCACGCCCGTTTCCATGCCAACGACCCCGGCCCAAACGCGCGCCTTCCAGGAGCAATTCAATGCCTGGCTGTCGTCCCCCGGTGGCGCCTCGGCGCGAGAGAGTGGGGTGTCAGCCTTGAAGGTCGACGGCGTGTTGGGCCCGCTGACGCGTTACGCTGTTGCCATGTACAACATGGGGTGAGCGCGCATCCCGCACGGCCGTCTGGCGCCGCCCCGCCCCGCGCGGGGCGGCGACTCGTGCTTCAAGGGTAAGCCCCACACTGGAGGTCTGCGTCGCCGTGGATGAGCGTCACCGAAACAAGGGCTTGCTTGGCAAGCTGCGCGAGGCCATGGAGCAGGCCGTGAACCCGGCTCCTCCGGAGGCAACCCGCCCCCCCCGCCGGCCTGGGCCTTCGGGGGGGCTTCCTGGCGATGGCTTCAACCCGAGCGCCACGGCTCGGGCGCCGGCCACGGGGGAACTCGGCGCGTCGCGCGAGACCGAGCACGTGGCGCGCCAGGAGCCATCTGATGCCCAGCTGTCTCCCCGGAGGCTGGCGATGGCGCGGGACTACGCCAGCGGGCTCCGCCGCATCCCCCAGATGGAGGACCCGGCTTTCATGTACAAGGTGGTGTCCGACGAGCGGGCTTACCAGACCCGGTTGCTCTTTGAGCGGCGCAAGGCGCTGGAGCGTGCCACGGGCGACCCTGCCCGGGCGGAGCGGCTTCGCGCGCAGATCGCCGAGGGGCAGCAGACCATCAAGATGCTGTTTCAGGTGCTCAAGCAGATCACCGGGCGCTGTGGCGCCACCGGTGGCACCGACTTCCTCTCGGACCAACCGTGAGGGTGGCGAGCCTCGCGCCACTGGGTTCCACACCTTGACGGCTCCCGTCCGTCTGGTATTATCGAGCATCACGGCACTGTAGCTCAGTTGGTTAGAGCACTCGGTTCATACCCGGGGTGTCACTGGTTCGAGTCCAGTCAGTGCCACTGCCTAAAAAGCCTGCGAAAGCGGGCTTTTTGTGTTACAAGGGGTCCCGATCACGGACGAAGGGCGGTGGCTCCCCCACCATCGAGGCAGCCAGTCGTTTCAGAGCGGCTGACGCCTGCCGACCCCTTTGGAGCCTGCCATGCCCCACGCCAGCGAACACCCCGCCACCGTCGACCACGCCATCGTCACGGGCATCACCCCCCTCGTCCCCGATCCCCCGGCTGACGCCTCCGGGGGCGTGACGCCCGAGACGCCCCCGGCCGAGGCGCGGCCGGTCCGCAGCCCCGGTGCCACCCCGACGGCCATGATGGCCCGGATGGCGGAGGCCCTGCAGGCCCACGCGGCCTTGACGGAGCGCTACGCGCGTGCGGGCTACCAGCTCGGGCGGCTGGAGGCCGAGAACAGGCAGCTGGTGGCCGAGCGTGAGGGGCTCGCAGCGAAGCTGACGGAGCTCGAGGTGCGCCTCTCCGAAACCCGCCTGAACGAACAGGTGCTGGAGGCCGAGCGGGATCGTGCGCTTCAGCGCGTCGAGGAGCTGACGGTGCGGCTTGCGGAGGCGGGGCTGCGGCCCGTGGGGCGCTGGCAGGCGCTCAAGGCGTTTCTGAGCCGCCATTGGTGAGTCCAGGCGCCGGTTAAGTCCTGGTTAATTCGAGGGTAAGCTGATAGGATGGGGCGGTCGGAGGAACCCCCGTGCATCAGCCTGTCCGCCCAACCGTTCGCGCCGTCGCAGCGACGCTGCTGCTGGTCACCCTCGGGTGTAGCCCGCCCTTGACCTCCCGGTCGGCGCCCGAGCGGTCGGCCGGCCTCAACCGGGTTCAGGCTCTCCGTGGCCAGGTCGAGCAGGCCGTCGATGTCGAACGCCTCCGCGCTCGGCTCTCGGTGCTGACGGGCCTGGTGCCCCTCGCCCCGGCGGTGGTGATTCCTGAACGAGGCTCGGTCCAGGGGCGGGCCCTGACGCGCCGCATGATCACGGAGGCCCTCGCAGCGCAGGGCTACGTTGTCGAGGGACACCGCTACCGGCAACACGGGGAGAACCTGCTTGTTCGCTTGCCGGCTCAGACGCCCACCGACACCTGGATCCTGGTCGGGGCCCACATGGACTCGGTGCGCAACGCTGGGGCCGACGACAACGGCTCTGGTGCGGCTGCCGTGCTCGAGCTGGCGACGGTGCTGGCGGGCCTGCCCGGGCGCCAGGTGAACCTCATGCTCGCCTTCTTCGACGAGGAAGAGCTTGGTCTGGTGGGCAGCGCAGCCCTGGCGAAGGACCTTCGCAGGCAGCGGGTGAAGGTGGCCGCGGTCCACACCGCCGATATGATCGGTTACGATGCGGATGGCGATCGTACGGTGGAGATCGAGCGGCCCGACGGGGGCCTCTGGGACTACTACCGCATGGTGAACGAGCGGCATGGGCTGAACGTGCCGCTCGTTCGCACCAACTCGGGCGACACTGACCACGTCGCCTTCAGGGCTCAGGGGTTTCCCTCGGTGGGCCTGTGCGAGGAGTGGGTGGGCGGGGATACGACGCCGCACTACCACCGGAAAACGGACACCCTCGCGACGCTCGATCTCGCGTTTCTCGCCTCCACCACCCGGCTTCTGGCGGCGGTCGTGGCGGACCAGCTCCGGGGGGTGGCGGCCCCCCGGCCGTCGCAGGCCCTGCCGCACAACCGGTTCCCCGGTCGTCCGCGCCACCTGCACCACGGCAGCCAGGCGGCACACCCTGCCGGCTGAGGCCCACGATTGCCGGGGTGGGGTCCTGGGGCGTATCATTTCGGCCTGACGCGGGGGCCCACCGACGCGCCGCCGGCTCGTCAGGCACAAGGAGGTTGTATGCGGCTCAGCGAGCTTCAGGCCCTGATCGGCTCCGATGCCCCCCTGGGGCTCGGCCGGGCACCCGACCCGGAGGTGCGGCACGTGGTGCATGACGCGCGGCAGGCCCGCCACGGTGACGTCTTCTGTGCCCTGCCCGGCACGCGGGTCGATGGGCATCAGTTCCTCGGCCAGGCCGCCCTCGGGGGCGCAGCCGGGGCCATTGTCAGCCGGGCCTGGGTCTCCGAGTACGGCGGAGAGGTGCCCCTGCCTTGCTGGCCCGTGCGTGACACCCGGGTGGCCATGGCCAGGGTCGCGGCCCACCTTGCGGGCCACCCGAGCCGACGCACCCGCTTGATCGGCGTCACGGGCACGAACGGTAAGACCACGACGACCTTCCTGATCCGCTCCTTGCTCGACGAGGTTGGCATTCCCACCGGTTTGATCGGCACCCTGGGCGCAGAGTTCGGGGGGCACAAGATCGTGACCGGGTTCACGACACCCCAGGCCCCCGAGCTGCAGGGCGTGCTGAGCCGTCTGGTCGACGCCGGGGCTGCGGCCGTTGCGATGGAGGTGTCCTCCCACGCCATCGAGCAGGCCCGCGTCTTTGGCTGTGCGTTCGACGTGGCCGTCTTCACCAACCTCAGCCGGGATCACCTCGATTACCACGGCACCCTGGAGCAATATGCCGCCACCAAGCGTCGCCTGGTGATGGCAGATGCAACGGGCCAGGCCCCTCGGGTGGCCGTGGTGAACCTGGACGACGCCCAGGGGCCCGCCTTCGTGGATGCCTCGGTCTGCCCCGTCGTGACGTATGGCATCGAGGCCGGCAACCGGGCTGCCCTCTGGGCCTCGGACATCGTGGCTGATGCCTCGGGATCCCGCTTCGTGGCGCATTGGCAGGGCCAATCGCACGGGGTGCGCGTGCCGTTGCCCGGCCGCTTCAACGTCTACAACGCGCTGGCAGCCCTGGCGACGGGCCTGGCCCTGGAGCATCCGGTGGAGGTCCTGGTGGGGGCGCTCGCCCGGGTGCCCGGTGTGCCGGGCCGCGTCGAGGTCGTCTCCCCGCCGGATCACCCCTTCACCGTGTGGGTCGACTACGCCCACACCCCCGACGGCCTCGAGAACGTGCTCCGAGCCGCTCGAGGCCTCGGGCCTCGACGGCTGCTGACGGTGTTTGGCTGCGGGGGAGATCGCGACCGCACCAAGCGCCCGATCATGGGGGAGGTGGCGGCGCGGCTGGCGGACCAGGCCATCGTCACGTCTGACAACCCCCGCTCGGAGGACCCTGAGGGCATCATTCGAGAGATCCTGCTCGGGATGAAGCAGGCCACACCGCTGACCGAGCCAGATCGGGCGGCCGCGATCCGGCTGGCCATCGCGCAGGCCGGTCGTGGTGACCTCGTCGTGATCGCAGGGAAGGGTCACGAGACGAGCCAGGTGTTCGCTGACCGCACCGTGCACTTTGATGATCGGGAGGTGGCGCGGGCTGCCCTGACGGGTGCCGGTGCCCTGGCCTGAGGCGCGCCCCCGCGGGGCCGACCCGAACGTGGGCGTCATCACCGAACGGTGATCCATAACGCTGGTAAGCTCGGGGGGTCACCCGTCGGTTCGGAGCCGCAATGAGCCACCAACGCCTCTCGACGCCAGAAGCCTCGAAGGCCCTCGGCATCCCTGTTCATGTCATCTCTTACTGGCTCGGGCAGATCCCCTACCCCGCCGAGCAGGATGAGAATGGCCAGTGGCGCCTCACGCCCGAGGCGCTCGGCGTGCTGCAAACCGTCAAGGACCTCAAAGAGCGGAACCACTCGATGGAGACCATCCGCCGGATGGTCCGCGAGCTCGTGGATGCCCCGCCTGCACCCCCAACCTCGGGCGCAGCGCGGCCAGGAGCTGGCTCGCCCGCTCCCGCCAGGGCCGACGCCACCGATGAGGCCCAGCGCACCGTGGAGGACCAAGCTGCCGAGGCGGCGACGCGTCCGCCTCGCATCGCAACCCCTTCAGGGCGCACCGTCGAGGCGCCTGATCCGACGGTGGCGCCTCGGAAGCCAGAGCCCGGAGCCAAGTCGGGGGCGCGGAAGCCCGGTGCCCGCAGCGGTGAAAAGGCCCGCCCGCTGGCGCCTCAGCCGGCGCCAACCGTGCCCCCGGCGCCCATGCCAGGGGGAGAGGCCGGCGCGATCGCGGCCTACGTGGCGCGCGCGGTGGCCGACGCGGTGCGGCAGGAGACCGTCCTGTCCCACCGCTATGCGCACGCCGCCCACCAGATCGGGAAGCTCGAGGCGGAGAACGAACACCTGCGGGCCATGCTGAGCACGGCCCAGCGCCGCCACCAGCGGGAGCTCGAGGACACGCGGCAGCGCGTGGTAGAGCTCGAGCAGTCGCCCGAGATCGAGCGCAAGACGCCTGGGTGGGCCTGGTTCACGATGGCAACCCTGTTTGGCACCGTGGTCGTTCTGGGCGCCCTGGTGTTGCTCTGAGGCGGGGAGCGGCTGGCCTGCGCCTGCGCCTCGAGGGCCCCCTCTGTGGGGGGGCCTCAAGCCTGGCCGTCCCGGTGCTCAGGGCCGGTTTGCCACCCTGATGCGACCAACCTCCGGGCTGACGGTGCCCCGGCTCCGGATGTGGTCGATCAGGGCATCCCGTTGGAGGACCTCGAGGTTGATGCGGGGGCAGCCGGGGAGCATCGTGAACCCGGAGCTGCCGTCGGCCATGTAGTCGTTCACGGCGACCCAGTAGAGGGCGCTGGGGTTGACGGGTTGGCCGGCAATCCTCACGTCCTTGATGGGGCCGGCATTGCGCAGCAGGGTGTACGCGGCGTTGCTCACGGCGTGGCGCTTGTGGTCTGTGGTGCGCCGCTGGATCGTGAGCATCTCCACGGCCTGCTGTCCGGTGACCTGCATCAGCACCACGCGGTTGTCGAAGGGTAGCGCATAGAAGCAGTCCTCGATGGTCAGACGGCCTGCGGGCAACGGGCTCCGGGGGGTGCCGCTGCTCATCACGGCGAAGGCCGTCTCGGGCTTCACCTTGCGGGCCGCTGCCAGGCTGGCATCCGCGATCAGGTTGTTGAGGCTGGACTCCACGTCGTTGGTGCCGTAGCGCTTGAAGGTGCCTGTGGCCTTGCCGATCTCTTCCTTGATGGTTCGGTTGACCACCTGGCGGTACGGCGTGATCACGGCCTCGATGTCCGGGGCCGCCGGGACGGCAGCCGTGAGTGGGATCATGGTGTTCGCCACCTGCGTCACCCTGCCGCCTGAGAGGTTGATGGTGGCCTGCCCCAGGTAGCCGCCTCCCATGCCGGCTGAGATGATGTGCGTCCGGCCGAGGGCGTGGCGTATCACCTTCGGGCGCTTGATCATCACGTGGGTGTGCCCGGAGATGATCACATCGATGCCTGGCACGCGGCGGGCCACCTCCTCGTCGGTGATCTGCTCCTCTTCCACCTCGTGATCTGCCCCGAGTTCCGCCTCAGGCGCCTTGGCGCCCGGCTCGGCATACGGCGGCACGGTCCCCATGTGGGAGAGCACGACCACCACGTCCGCCTCCCTGCGCAGCTTGGCGACCGCAGCCTTGGCGACCTTGATCGGGTCGTAGTAACGGGCCCCCTGGAACGCGGGGGCGGAGATCAGGCCGTTGACCTCGGTGATCAGGGCGAACATTCCCACCCGGACGTTGCCGACCCGCTTCACGGCGTAGCGGACCCCGACGTCCTGGTCAAAGGTCATGTTGGTGGTGATCAGGGCTCCCTTGTAGTGGGGCAGCACGGCCTGCAAGCCGGCCACGCCGTTGTCGAACTCGTGGTTGCCCACCGTGATGGCGTCGTAGCCTGCGGCATTCATCAGCCGCAGCTCCGCCTCCCCCTTGAAGAAATTGAAGTAGGGAGTCCCCTGCAGGTAGTCTCCGGAGTCCACGGCCAGCGTGTTCGGGTGCTGGGCCTTGAACTCCCGGATGGCCGTCGCGATCCGGCCGAAGCCGCCCTTGCCGGCGTAAAAGGAGTAGTAGAAATTCGTCGGGAACGCGTCGACGCGGGAGTGGATGTCGTTCGTGTACAGCAGGTTGAACTGCGCCCGTGTGTCCACGGCGGGATCTTTGGGCAGCACGGGCTGCTGGCCGAGATCCGGCAGCCCCGGCGTCACGGGAATCTCCCGCTTGACGGCGCCACGGACGCCGTACGCGGCAGGCACGCGGCCGGCAGCGCCCCAGAACCCGCCCCTCGCCCCACACCCCAGGGTCGCGACAAGGGCGGTGACAGTCAGCGCGAGCCCGAGAGCCCGACGCCTGGTCAAGCGTGTCCCGGCAGCGGTGTGAGACAGACGGTTCATGTCACCCAGCCCTTCACGAAGACTTCAAGCCGCCATCACGGCACGTTAAGATGCTTATCGCCAGGGGGCTGTTCATCTTGTGTCAATGGAGCCCGAAAATGGTAAAGAATGGGTTAAATGTGGAGAAGGGGTCGTGAACAGCGGGACCGAGCGCCTCCTGACCAGGGTTCGTGCCTCCCTCGAGGCGCATTGGCCCGGCTGGCGGGAGCAGCCCGTCCTGGTGGCCTGTTCGGGCGGAGGTGACTCCGTGGCCCTGGCGGCGGCGCTGGATGCGCTGGGGCTCCAGGTACGCCTGGCCCACCTCGACCACGGCGTGCGTGAGGGGTCATCAGACGATGCCCGCTGGGTGGCGAGCCTGGCGGCCTCTCGGGGCTGGCCGTGTCTGGTTCACCGGGAGGTGGTGCCCCCCGGGGCCAGCTGGGAGGCCCGTGCCCGGGCGCTTCGCCTGGCGTTCCTGGCCGAGGCTGCGCGCGCGCAGGGCGTCTCCGTCGTGGCGCTCGGCCATCACCGCGAGGACCAGGCGGAGACCGTGCTGTTTCGCCTGGCCCGCGGCGGGGGGCTGACGGGGCTCGCAGGCATGCCCCCCACCCGTGAGCTGGCTGCCGGGGTGCGGTTGGTCAGACCCCTCCTCGACGTCGGCCGGGAGGACCTCCGGGAAGCCCTCACGGAGTGGGGCCTGGGGTGGCGTGAGGACCCCACCAATGCCTCGCTGGGCCCGGCCCGGAACAGGCTTCGTCACCGGGTGCTGCCGGCGCTGCAGGAGGTGCATCCCGGCGCCGTGCAGGCGATCGGCCATGCGGCGAGGGTGCTCCGGGAGGTCGAGATGGAAGCCCGGATGCGGGCCAGGGGGTGGCTGGCGTGGGAGAGCCGCATCCTCGGGCCGGGGTTGGCGGAGTTGGGTCGAGAGGCCTGGCTGGCATTGCCTCCCGGCGAGCGTGCTGAGGCCCTCCGGCAACTGGCCCGTGACATGGCCCGTGACGTGCCGGGTCGTGAGGGCCTTGCTGCCGCTGAGGGGCTTGCGCGGGCCGGAAGGGCCGGGGAGTGGGCTGGCGGGTGGCGCCTCGATCACGTGGGCGCGTTGCTCGTGCTTCGCAATGCGCCGAGCACCCCACCGCCGCAGCCGCTGGTGGCCCGCGGGAGGCAGCCCACCGAGGCCTGGGGCTGGGTGGTCGAGGCCACCGGGGGCGCGGGAGGGGGGGGCGTGGTGCTGCCTCCCTGGACCTGGCGGTCGGCGAACCCGGCGCAAGACCAGTTTCGTCCCCCGGGCTCCCCGAGGTCCCGCCCCCTCGGGCACTGGCTGCGGCGACGCGGTGTGCCATCTCACGTCCAGGGGACGTTGCTGGTGCTCGCCCGGGGCGTCGACGTGGCGTGGGTGGTGGGGGTCGGTGGGACAGCTTTGCAGCCCGTCGCGGAAGGCCTTGAGACCGTTCAAATGCAGGCGACAGCGTGTTTTCAGGTTTGACAATCCCTCCCCCGATGCGTAAGATGCAGGAGGCGACGGTGGGCCTGAAGCCCGCACACGGAGCGAAGGAGAGGCCAGTTGGGTAAGGTGTTCAAGAACACGGGGATCTACTTCCTCGTCCTGCTGGTCGGGGCCTCGTTCGTCCTCGCGACGTTCTTCAACAAACCCGAGGAGGCCGCGAAACCCGACTACACGACCTTCCTGAAGGCCGTTGCGGCCCAGGAGGTCAAGCGGGTTGAACTGTCCAGCACCACGAACCAGGTCTCCTACTTCCTGGATGATGGGAAGAAGCGCACGGTCTTCATCCCAGATGACCCGGACCTGTTGAAGCAGCTGAAGGCACAGAACGTGCCGATTGTGGTGAAGGCACCGGATCAGTCTGGCTGGTGGGCCTCCATCATCTCCAGCATCCTGTTGCCCATCCTCATCATCGTCGGGGTCTGGATTTTCATGCTCCGACAGGCCCAATCGGGCTCCAGTCAGGCGATGAGCTTCGGCAAGAGCCGGGCCAAGATGATGGTCGAGAACAAGACGCGCGTGACGTTTGCTGACGTGGCTGGGGTGGACGAGGCCAAGGTCGAGCTGGCGGAGGTCGTGGATTTCTTGAAGTCCCCCGAGAAGTACCAGGCCCTCGGGGCGCACATCCCGAAGGGCGTGCTGCTCGTCGGGCCGCCGGGCACGGGCAAGACCCTGCTGGCCCGGGCCATCGCCGGCGAGGCCGGGGTGCCCTTCTTCAACATTTCAGGCTCGGATTTCGTCGAGATGTTCGTCGGCGTTGGCGCGAGCCGGGTTCGAGACCTCTTCGAGCAGGCCAAGAAGCACTCGCCTTGCATCGTGTTCGTGGACGAGATTGATGCCGTGGGGCGTCAGCGCGGCGCCGGCATGGGCGGGGGGCACGACGAGCGAGAGCAGACGCTCAACCAGCTGCTGGTCGAGATGGATGGCTTCGAGGCCAACGTCAGCATCGTCGTGATCGCGGCGACCAACCGGCCCGACATCCTGGACTCGGCGCTGCTCCGGCCTGGTCGGTTCGATCGGCAAATCGTGGTGGATGCGCCAGACGTGGCCGGCCGGGAGCAAATCCTCAAGGTCCACACCAAGAGCAAGCCGCTCGGCAACGATGTGGACCTCAAGATCCTGGCACGCCGGACGCCGGGCTTCACGGGGGCTGACCTGATGAACCTGGCCAACGAGGCCGCGCTCATCGCGGCCCGCAACGACCGGAAGGAGGTGGCCATGTCGGACTGCGAGGCGGCGATCGACCGGGTCATCGCCGGGCCCGAGCGGAAGAGCCGCCTCATCTCCGATCAGGAAAAGAAGGTGATTGCCTTCCACGAGGTGGGCCACGCGCTGATTGCCAAGTTGCTCCCCAACTGCGATCCGCTGCACAAGGTGACCATCGTCTCTCGCGGCATGGCCCTCGGACTCACCATGACCCTGCCGACCGAGGACCGGGTGCTGACCAGCCGCTCACAGATGGTGGACCGCATCACGATGATGCTGGGGGGGCGGGTGGCCGAGGCTCTCGCCTTCGGTGAGATCACCACGGGAGCCAGCAACGATCTCGAACGGGCCACTGGCCTCGCGCGCCGGATGGTCACGGAGTTCGGGATGAGCGACAAGGTGGGGCCGGTGACATTCGGCAAGCGGCACGAGCACATCTTCCTGGGGCGGGATTTTGGTGAGGACCGCAACTGCTCCGACGAGATTGCGAGCCTCATTGACGGTGAAATCAAGCGGATCGTCGAGGAGTCCTACGATCGAGCCAGGGAGTTGCTCACGCTCCACCGAGAGCAACTCGACCTCATCAGTTATGAGCTCATGGCGCGTGAGACGCTCGACGCAGACGAGTTCGACGAGTTGTTCAATCGCGGCACCGAGGCCGTGACTCAGGTGCCGGCCTGAAGGTCCGGCTGGTCGGGCCCGGGACCTGCGCCGGGAAGGCCTTGAAAGCCAGAGGGTGGAGGGCGCCCGGG
>JAYKHL010000191.1:0-18185 GCA_035284865.1 Candidatus Sericytochromatia bacterium | reverse complement strand
GGTACTGGACCATCCATGCTGGCACGCTTGCCTGGCGGCGGTGGATCAAAACCTAATGACTCATAGTCGATTACCGGCACAGTAGGTGATCTTGAATTGCTATATAACTATGTAGTAATATTTGCCCCATCCTCTTTCCCACCCCAAGCTGCTTCGCCGGAGGCGCTCGATGCTCACCCTTCCCCCCTGGGTCCGTGCCACCCTGATCCTCGGCCTGCCCCTGACGCTGATTTCCATGTGGGGGGCCGGGCTGTTCCACCGGCGGGTCGGGCCAGGGCTCACGCCTCCTGCCTTCGCGGCGGAGCGCGTGGGGGTGGCTGCGGCCACGCTCGAGACGCGCTCGACGGAGGATGCTCTGGACCTCACGGGCACCGTCGTGGCCGGGACCTCGGCCGCGGTCGGCAGCCAGCTGATGGCCCGGGTCGTGGCCGTGCAGGCCCGCGAGGGGGATCGCGTGGAGGCCGGGAGGGTGCTCGCCAGGCTCGACGGGCAGGAGCTGGAGGCCACCGCCGCAGCCGCCCAGGCCAGCCAGGCCGCTGCGGTGGCCTCTCAGGCGCAGGCCCGGGCCCGCCTGGCGCTGGCCGAGACCACCCTGCGGCGGATGCGCAGCCTGCATGCCGACGGGGGCGTCACGGCCCAGCACCTCACGGAGGCCGAGGCGGCCCACCGCGAGGCCCTGGCTGCGGTGGCAGCCGCCGGCCGCCAGGGTGAGGCCCTCGGTGCGGGGGCCGTCGCCGCGGGCACGGTGCGCGATCGGGCGACGGTCCGGGCGCCGTTTGCAGGGCTGGTCGTGGCGCGCCAGGCCGAGGACGGCATGTTGGCAAGCCCCGGGCAGCCCCTGTTCAGGCTCGAGCGGGGCCCTTACCGCCTGGACGTGCCCGTCGAGGAACGGCTGGTGGCGGCGCTGCGCCCCGGCACCAGGGTGGCCGTGAGGCTCGAGGCCCTCGGGCGGAGCGTGCAAGCCACCCTCGCGCGCGTGGTGCCGGCCTTCGACCCCGCCACCCGCACGGCGGTCGCCCAGCTTGTCCTGCCGGAGGTGGGAGGCCTGCGCTCCGGAATGTACGGCCGGGCCCGCCTCGGGGTGGGGCGCTCCGAGCGGCTGGCGGTGCCGGCCGCGGCGGTGGTGCGCTGGTACCAGCTCACGAACGTGTTCGTCATCGATGCCGAGGGCCATGCCCGGCTGCGCCTCGTGCGCCTTGGAGAGCCCGTCGGCGAGGGCCGGGAGGTGCTGGCCGGGCTGGCGGCAGGCGAGCGGGTGGTGCTGGACCCGCCCCCCGCGTTGCGCGACGGCATGGCCGTGGAGGTGCGCTGATGACCCCCCCCAGGCTCGGCATCTCCGGCCGCGTGGCGGCCTTCTTCATCGACTTCAAGCTCACGCCCCTGCTCGTCATGGCGGCGCTGCTCCTCGGGGTCCTGGCCGTCTGGGCCACGCCGCGCGAGGAGGAGCCCCAGATCGTCGTGCCGATGGTCGACGTGATGGTGCCCTACCCCATGGCCTCTGCCCAGGAGGTCGAGGCGCGCGTCGTGCGCCCCCTGCAAAAGCGTATGGCGGAGCTCGAGGGTGTCGAGCACGTCTACGCCACGGCCCAGCCGGGGCAGGCCCTCGTGACCGTGCGCTTCTTCGTGGGCACCAAGGTCGAGGACGCGCTGGTGCGGCTGCATGCCAAGGTGATGGCGAGCAAGGGGCAGCTGGTGTCGGGCGTCGGCGAGCCCGTCATCGCCGCCCGCTCCATCGACGACGTGCCCATCGTGACGCTGACGCTCTGGAGCGAGCGCCTCGGCGATCCCGACCTGCGTCGCGCCGCGGCGGTGCTGGAAGAGGAGATCAAGCAGGTCCGCCACGTCAGCGACGTCACCCTGATCGGGGGCCGGCCGCGGGCCCTCACGGTGTGGCTCTCCCCTGCCCGGCTGGCGGCCCACGGCCTGACGCCGCAGCGGGTGCGACACGCCCTCGAGGCTGCCAACGTCTCGCTGCCCGCGGGGGCCTTCCGGCAGGGCGGCCAGCTGGCGCAGGTGCGCGTCGGGGCCCTGCTGCGTGCACCCGAGGCCCTCCGGGGGCTCGTGGTCGGCACGTCGGCCGGGCGGCCCGTCCACCTGCGCGACGTGGCGACGGTGCAGGACGGGGCGGCCGAGCCCGAGAGCTACGTGTTCTTCGGCACGGGGCCAGGGGCTGCCTCCCCAGCCCACGGCCACGAGGCCGCCAGCGCTGCCCTGCCACCAGGTCAGGTGCGTCCAGCCGTGACGGTCGCCGTCGCCAAGCTCAAGGGCACCAACGCGGTGGCGGTGGCCGAGGCCGTGGTGGCCAAGGTGCAGGACCTGCAGGGGCGGGTGATCCCGCGAGAGATCCACGTCGAGGTGACGCGGAACTACGGGCAGACCGCGGCGCACAAGGCGGCCGAGCTCATCGAGCACCTGCTGATCGCCATGGTCTCCGTGATCTTGCTGATCGGGGTGGCGCTTGGCGCGCGGGAGGCCCTTGTGGTGGGCGTGGCCGTGCCCGTCACGCTGGCCATCGCGCTGTTCCTCTCGATGGCCTATGGCTACACGCTGAACCGCGTCACGCTCTTCGCCCTCATCTTCGCCATCGGCATCCTGGTCGACGACGCCATCGTCGTCGTGGAGAACATCCACCGCTGGGCCTCGCGCACCGAGCTGTCCGTCCGGGAGCGGGTGGTGGCGGCCGTGGACGAGGTGGGCAACCCCACCATCCTGGCCACGATCACCGTGGTCGCGACGCTGATGCCGATGACCTTCGTCTCGGGCCTGATGGGCCCCTACATGGCCCCCATTCCCATCAACGCCTCGGTGGCGATGATGTTCTCGCTGGCCGTCGCGTTCGTGGTGACGCCGTGGTTCGCGCTGCGCTTCCTGAAGGCGGATGCCCACGCGGCGCCTGACCAGGAGGCCGCCCCACGGGGCCTGGCAGCGGGCTACGCCCGCCTCCTGGCGACCCTCGTGGCCGACCGCGGCGCGCAGCGCCTCTTCCTGGCGGGCGTGGCGGCCCTGCTGCTGGGGGTGGCCGCCCTGGTCGCGCTGAAGGCCGTCTACCTGAAGATGCTGCCCTTCGACAACAAGAGCGAGTTCCAGGTGCTCATCGACATGCCGGAGGGCACGCCCCTGGAGCGCACGGCCGAGGTGGCCCGCAAGCTGGGGGACCACCTGGCGCAGGTCAACGAGGTGACGACCTACCAGCTGTACGTTGGCACGGCCGCGCCCTTCAACTTCAACGGCCTGGTGCGGCACTACTACATGCGGGCTGGCGACCACCTGGCTGACCTCCAGGTCAACCTCCGCGACAAGACCGGCCGCAAGGCGCAGTCGCACGACGTGGCGCGGCGCCTGCGGGAGCCCCTGCAGGCCCTGGCTGCACCCTACGGCGCGAACGTGAAGGTCGTCGAGATTCCCCCGGGGCCCCCCGTGCTCTCGCCGCTCGTCGCGGAGGTCTACGGCCCCACGGCGGAGGCCCGGGCGGCCCTGGCGGCGCAGGTGGCCGAGCGCTTCCGGCAGCACCCGGAGGTGGTGGACGTGGACATCGTGCGGGAGGCGCCTCAGCGCGAGCACCGCCTGGTGTTCGGCGACAAGGCGCGGCTGGCGGGCCTCTCCGAGGCCGAGGCGGCCCAGGAGGTGGCGGCGATGCTCGGCGGTGTCCCGGCCGGGCTGCTGCACGACCCGGATGAGCTGGAGCCCGTCGTGATCACGGTCCGAGCTCCCGAGGCGGAGCGGTCCGGGCTCGGGAAGCTGCTCGGCCTCAGGCTCGTGGGCCCCGGGGGGGGCGGTGTGCCCCTCGGGGAGCTCGTTCGCCCCGTGGCCGGCACCGTGGAACCCTCGCGCCATGCCAAGAACCTGCAGCCCGTGGTCTACGTCATCGCCGACGTGGCCGGCCGCTCGGAGAGCCCCGTGTATGGCATGCTGGCGCTCGGGGATGCCATCGGCGCGCTGAGGGGGCTCGACGGGCAGCCTGTGGTGCAGTACTTCACGGGCCAGCCGGCCCTGACGGATCACCCCGCCGTGAAGTGGGACGGCGAGTGGCAGGTCACGTACGAGGTCTTCCGGGACCTCGGCGCGGCCTTCGGCGTCGGGCTGGTGGTGATCTACCTGCTGATCGTCGGCTGGTTCCAGTCGTTCCGGCTGCCCCTCGTGATCATGAGCCCCATCCCCCTCACGCTCGTGGGCATCGTGCCTGGCCACTGGCTCTTCGGGGCCTTCTTCACGGCCACCTCCATGATCGGCGCGATCGCGTTGGCGGGCATCATCGTGCGCAACTCGATCCTGCTGGTCGAGTTCGCCCAGGCCCGGGAGGCTGAGGGGGTGCCCACGGCGCAGGCGGTGGTCGAGGCGGGGCTCGTCCGGGCTCGGCCCATCTTTCTCACGGCCGGGGCCGTCATGGTCGGGGCGCTCGTGATCCTGTTCGACCCCATCTTCCAGGGGCTCGCGATCTCGCTGATCTTTGGCACCTTCGCCTCCACGGCCCTCACGCTCGTGGTGGTGCCGGTGCTTTATGCGCGCCTGGCCGGGGCGGGGCGCCCCTGAGGCCTCACACCCAGGCCCCCGTCGTCAGGTCCAGCCGGTCCTCGTCGTCGGCGAAGCCGATGGTCACGCGGAGCGGGCCCGGCCCCTCGCCGGTGGCCTGCCAGCAGGCGGCGACCCACTCGATCAGGTGCTTGCCAGCCAGCTCGTGGGCATCCTCCACGGCCTCGTGCAGGGCGGCGAAGCGCGGCTGCGCCAGCGCCTCCTCGGGCACGATCGCGGCCACGTCCGGCAGCAGGGGCTCGCTGCCGGAGAACGGCCCGTCCTCGCCTGCTGGCGGGTGGCACACGAGCCAGCCGTCGGCGCCCAGGGTGAAGAGCTTGAGCCCGGCCTCGCCGCCCACGCCGTAGGGGTGGGCGAGCTCGATGTCCAGCCGCGCGACGTCCGGGTGCCAGCGGCGGCTGCGCAGCGCGCGCAGGGCCTCCGTCAGCCGGGGCGCGAGGGCGTCGCAGTGGCGCGCCACCAGGGCCTGCCACTCGGCCTTCAGGCTGAGCGGGCCCGTGAGGGCACGCTGGCGGGGGGCTGGCGGGGCAGGGCGGGCCCCCCCCCAGTCCTCGGGCTGGCTCGCGTAGCGCTCGACGCGGGCGTGCAGCCAGGGCACCACCATCTCGTGCTCGGGCTTGAGCAGGCACGAGCGAAGCACCACGAGGTCGTCGCGGTCCCAGACCACCTGCGGGGCATGGGGTGCCACCAGCGCCTTCGGCAGCACCAGCTTGGCGAGGTAGACGGGCTCTTGCGGGTCGTTCATCAGCAGGCTGAACACCTGGTCCGACTCGATGCTGATGGCCGAGGCTTGCCAGCCTGCGCCCGTGGGGAAGAACGTGACGATGTCCAGCTCTGGCGGCAGGACGAGGTGCAGGTGGGGGCTCTCGGTGATCAGCCCCGCCCAGGCCAGCGCAGCGCGACGACAGGCCTTGAGCACGGGGCCGAGCCCGTGGTTGGGGGCCAGAGGCAGGCACCGCAGGGTGGTCCAAAGCGCGGCGGCCGCGGCCCCGGGCCGCGAGCACTCCAGGCTGATCTCGCCGAGGTGCACCGCGTCCGAGGTGTAGTAGGTGTAGGGCGAGTCGTGGCGGTAGAGGGCGGCCACGTCGGGGTCGCGGAACAGCACACAGCCGCACCCGTAGGGCTGCAGGCCATGCTTGTGCGGGTCGATCACCACGCTGTCGGCCTGCCCGATCGCCGTGAAGGCCGCCGGGGGCAGGATCGGCGGGTCGGTCTGGGCCAGCAGGGTGAAGAAGCCGCCGTAGGCGGCGTCGACATGCACGCGCACGCCGTGGGCCCGGGCCCAGGTGATCACCTCGTGGATGGGGTCGATGGCCCCCAGGCCGGTCGTCCCGGCCGTGACGACCACGGTGCCGAGCGGCTCGCGGGCATGGGCCTCGGCCAGCCCCGCGAGCGACAGGCGGCCGTGGGCGTCGGTGGCGACCTCCACCATCCGCACGCCGAGCAACGCCCCCATCCGGGCGTGGGTGTAGTGGGCCTGGCTGGAGTGGGCGATCGGCCGCCCGGGGTGCAGCTGGCGGGCGACCCAGAGGGCCTCGAGGTTGGCCATCGTGCCGCCCCCCGTGAGGTGCCCGAGGTGGGTCGGCAGCCCCAGCATCCCGGCCAGCTGCGCCACGGCCTCGCGCTCCAGCTCGGCCGTGGCCGGCCCCCCGTCCAGCGCGTGGTTGTTGGGGTTCAGCTGCATCGCCAGGGTGTAGGCCAGCATGGCCACGGGGTGTGGGGGCTTGATCATCTGCCCGGCGTACGCCGGGTGGTGGAAGGGGTAGTTGGCCTGCAGGCGGGTCGTCAGCGCGTCGAGCGCCTCCACCATGGTCGCGTCCGGGACCATGGTGGAGGCGGCCGTGGGGAACTCCGCCCAGCGCGACTGCCAGGCGGTGATCGCCGCAAGGCCACGTTCCAGGTGGGGCAGGTGTGGCAGCATGGGGCCCTCCGGATCAGCGTGCGACGAGCCCCTTCTACCCCCGCCGGGCCTGGAGTACCAATCAGGTCTTCGCCCGGCGGCTGGCTCGTTCTGACGCCCAGGGACGTCGTCGCTCCTCGGCCACGTGCCTCCGGGCACGCTCCCTCGTCGTTCCTGGCCCCTGGACGCCAGCCCGTCGCCATCCACTCACGCTCGTGGCTTGATCGGTGCTCTAGAAGTACGTCCCCATGTCGAAGTAGGCCGCGGGCGCGGGCAGCTGGCCGTCGGCCCCCGCGAGCAGGCCCTGGGCCAGCCCGAGCCGCAGGATGCCCGCCGAGTCGTTCAGGGCGTTGAGGGCGGGCCAGGCCGAGCGCCCGATCACGGCCACGGGGTTGGTGTTGAGCGGGTTGTTGTGGATCTTGAAGTGCAGCCGCAGCTCTCCGCCCACCCCCAGGCGGGCGTCGGCGAGGGTCGGCAGCAGCCGGGCCTCGGCGGGCTGCTGTCGCCCGAGGAAGCGAGCCCAGTCGTTCGTCCAGGCCGTGCCGGCGTCGCAGAACAGGGCACCGCTCAGGCGCTCGCCCAGGAGGGGGAGGGTGCCGAGCCCGTGCTGCACCTCCGCAAGCGGGAAGCGGTACTCGGCTGCGAGCAGGGCGGCCGCGTTGCCCCCCACCGAGCCCAGCGGGTAGCCGCGCAGCCCCACGAGCAGATCGTCAGGGTCGGCCGCCACGCGGATGTCGGGCGTGCCTGCCTGGTTGACGGGGCGCGTGCCCCCCAGGAAGAAATCGCCCTGGGGCCGCCCGAGGTTCAGGCCGGCCATGCCCCGCAGGGCCAGCACGTGGTGCCGCCAGGGCAGCCCCCAGAAGCGCCGGTGGTCGAGGAAGCCGCGGTAGTAGTCCACCTCGGAGCCCAGCCAGGGGTGGGCCACCTCCACGCCCCAGGAGCCCAGCGAGCCGTGCTCGGGCGAGATCGAGTAGCCGTAGCGGCCGTTGTCGTTGTAACGGTAGGCGTAGCTCAGGCTGTGGCTGCGGCCCGCGGGCGGGAGGAGGTTGGTGCCCTCGAGGGGCTGGCGTTCGCTGGCCGGAGACAGGTCCTGGATCAAACGCACGTTGAGGTTCAGCGCATGCACGTCCCCCACCTGGTAGCTGGCGTTCGTGAGGGGCGACGGAAGGTTGTTCCAGCCGAGGCCGGCCGTCAGCGTGGCAAAGCGCTGCATCGGCGTGAGGGTCGTGCCGTCGCGCAGCGGCACGCTGTAGCGGTTCGGGAAGACGGAGGCCAGCACGTTCCAGTTGAGGTCGTACTGCGTGTTCTGGTACAGGAAGGTGCCCACCGCCCGGTCGAGCGGGGCCAGCGGCACGGCCGCCCCCGTCTCGCGGTCCACCCAGCCGTCGCCCTGCAGGGCCCAGCCGAGGTGGGCGAAGTAGAGGTTCGTCAGCACCACGTCGTAGCCGAGCGTGAAGGCCCCGAGTGAGGCGGGGTTGGCCTGGTACAGCGGCAGCCAGAGCTTGGGCAACAGGGTCACGGCGGGGCTGTAGGGGCTGGCGTGGGTGGGGCCCGGGAGGGGCGGCGGGGCGAACGGCCGGCGCGCCTCGCGCCCGGGCAGGGGTACGGGCTCCCACGTCGCCGGGTCCAGCGGCAACGTGTGGATGTCCCAGCCGAAGCCGCGGCAGTAGCTGACGGCGAGCTCCTGGCCGTCTGGCCGCACGGCGGGCTCGCACACGCCCGTCGGCACGTTGGTGACGCGGGCGAGCGTGCGGGCCTGCCAGTCGTAGGCGAAGATGTTGTAGACGCCGCCCTCGCGATCCGAGGCGAACAGGATGTGGCGCTGGTCGGGCGTCCACACGGGGCCCGTGTCCACGTCGTCGTCGCGCCAGAGCTGCTCGATGCGCCACGTGGCGGTGTCGACCAGGTACAGGTCTCGGGTGCCCGCGTGCCAGGCCGAGAACACGACGTGCTGGCCGTCCGGGCTCCAGCGGGGGGCGCTGATCTGGGCCTCGTCGGGCCAGGCCGTGAGCTGACGGAGCTCGTGGCCCTGCGCGTCGAGCAGCAGCAGGTGGCTCTGGCCGCGCCCCCCCCGCACCGCGAGCAGCCGCTGGCCGTCCGGGCTGATGCCCGGCTGGGCGATGCGGGCGTAGTCCGTGAGGGCGGTCGTGGTGTGCGTGGCGAAGTCGTGCCGGAAGACGTCGTCGAAGCTGGAGTAGTTGTTGCGCCCCCGGCTGTCCGCGTAGTACATCGAGCGGCCGTCGCGAGAGAGGTCGTAGGCCCCCACCTGGCTCTTGCGCGCGAGGGGTTCCAGGACGGGCTGTCCGTGGCGCCAACCCCGCACCGCCACCAGCTGCGGCGGGCCATGGCGCAGCCCTTCCACGAACACCAGCGTGCCGTCCGGCAGCCAGCCCGGGTGGCGGTGGTGCATGCCCGTGGTGGTGATCGCCCGCGTCAGGGTGAGAGGGCGCCGCCGGATCGCGGCCAGCTGCGCGGCGCTGCGGCGCCGCAGCCAGAGGGTCATCTCGTCCCAGATCTGCATCGTGTCGCGCCCGGGCAGCACCTCGGCGACGGCGTGGTCGATGCCCAGCCACGGCGAGCGGGCGTAGGCGTGCGCGATGGCGGGCGGCTTGTCGGCCCCGTAGCGCTCGACCATGTACTTGTAGAAGTAGGTGCCGTAGACGTAGCAGGCATCTCCCGAGGGAAACTCCGTCAGGTGGTAGGTGCCGACCTGGTCGATCGTGAGCTGCCGCCCCTCGAGGCTGTCTGCCCGCAGGTACATGTCGTAGTAGGTCTCGTGGCCCCGGCCTCCCCGGCCTTCGTCGGTGTAGAGCGACTCCACGGTGACGGCCAGCCCCTCGATGAGGAACGGCGGCTGCCACATGTTGGGGAACAGGAAGCGGCCGAAGACCCTGTTCAGCCCGGCGGCGATCCCCTCCACCGTCTCGAAGTGCAGCGTGTGGGTGTACTCATGGGTGATGACCATCTTCAGCCAGTCGTCATACCGGCCCCACAGGAAGTCGGCGTCCGGCGCCGTCAGGTTCACGTAGATGGCGTTGTTGACGTACGGCAGCGCCATGCCGCCGGGCGTGTCCTCGTGATCGAAGAGGGTGAGCTCGGTCTTCTGGGTGGGGGTCGCGCCCATGTAGCGCGCCACGCGCGTGTGGGCCTCCTCTGCAAAGGCTGCGGCCTTGCGGGCCACGTCGTCGTAGCCCTCCTGGTAGTTCACGCGGAAGTGGGGCGTCTCCAGCGTGTACAGGCGCACCGTGGGATCCAGCGTGGCTGCAGCCGCCGGCCGGGAAGCCAGGCCGGCAGCGGCGAGCGCAAGGCACAGCAAGGAGAGCGAGCGGCGCGGACGTGGGCGCATGGCGGGGCGAGCAGGGGGGGACGTCCCCATCTTGCCCTCCGGGGGCAGGCGCTAACCGCTCGCGCACGTCGTGCGGGGTCGTGCTTTACTGGGGAGAGACCATCTCACCAGGGGAAGGGCATGGAGCAGGCGCGCGTGAGGGCTTGGGGGGCCAGGGAGGGCCTGTGGGTGGTCGCAGGCTACGTGGCGCTGGGCTGGCTGGGCAACCAGATGGCCCTCGGACCGAGCCATGTGGCGGTGCTCTGGCCTGCCGCGGGCCTGAGCCTGGCCGCCGTCCTGACCTTCGGGGCTCAGGCCTGGCCGGCCATCTGGCTGGGCGCGGCGCTGCAGGCCTTGACCTCCTTCTGGCCCTCCCACGGGGCAGCCACGGCCCTGGCGGTGGGGACCTCGCTGGGCACCGGCGCGGCCCTCCACGCCTTGCTGGGCAGCTGGCTGGTGCAGCGTCGGGGCTTCCGGCTGGCGTTCGACCGCGTGGAGGACGTGTTCAACGTGCTGGTCCTGGGGGGCTTCCTGGCTTGCCTCGTGAGCGCCAGCGTCGGCATCGCGGCCTTCGAGGCCGTGGGGCTTCCGCTGCCCGGCCGGGCCCTCGATGGCTGGCTCGTCTGGTGGCTGGGCGACACGCTGGGCGTCGTGCTGGCGGCGCCGCTGTTCCTGCTGGCCCCCCGGCTGGCCGAGGCCGCCCCGATAGGCTCCTCGGAGCGGCTGGCGTGGCTGGGGGTGACGCTCCTCGTGGTGGGCGCGAACTTCGTCGGCTGGCTGGCCGTGCCCCTGCTGTTCGTGCCCCTGCTGCTCTGGGCCGCGCTGCGCTTTGCCCCGGCTCGGGCCGTGCTGGCGGTGGCTGGGGTCTCGGGCCTGGTGGTGATGGCGACGCGGCTGGGGCTCGGGCCGTTCTATCTGCCTGACCCCCTGGCCTCGGCCTTTGCCCTGCAGCGGTTCCTGGCCTCCGTCTCGGTGCCCCTGCTGGT
The DNA here is from genome assembly GCA_035284865.1 of Candidatus Sericytochromatia bacterium. Lineage (GTDB taxonomy): Bacteria > Cyanobacteriota > Sericytochromatia > S15B-MN24 > JAQBPE01 > JAYKHL01. The sequence continues at coordinate 7,444 of JAYKHL010000191.1, read as the reverse complement.
GCTGGTGGCGGCCCTGGCCACGCGCCGCGGCGTCGAGGAGGAGCTGCGCCGCAGCACGACGCTGCTGCAGGCCGTGATCGAGAACATCCCCGACGTCCTGTTCCTGAAGTCCCACCCCGAGCTTCGCTACGTGCTCGTCAACCGGGCCTACGAGCGGCAGATCGGCACGTCGCGTGAGGCCGTCGTGGGGCGCCAGGATGCTGAGCTGTTTCCACCGGAGCGGGCGGCCCGCTTCGCTGCCCAGGATCGGGGCGTGCTCGCTGGGGGCGAGCTTCTCGACGTGCCGGCCGAGCCGGTGGAGACCCTGCACGGCACGATCTGGTTCCACACGAAGAAGGTGCCGCTGCAGGATGCCGCGGGGCAGCCCCAGTACCTGCTGGGCATCGCGGAGGACATCACGGCTCTGCGGGAGGCGCGGGCGGAGATCGAGAGCCTGAACCGCCAGCTCGCGCGCCGGGTGGACGCGCTGGAGGCGGCCTACGCGGAGCTCGAGGCGTTCACCTACAGCGTCTCTCACGACCTGCGGGCGCCGGTGCGGACGATCGACGGCTTCGCGCAGGCGCTCCGGGAGACCTACGCGGCTGGCCTCGACGAGCGGGGGCGTCGCTGGCTCACGCACGTGGGAGAGGGGGCCCAGCGGCTCGGCCGGCTGATCGACGACATGCTGGAGCTCTCCCGGGTCTCGCGACGGGAGCTGACGGTCTCCACCGTGGACTTCTCGGCGCTGGCGCGGGCGATCGCCCGCGATCTCGCCGTCGCGGAGCCGGAAAGGCACGTCGTCTGGGACATCGAGCCTGGCTTGACGGTTCAGGGGGACGAGGGGCTGCTGCGCATCATGCTGACCAACCTGCTCGGCAACGCCTGGAAGTTCTCGCGCAGGCGCGACCCGGCCCACATCTCCTTGCGCAGCCGGGGGGAGGGGGCTTGCCGCGTCTTCGAGGTGGTTGACGACGGCGCGGGCTTCGAGATGGCCTACGTTGACAAGCTGTTCAAGCCCTTCTCGCGGCTCCACACCGACGACGAGTTCGAGGGCACGGGGGTGGGGCTCGCCACCGTTGCGCGCGTGGTGCAGCGGCACGGGGGCACCATCACGGCCGAGGGGCGCCCGCAGGCCGGGGCGACCGTGCGGTTCACGCTGGCTGGCCCGGAGAGGACGGAGATGTGATGGACGCTCCCTTGCGTGTGCTGCTGGTCGAGGACTCCCCTGCCGATGCCGAGCTGCTGCAGCTCCGGCTCGAGCGGGGTGGCTTCGCCGTCACGCTGCACCGCGTCGTCACCGGGGAGGACCTGACGTGGGCGCTGCGCCACGGCGGGCCCTGGGACCTTGTGATTGCCGACTACCAGCTCCCCCGTTTCGGCGGGCTGGAGGCCATCGCGCTGGTGCGGGAGAGCGGGCTTGACCTGCCGATCATCGTCGTCTCGGGCGTGATCGGGGAGGAGGCCGCCGTGGCGGCGCTCAAGGCCGGGGCCCACGACTTCGTGCGCAAGGACAACATGGCGCGCCTGGTGCCGGCCATCGAGCGGGAGCTGCGGGAGGCGCGCGAGCGCAGGGCGCGGCGGGTCGCGGAGGAGGCCGTCCGGCTCAACAACGAGCGTCTGAGCCTGCTGGCCGAGATCAGCCATGCGTTTGCCGAGGCTGCGCCCGGCTACCGTCGCCTGCTGGACGTCGTGGGGGATCGGCTGGCGCGGGTGCTCGACGCGGTCTGCGTGATCCAGTTCGTCCCCGGGCCTGACGGGCGGGCCGACGCGCCGGTGGCCGTGGGCCTGACGCCCGAGGTGGACGCCGAGCTCCAGCAGGCCCAGGACCGGCTTGGGGGAAGGCCGCCGGGGCCTGCGGCCCCTGCCGGCGTCCCGGTCGGGTGGGGCGCCCTGCTCGCCGCGCGTGGCCCGGGCGCCGTCTTCATCGCCCCGATGCGGGCCCGGGGCCGCACGCTGGGCACCGTCACGATGACGCGCGTGCCCGAGCGGCCGTTCTCGGAGGCCGACGTCAGGCTTGCGCAGGACCTCGCGGACCGGGCCGCCCTGGCGATCGACAACGCCAAGCTGTACGCCCACCTCGAGGAGCGCGTGGCCGAGCGCACGGCGGAGCTGGAGGCGGCCAACGGCCGCCTGCGGGAGCTCGACCGGATCAAGGGCAACTTCGTGAACTCGGTTTCGCACGAGCTGCGCACGCCCCTGACCACCATCATGGGCTACGCGGAGTTCCTGGAGGATGGGGTGGCGGGCCCACTCTCGGACGAGCAGCGGGGCTTCGTCCACCAGATCCAGGCCAGCACCGCCCGCCTGCAACGCCTCGTCGACGATCTGCTCGATTTCGCGCGCATCGATGCGGGCACCTTCACCCTGCGCAGCGAGCCCCGCGACGTGTGTGCGTTGTTGCGGGCCGTCGCCGGGAGCCTGCGGCCGATGGTGGCGGAGGCACGGCTTGCGCTGAGCCTGGCCTGTGCCGAGGAGCCGTGCGTCGCGGAGGTCGATCCCCAGCGCCTCGAGCAGGTGCTCACCAACCTCCTCACCAACGCCATCAAGTTCACGCCCGCCGGTGGCACCATCTCGGCCTCCGTGCGCCGGGAGGGCACCCACCTGCGCGTCGAGGTGCGCGACACGGGCGTGGGCATCGCGTCCGAGGACCTGCCGCGGCTCTTCCAGCGCTTCAGCCAGCTCGATCACCTGAAGGGCGGCACGGGGCTCGGGCTGTCCATCAGCCGGGCCCTGGTGGAGGCGCACGGCGGCCAGATGGGGGTCACCAGCACCCTCGGGGAGGGCTCATGCTTCTGGTTCACGCTGCCCCTCCAGGACGGAGCCGCGCCCGAGTCCCCTCAGAAGTAGGAGCCCAGCTCGAAGAACGCCACCGGCCAGGGCACCCCACCGCCCGGGGTGACGAGGCCCTGCCCGATGCCGAGGCGGACCTCCGTCGGGGCTTGCTGGACGTGGGTCTGGGCCCGCAGCTCCAGGCCCACATCCAGCAGGCTGCGGCGCCAGTCGAAGGCGCCCTCCCAGGCCTGACCCGCCTCCGTGAACACCGCGCCGTGCAGGTTGCGCACGAAGAACGGGACGGTGCCCCAGCCGCGTTGCACCGGCAGCAGGGGGAAGCGCCACTCGGCCGAGAAGGCCGCCACGGAGGGACCACGCTGCGCCGCGAAGGCGTACCCGCGCAGTGGCACCGACCGCGTCCCCACGCCGCTCGCGGTGCGTAGATCCACGTTGGCGAGCAAGGTGGCGGAGTCCGAGCCGCCGAGGTAGAAGTCCCCGGCCGCGCCCCCGCCCACGCTCGTGCCGCCGGACAGGCGCCAGGCCAGCACGTGGTGCTCCCAGGGCAGCGCGGCGTAGCGGCGCCAGTCCAGCCACACGCGGTCGAAGGCGTGCTGCGAGCCGAGCGCCGGCAGGGCCTTCTCGTAGCCGAGCGTGCCGAGGTTGCCGCCCTCGGGGCTGATCGACCAGGCGTGCTTGTAGTTGTCGGCGAAGCGCCAGGTGGCCGCCAGCGTGTTGGTTTGCCCCGTCTGGGGCCGCAGGCGCTCCGGCAGCCCGAGGGCTGCCACATCCATCTCGTCCTGCACGTGCTGCGCCGAGAAGGCCAGCGTGACCGTGTCGCCCGTGGCCCATTGGTTCTGCAGGAAGATGCTGGGCAGGCCCGGGAAGGTGGCCGAGACGCCCTGGTAGCGGCCTCGCTGGACCACGGTGTGGGCCCTGCCCGCGTGGAGCGGGGCCGACAGCAGCGTGGTGTCCGTCGCGTAGGCGGAGAGGCTGGGGTACCAGACCTCGTTGCTGTAGCTCACGGAGTAGAAGGGCCGGCCGCTCAGCAGGCCCCAGCCGAAGGCGCCGAAGGCGAAGTGCTGCATCAGCACGTCCTGCCCGAAGGTCTGGAAGCCCCACACCGGGCCGCGCTCGTCGAAGAAGCCGAAGGGCGCCCAGAGCTTCGGGCGCAGGCTCGGCCAGGGGTCGTAGGCGGTCGCGGGCGTGGTGGGCGGCGGCACGGCCGGCGGCGGCTGCCGCAGCCCGGGCTCGGAGCCGGGCGTCGGCACCAGCCGCCACGTGGCGGGGTCGAGGGGCAGCGTGACGATGTCCCAGCCCTTCGGCCCGTAGCTGCTCGCCGCGATCGTCCTGCCGTCCGGGCTGACGGCGGGCTCGATCACCCCGCCGAGCACGTTGGTGACCCGGAACAGGCGCCGGTGCAGCCAGTCCCAGGCGTACAGGTTGAAGACGCCGTCCCGGTCCGAGCTGAAGATCACGTACCGGCCATCCGGCGTCCACGTCGGGTCCTGGTCCACGGCCCGGTCCCGCCACGGCGCCCGCAGGGCCCCCGTGTCGGGGTTGACGAGGTACAGGTCCCGGGCGCCCCCGCGCCAGGCCGAGAGGGCGAGCAGGCGCAGCCGGGGGTGCCAGGTGGGGGACGACAGCTGGGAGCGATCCGTCAGCTGGGTGAGGTCCACGCGGCCGGTGCCATCGGCGCGCATGCGCACCAGCGTGGTCTGGGCGCCCGCGTTGTGGACGGCCACCAGGGTGCGGCCGTCGGGGCTGATGGCCGGCATGTCCAGCCGCGCCCGCTGCGAGAGGCGCTCGAGCCGCCTGGCCTTCAGGTCATACCGGAAGAGGTCCTCGTAGCCGGTGAAGCGGTTCTCGTCCCAGTTGCGGGCGTGGTAGGCCCAGCGCCCGTCCCGCGAGACGTCCCAGCTGCCGAACGGGCTCTTGCCCAGCAGGCGCCGCGGCTTGGCGGCAGGCTTCCCGGCATCGCGCACCGAGACCTGAGCGAAGGCATGCCCCGTCCAGCCGGCCCAGGCGAGCGAGCCGTCGGGCAGGAAGCGGGGGTGGCGCTGGTGCATGCCGGCCCGCGTCACGAGCGTCAGGGGCGTCAGCGGACCGCGCGCCAGGATCGTGGCCCGCTGGGCCCGGGCGTCGGCCTCGAGCTCGGCCATCAGGTCCCGCCACAGGCCCTGGGCGTCCTTGCCCGTCAGGGCCCGCAGCTCGTCATCGAGCCCCCAGAGGCCGGCGTAGAGGTTTGCGGCGTGGGCGTGGGCGAGCCGGGCCGGGGCATCGGCCCCGTAGCGTGTGGCCAGGTGCCGGTAGAAGGCCATCCCGTAGACGTACGGGATCTCCCCGCCGGGCGGGTCGATCGTGAAGTAGCCCGAGGCCTGGTCGATGCCCGCCAGCCGGCCGTTCAGGGCCGCCGTGCGGAGGTACATCCGGTAGGCCGTGTCCCGGCCGCGCCCCCCCGTCGAGTGCGCCGTCTCGGTGTGCACCGCCAGGCCCTCGATCAGGAAGATGGGCTGCAGCATGTTGGGGAACCAGCTGCGGCCGATCACCCGCTTGACCAGCGCCGGCAGGCCCTCCGTCTTCTCGAGGTGCAGCACATGGGTGTACTCGTGCAGCAGCAGGTCCCGCAGCCAGCTGTCGTAGCGCCCCATCAGCTGGTCAGCGGGCGGGCTGCTCAGGTAGATGAAAATCTGGTTGTTGGGCAGCGGGAAGCCGAAGCCGTTGGTGGTGTCCTCGGAGTCGAGCAGCGTGAGCTCCGTGCGCTGCTCCGGCTCGGAGCGCAGCCACGGCGCGAGCTTCTCGTGGGCCTCCTCGGCGTACCCCGCCGCCAGCCGCGCGATCGCCTCGTGCTCCGCCGGGAAGTTCACGCGGAAGTGGGGCGTCACGATGGTGCGCCACGTGATGGCCGGGTCGAAGATGGTCGCGGCCTGGGTGGCAGGCGCGAGGCCGAGGGTCAGGGGGGCAGCGCAGGCCGCCTGAAGCAGGACGCGACGGAGCGAGGGCACGCCTCCCACTGTACCCCACCGTCACCGGGAGGGCATCAGCCAGATGCGACCAGAGGCCTTGGCCCCGTCAGGCGGCGGCCTGCAGCGCCTTCAGCCGGTCGACCGGCGCCAGCTCCTGCCAGCCAGCGGGCAGCCGGCGGGCCAGCCCCTCGCGGCCGAGCTCGGCCGTCAGACGCGCCTCGAGCCGGCGCGCCTCATGGAGCACCTTCGAGGTGCCGGCCGTGAGGCTGCGCGCGGGAAAGAGCACGCGCTGGAAGGTCCGGCCCTCGGTGACGAACTGGACGAGCTCCGGGTTGGCCCCTGCGGCCCCCCGGCTTGAGAGCACGTTCGCCGCATACACCAGGTCAGCAGACACGTGGCGCTCGAGGCGGATCGCCCCGGGCGGCAGGGGGGCTGCCTCGTCGATGAAGGCGTCGAAGAAGCGGCCCGGCTGGACCTTCTCGTAACGCCCTGCCCCCTGGATGACGCTCCAGGGCGACCCCTTCAGGTCGGCGTGGCCGACGATGCCGGGGCGCACCAGGCGGGAGACGTCCAGCGTCTCGCCGGCCGTCTGCCGGGCGAGCAGGGCCCGGTAAGTGCGGGCCGAGGGCAGGGCCCGGGCGCGCCCGGCGCCGCTCAGCGCCAGGACGTCCGGCGCCACGGCCGCTGCGGGCCTGGCCGCGGGGCGCAGGCCGGACGAGGCCCGCCGGAGCACGCGGGTGACAGGGGCGAGGAAGGACCGGGCCGTGGCGTTCATCGGGGCCTCCGAAGCGCGGGAACACGGAGGTTGTCCCGGGTGGACGGGCCCGAACGGTTCCAAGGCGGGGCCTGGAGGTTAATGGTGGGTCAAGGTTTCAAGTCGAGGCCCCCCGCGCAGGACGCGGGGGGCCAGCAATGGGTGAGAGAACCCGGCTCAGCGCCAGCCGATGTGGCCCGTCACGCCGACCGTGCCGGCCGTGATGCCGAACGGGCTCGTGGTGACGCCGCCGATGTTGAAGTCCACGTGGGACGTCGAGGTTGGCGACATGCGGAGGCCCAGGGTGAACGCCCCGAGGCCCGCGGTCGAGACCGGGACCGTCACCAACCCGCTCAGCTTGTCGGCGACGGGCAGCTGGGCACCCACGTTCGCCCCGAAGGTCAGGCCGGTACCGGGCGCCCCCAGGGACGGGATCGCGACGCCTGGCGCGACGGAGATCAGGGCCTGCCCGAGGTCCATCGTGAGGGGCACCGACACGCCGCCGGCGCCGAGGGCGAAGGCGCCGCCGAGGCCACCCACGGCCGCGTTGGCTGCGATGGCCGCCTGGACGGCGCCGAAGGCCGCGAGGGGGTACTTGTAGCTCGCCGCCAGGCCGATGCCCCGGCCGAGGCCGCCCAGGGTGGCTGCCCCGTTGACGCCGAGGCCGAACTCGCCACCGGCGAGCGAGGTGGCGTAGTTGATGCCGGGGGCCATGCCGGTGCCGGCCGAGAAGTAGCTGACCCCCTTCGAGAGGACCGCGGCCGTGTTCTGGCCCAGGAAGGTGGTGGGGGCGTCCTGCGTCATCGCCAGCGCGGGGGAGGCCATCAGGACTGCGGTGACCGCGGCCAGGGTGGAGTAACGTCCGAACATGTGCTTTCCGTCCTTTCAGTCAGTGCGTGCAGCGTGTGGGGGCAAGCGTGCTCCCGCTTGAAGCCCGCTTCATGGGGGGGGTTCGGGGTGGGGGGGGGAATTCGCC
>JAYKHL010000190.1:0-4569 GCA_035284865.1 Candidatus Sericytochromatia bacterium | reverse complement strand
CATGGCGCGGTGGCCCACGGCCACGGCCCGGCGGCTTCCGGTCATGGCGCGGTGGCCCACGGCCACGGCCCGGCGGCTTCCGGTCATGGCGCGGCGGCCCACGGCCACGGCCCGGCGGCTTCCGGTCATGGCGCAGCGGCCCACGACCACGGCCCGGCGGCTTCCGGTCATGGCACGTCGGCCCACGGCCACGGCTCGGCGGCCCACGGCGGAGACCCGCCCGGGGAGCGACACCGGCAGCCTGCTGGGCTTGACCCCGCTGGGGCCAGCCGGCAGGGGGCTGGGGAGCCACCGGCCCACGCTCACCCTGGCACCAGGGGGGGGGAGCCCTCCGGAGAGGCAGGCCCCCGGCGGGGTTCGCCATCTCCCCGGGGCGCCTTGTGGACCCAGCTGGTCGCGTGGTGGGAAGGAGGGCCCCCCACCCAGGCACCACAACGCCAGGCTGGTGCCCCGGCGTCCGCGCCCGCGGCTGACACGCACGGGCTCGTGCCTGGCCCTGGTGGGCGCGGGCCGCGTCACGGCAGGGCAGCGGGGCATCCGGCACCCGGTGGTGGGCCTCATCAGGACGAGGCGGCGGGGCATCCGGCACCCGGTGGTGGGCCTCGTGGCGAGGCGGCGGGGCATCCGGCACCTGGTGGTGGGCCTCATGGCGAGGCGGCGGGGCATCCCGACGTGGCTGGTGGGGCTGCCGGGCCCTCTCTGCCCGCAGCCAGCCCAGGCGTGCTCCAGCCAGCGTCCGGGGCTGCCGTGCCTGCAGCTGCGAGGCGAGCGGCCCTGCCGCGTCCCCGCCCCCGGCCGACCTCGCCGCCACCCAGCCTCGGGGCTCGGGCGGCGGCCCTGCTTGCGGGGGCCTGGCTGTCAGCCGGCAAGCCCCTGGCCTCCTCTCCCGCCTCTGCCGCACCGACGCCGGCCGGGCCCGATGCGGCCCTGACCCGGCGGGTGGCGCGCCAGGCCGCCCAGGTCTCGATGCGCCTGCATGTGAAGCTGCGGCGCGGCAACTCGGGGGTTTGGGGGCACCGCACGGCCGACGGCCTTGCCCGGGTGTTGCTCGCCCCGTTGCCGGATGGCGGCAGCAAGCTGCTCCTCACCGCCGATCTGGCCTTCGTCACGGCGGATCCCGAGGTCCGCCGGCGCTTGCCGCGTACCGAACAGCTGCCCGGGGGGGGACTGGAGGCGTTCCTCGAGCGTTTTCCGGCCCAGGATCTCGGCTGGTGGCTTCGTGTGCGGCCGGGCTTCGAGCTGGTGGATGCCTTCGTGGCCACCTACATGCCGCCGGGGCGTGGCACGTCCTCGGCGGCCCGCTACGAGTGGTGGGCCTCGCTGCTGCGGGGCAGGCTCGAGGCGGCGCGGCGACCAGCCGGAGAGGAGGGCATCTGGACGCCGACCTTCAATGTCGGTGCGCGCGTGGGGCAGGCCTTCCTGACCGGCCAGGACTTCACGCTCCAGCTCTACATCCCGCCTGAGGACCCCGGTCTCTAGCGGCCTCGCCCGGCGGCCGGTTCGGGCTGACGCCCAGCGCCGTCGTCTCGCCTCGGTCACGTGCCCGCAGGCGGGCTGGCTTCTGGCGCCGGCCTGTCGTCATCCACCCGGGGTCGGTGCGCCAGGCCTCGTGCAGCCCGGACGGACGGGCCTTCGGGGGCACCTCCTGGTACGTGCGACACAAAAACCCTCCTGGCGGGTGTGTTATGTTGAGTTTGGCGGGTACCCATCAGCCGCCCGGGAGGAGCCGATGTCCGATCCAACGATCCTGTCCTGTGACCAGGTGGCGCAGTGCCTGGGCGTGAAGCCCTCGCAGATCAAGAACTGGGCCGTGCGGCTGCCTGTGCCTTCCTGGGTGGAGCCGGATGGCACCCGCTGCTTCCCCGCCGACGTCCTCGGCATCCTGGAGACGATCAAGACGATGCGCGAGGAGGAGGCCTCCTATGCCTCCATCCGGCGCTTCATCGAGCCCCTTGTGCCCCCGCACCCGCAGCCGCTGGCGCCGTCCCAGCGGGTCGAGCTCTCCACCGAGCGCGTGACCGAGGTGATGGCCGTCGTGCGACCCCTCTGGAACGCGCTGCAGCATGAGCACGCCGAGGCTGCCCGGCGGCTTGCCCGCCTGGAGCAGGAGGTGTCCAGCCTGCGCACCGAGCGGGCGGCGTTGCAGGCGCAGCTCGCGGCCCTTGCCCCCGCTCGTTCGGCGGCCGTCGGGCTGCGCGGGCTGGTGTCGCGCTGGCTCGGGGCCGCGTCCCGGGGGGCCGAGACACCCCAGGCAGACGTCACGCTGGATTTGCGCCCCATCTGACCCTCCGTGCGGCCCGGCGGCCGTTGCCCTGAAGCCCTGGTCCCGACACGATGGGCGCAAAGGGGGGGGGCAGATGGGCGAGTCCGAGGGGTGGCGGCTGGGCCGGGTGGCGGGCATTCCCGTCACGATCAGCCCGAGCTGGCTGGTGATCGTGGTGGCGGTGGCCCTGAGCCTCGGGGTGGGCGTGGTGCCGGCCTGGGCCCCCGGGCTCTCGCGGCCGGCCGCGCTGGGCGTCGGCCTGCTGCTGACGCTGCTGTTCTTCGTGGGCCTCGTGCTCCACGAGCTGGCGCACGCCAGGGTCAGCGAGCACTTCGGGATGCCGGTGGCGCGCATCAGGCTGTTCCTGTTCGGTGGCGTGTCGGAGTCGCGAGCTGAGATGCGAAGCCCGGCCATCGAGTTCGCGGTGGCGATCGCCGGACCCTTGACAAGCCTTGCGCTGGCCGCCGGGGCCCTGGTGGCGGCCTGGGCCGTGCGCGCCGCCGAGGGGCCGGCGTTGCTGGCCGCCGGCCTCGCCTGGCTGGCGCTGGTCAACGCAGGGGTGGCGATCTTCAACCTGATGCCAGGCTTCCCGATGGACGGTGGCCGGGTGCTGCGGGCAGCCCTCTGGGCGTTCACGGGGGACCTTGTGCGAGCCACGCGCTGGGCCTCCCGGGTGGGGCATGCCTTCGGGTGGCTGCTGGTGGCTGTCGGGGTGGTCGAGCTGGCGACGGGCGGCTGGGTGGGTGGGCTCTGGCTGATGGCCCTTGGCTGGCTGATCGGCCAGGCTGCCCGCGGGGCCTACATGCAGCTCGTGGTCAGCCGGGCCCTTGACCAGGTGCCGGTGGCGGGGCTGATGGCGACGCCTCCTGCCACGCTGTCGCCAGATCTCACGCTGCAGGACGCCGTGGACCACCACTTCCTGCCCTGCTCGTACCACTCCTACCCCGTGGTGTCCGAGGGCCGGCTGGTCGGGCTCATCGGGCGGCACCAGGTGCGGGCCGTGCCGCGCTCCCGCTGGCCGGAGGTGGCGGTGGCCGAGGTGATGGTGGCCCGCAGGGACCTGCCCGTGGTGGGACCCGAGATGGGTGTCGGGGAGGTGTTGCCCCTGCTGATGGACGGGGCGGAGGGGCGGGTGCCCGTCGAGGCCGATGGCAGGCTCGTCGGCCTGCTCAGCCAGACGGACGTCCTGCGGTACCTGACGTGGACGCTCGACCGGACCGTGCGCAGCTGAGCCTGCGGCTCAGCGCTCGACCGGCAAGCCCGTGCTGGCGTTGAACACCACGGGGCGACCGGGGCCTGCCTGCACGGAGGCCTGCACCTTCCAGACCAGCTCCTGGAAGTGGGCCGGGCTCATGGAGCCGCCGAGCGTGAGCTGAAGCCCTCCCTCCAGGGGGTGGGTCGGGCGCATCGTCCGGGCGTGGGCGATCGCGGCGTGGCTGTCGATGCGCGGCATGGGGTCGTCGAAGAGGGCGGGACCAAGGGGCAGGCCGGGGTGCTCGGCAACCTCGAGCGTCACCTGACCTGACGCGCCTGCGGTGATGGTGACGTGACGAAACAGCGGCACGGCGGGCCGAGGCGTCCCCGGCTCGGCGGCGTGGGTGGGGGCTGTGCCCACGTAGTGGGCTTGCCACGTGCCCCCGTCCATCGGCTGCCCGTCTGACCCGATGTGGTGGCCCACGAGCGTGAGGAAGGCGGCCCGGGGGTCGACACGCCTTGCCAGGACATGGGTGACGGCCAGCACGCGGCACGCCGTCAGCGGGCCCGCGAGGGGCTCGGACGGCGTGGCCAGTGCCGTCAGGGCGCCGCCCCGCGGGGCGGCTGCCGGCAGCGCGCTCGGACGGCCGACGCTGCAGCCCGCAAGCAACAGGGCGAGGCCGAAGGACAGGCAGAGCGGACGCACCGGCGGGGCGGGCATGGAGACACCTCGAGCGCGGCCGTTCGGGACTCGCGACGCCGCACTCTCAGCGTATCATAAAGTAAAGGTTAAAGCGAGGCTAAGCCAGTGTGAATTCAAGGCTCGTCAACGGCCCCCTCCGAACAGGTTCTTGAAGCTGTCGAGGAGGTGCCCGATCGCCATCCCGAGGTCTGCGGGCCCCCCGGGATACCCATAGCCCGGCGGCGGGTAGCCGCCGTAGCCCGGCTGGGGGTAGGTCGGGTAGGCGGGTTGCTGGGGGTAGCCGCCGTAGCCTGGCTGGGGGTAGGTCGGGTAGGCGGGTTGCTGGGGGTAGCCGCCGTAGCCTGGCTGGGGGGAGGTCGGGTAGGCGGGTTGCTGGGGTACGCACCCGTAGCCTGCCGGGCCCTAGCCG
>JAYKHL010000189.1:0-7482 GCA_035284865.1 Candidatus Sericytochromatia bacterium | reverse complement strand
TTTTTTTTGTGTGCTGTTTTGTGGGGGGGGGTGTGTTTGTTGTCTTTTGGGGGGGGGGGGGGGGGGGGGGGGGGGGGGGGGGGGGGGGGGGGGGGGTGGGGGGGGGGGGGGGGGGGGTTGGTTTGTGGGGGGGGGGGGGGGGGGGGGGGGGGGGGGGGGGGGGGGGGGGGGTTGGGCCCGGGGGGGGTGGGGGGGGGGGGGGCGCCATGGGGGGTGGGGGGGGGGGGTGGCGCCACCGGGCGTGGGCGTCGGGGTCGCCTCCCCTGGGGACCCCGACGGCGTGGGGAGCGCGGACGCACTGGGCCCCGGCGGGGTGGGTTTTCTCCCCTTCTTGCTCGGCGTCTTCACCGGCTTCACCGGGGCCGTCGGCGCCTGCGGGCAACCCGCCGACGCCGCCACGACGCCAAGCATGATAAGCGACACGATCAGGCTGTTGGGAGCCTTGGGCGACACGCCTCGAGTACCTCCGGGTGCTTGGGGGCGGACGCCTGAGTGGCGCCTCACCACCAGTTCAGTGTACCCGAGGGGCAGCCGGAAGCACCGTGCCGCTCGACACCCGACGCCGGTTCAAATCCAGGAGCGGCCGAACCAGATGTGTCGGTTGTAGAAGTCCCAGGTGATGGGCGAGGCCGACAGCAGGGGGTAGTAGAAGGCGAACCAGGCCAGCACGAGCGCGACATAGAGCACCACGAGGCCGCGGCGCACCTGCCGCCAGGAGGGGCTGCGCAGGTGCCCCTCGGGCGCCGCGGGGGCGACCTCCGCGGGGGCGCCGTGCCAGAGGAGGTACCCGAGGTAGGCGAGCGCGATGCACGCGAAGGGGATGGTCTCGAACATGTAGTGCATGTAGAGCAGCGGCCTGGGCTGAACGCCCCACATGGCCCAGAGCCCGACCCCCAGGAGCGCCGTGGCGCCGAGCGAGGCCAGCCGGTCACGCCAGCCAAGCCAGGCGACGTATCCCAAGGCGGGGATGCTGGCCCACCAGATCGCGGCGTTGCCGATGGCCCAGACGCCTGACAGGCCGGCAATGGGCGTGCCCTTCCAGTCGTGGAAGTAGTACCACGTGGGCCGCAGCATCATCGGCCACGACCACCACGGCGAGCTGTACGGGTGGGTGGCATTCAGGTTGGCGTGGTAGCCCCACATGTCCTTCTGCCAGGCAAGGACCTTGGTCCAGCCACGCGAGGCATCCCCGGCGCTGAAGAGCTTGTAGGCCCAGTCCCCCTGGCCTTGCAGCACGTAGGGAATGTAGGATGCCAGGTAGACGGCCACGGGAATGACGCCCATCGTCGCCACGACAAGCAGCCCGTACCGGGCCATCCCGGCACGGTTGGCGGTGCGAAGATCGCGCCAGAGGCCTCGCAGGTCTTCAGCAGGCGAGGCGACCCACTGCGGCCGCCGCACGCGCCAGGCGTGGTAAAGCAGCAGCAGGCCTGTCAGGCCCCAGGCGTACAGGCTCGACCAGCGGGTGGCAAGGGCGCACCCGAGGCCGAAGCCGGTGAGCACCAGCCACCGCCCGTCATCCTTCTTGAGGAACTGCCACGTGCCGATGGTGCCGATCAGGATGAACGCCACCTCGTAGATGTTGGTCATGGCCGTGCGCGCCTGGACGAAGAAGACGCCATCAAGCGCCAGCAGGGCCATGGCTGCCGTCGCGATGGTGCGGTTCCCGAACATGAGCCGGGCCAGCGTGTAGGTGGCGAGCAGGGCCACGCCTCCGAACAGGCAGCTCGTGAAGCGCCACGAGAAGGCCTGGTGCTCGGTGAAGGTCTTGGCCTCGAGCTCCCATCCCCCGCCGAGCCCCAGGATGCCCAGGGCGGCGATGAGCTTGGCGAGCGGGGGGTGTGTCCACTCGTAGGGGCTCACGCCCTTGATGTACTCCATGGCCGTGCGGGCGTGGTACACCTCGTCAAAGATCTGCTCGGCCGGCGTGCCGAGGCGCCAGAGGGCCAGGCCGACAAAGGAGGAGGCGATCGCCACCGGGATCACCACGTCCAGCACCGTCCAGGCGTGGCCGCGCACGGGCGCGGTCAGCGTCCGCAAGGCCCGTCCCAGGGGACTTTCCCCGAGGTCTTGGGCCACGTCAGCCTTCTCGAAAAGCACCGCCACCAGCTCGCCGAACAGCCACACGTTGAGCAGCGAGATCAGCACCATCCCTGACAGCTTCAGGTTGCCCAGCGTGGCGCCGTTGTTCATCATCGCCTTCACGCCCTCCACCCAGGCGCTCTGGTCGTTGTAGAAAAAGAAGATGTACGAGATCGAGACGAAGGAGGTCAGCGAGAACGCCCAGTACAGCCAGCTCAGCCGCCGGTTGAAGGCCTGAGCGAGACACAGGAAGGCGATGGCTGGGAAGATGTACCGCTCGTGCATGCGGGTTGCCAGCATGTAGTAACCGGTGAGCGCCACGGACGCCCCGAGCATGTAGGGAGAGGCGACCGCGTGCTGACGGTTCCGCCACAGGTACCAGGCCACGACCGCCAGCGTGAGCGTGACCAGGATCATGCCCCACTGTGCGTGCGTCAGGAACAGCAGCATCCGGTCGTCCGGCTTCCATGCCTCGTTTGGTGGGGGCAACATCCAGATGTTGAACGCGTTGACGGTGCTGAAGGGGTAGTTGTTGCCAGTCTGCTTCATCAGGTTGGCGAACCAGTAGAAGGGGCTGACGAAGAGGGCCTGCAGGAAGCCCATCACGCCGTGCTGGGTGTCCAGAACCTTGGTCAGGTTTGCTGGCACCAGGATGACCCAGGCCGTGAGCAGCCCCGTCGCGATTGCCAGCGGCCACCGGCGGAGGGGGTGGCGGTGCCACATCGCAAACACCACCACCGGAATCAGGAACAGGCCTTGCGGCTTCACGAAGACCGAGGCGCTGGCGGCAGCAGCCGCCACCAGCAGCCGGTTCTGAAGCACGGCCAAGGTCGTGAGCAGCATCGAGCAGGTGATGACGGAGTCCACCTGGCCCCAGATCGCGGAGACGAACAACACCACCGGGTTCAGCAGGTAGAAGGTGGCGGCCCGGAAGGCGGAGCGAATGGCCACCCGGCCGCGAAGCAGGTGGAAAATGAGCCAGCCGTTGGCCACATCGGCCAGGCAACCAGGCAGCTTGGCCCACTGCACGCTCATCATCGAGTCGCCCGTGACGAGCTTGGCCAGGCCGGCCCAGGCCCACAGCACGTACATGAACAGCGGAGGGTAGTCGCTCCACGTGTGCTGGTAGAAGTGGTGGGGCCCCACCTTGACGAGCGTGTCACCCCACGAGCGGAAGGTGTTCACGTCGAGCGTGAACTGGTAGGGGAAGCGGATGAGGAACAGGCGCAGCAGCAGGGCGCCGATCAGCACGTACCAGAAAAGCTTGGCGTAGTCGCGCTCCCGCGACTCGGAGCCCGCCAGCGGGGCGGTGTCGGGAGAGGTGGCGTTGACCTCGGGTCCGGGCGTGGCAGGCGTGGTCATGGCGGCGACTCGCAGGCGACTCAGGTGGGCTGCTTGACGCCCATCATGCGCCAGACTGACAGCAGCTGGCTCGCGTTGAAGATGCTGGAGTAGGTCCCGACCGCAATGCCCAAGAGCATCGCGAGCACGAACCACCGGACGGTTTCACCGCCGAAGAGCAGCATGGCGACCAGCGTCAGGCACACGGTGAGCGACGTGTTGATGGAGCGCGCGAGCGTCTGCTTGATGCTCCGGTTCGCCACGTCATCGAAGGTGTCCCGCTTGCCCGCCGTTCGCATGTTCTCGCGGATGCGGTCGTAGATGATGATGGTGTCGTGCACGGAGAAGCCCACGACGGTGAGCACCGCGGTGACGAACAGGCTGTCCACCTCGACCCCGAGGGTGAGGCCGAGCAAGGCGAACACGCCCACGATGAACAGCACGTCGTGGACGAGGGCAGAAATGGCACACATGGCGAAGTCAAACTGGTACCGGTAAGACACGTAGCCGATGATGCCGAGCAGCGTGAGGCCGACGGCCGACAGCGAGTTCAGCAGCAGTTCCTTGCCGACGGTGGGCCCCACGCTCTCGAACCGATCGGCCTTGAAGCCTCCGAGCTTCGCCTTCACGGCATCGAGCATGGCCTGACGCTCCGTGGAGGACATCGCCTTGGTGCGAATCAACGCGGTCTTGCCATCCGCAATCTGCACCTGCGCGTCGGCGTGGCCCCCTTTGGCTACCACCGCCTTGACCGCCTGGGCCGTCACAGCCTTGTCGAAGGTGAGTTGGGCGAGGCTGCCCCCCGTGAAGTCGATTCCGAGCTTGAGGGGAGCCCCGAACTGCAAGAAGCACAGCACGATGCCCATCAGGCCCGGCACGAGCAGCAGGCCCGACAGGCCGAACCACAGGGGCTTCTTGTTCATGAAGTTGAAGGTGGAGTCTTCGAAGCGCATCGCCATGGAATCAGGACCTCGTCTAGGGCGGGTTCGTCAGCGGATCTTGGAGGGCACCGCCACGCCGAAGAGCTTGGGGCTCTTGAAGCTGCGGCTCTCCAGCACCCAGTGCAGCAGGTTCCGCGAGGCAGTGATGGCGGTGAACATGGAGATGACGACGCCGATGGCCAGCGTGAGGGCGAAGCCCTTCACCAGGCCTGTCCCGAAGTAGAACAGCACCGAGCACGACAGCAACGTGGTGATGTTGGAGTCGAAGATGGCGGAGAAGGCCCGCTGGAACCCGGTCTCAATGGCGGCGTAGATGGTCCGACCGTTCTTGAGCTCTTCCTTGGTGCGCTCGAAAATCAAGATGTTGGCGTCGACCGCCATGCCGACAGACAGGATGAAGCCCGCGATGCCCGGCACCGTCAGCGTCACGGGAATCATCTTGAAGATAGCCAGCACCAGGAAGCCGTAGATGACGAGCGCCAGCGTCGCGACCAGCCCCGGGATCCGGTAGTAAAGCAACATGAAGGCCATGACGAGCCCGGCCCCGATGAAGCCAGCCAGGACGCTCGCCTCCACGGACTCCTTGCCGAGGCTCGCATCGACGGAGCGGTTCTCGATGATCTCGAGGGGCACGGGCAGCGACCCGGCGCGCAGCACGATCATCAGCTCGTTCGCCTGCTTGGCGTCGAAGCCGCCCGTGATCTGAACGTTGCCCGTGTTGAGCTCCGACTGGACCGTGGGCGCCGACACCAGCTGGTTGTCGAGGAAGATGCCCATCGGCTTCAGCAGCAGCTGACGCGACACGTCGGCCAGGATCCTGGCCCCTTCGGAGTTGAAGTCGGCGGTGACCGCCCACGACGTGCCCATCGGCTCGACCCGAGCGGCCGTGATCATCCGCCCCTCGAGGCCCGTCAGGACCCACTCGACAGCCTTGGTGTCTGGCTTCGCGCCCGGCTTGGTGCCTGGCGCCGGGCTCGCCTTCGGGGCTGGCTTGCCGCCAGGGAAGTCTGCCTTGTGCGCCCGGAACGTCAGCACGGCGGTCTGGCCCAGCACGCGGAGGGCCTCGTCCTTGTCCTTGATGCCCGGGAGGTCGATGATGATCTGATCCTCTCCCTTGGGCTGGATGAGCGGCTCGGCGACGCCGAGGCCATCAACGCGGGCCCGCACCACGGCGATGGCAGCGGCCATGACCTGCGGCGTGATGATCTTGATGTCATCCGTCGGCTTGGCCTGCGCCACCAGGTGCATGCCACCCTGAATGTCGAGGCCCTTCTTCCACTCGAACGGCCACTTCGCCTCGTTCCGCAGCACCATCACGGCCGAGCCCAGGGCCAGCACCATGATCAAGAACAGCAAGGCTTTGCGGACGTCCACGTTGGTTCCTCCGGGTGGCGCGTGAAGCGCCTTTTAACAAGCGATGAAGTATACCTCAAAGGTCAAGAGGGGGAAAGCTGGGGCGGGCGCCGTGAGGGGTGCCTGGCCGGGGTGCTATGATGACGGGCCGAGTCTTTGCCCCGCGCTGCCGGGGGTGCGCCGTGTCTCGCTTCCTGCTGGTTTTCTTCCTCATCACCCTGCTGGCCTGCAGCGCCTTCGTGGCTGTGAAGGTGCCGTTCTTGCTCGTCGGGCCGCCGCGTCACCTGCCGACCGCCGAGACGTTGTATCAGTTCAAGGGGTTGGTGTTCGGCTCCCACGTCATCACGGGGCAGGTGCCTGCCCTCTGGCTCACGGCAGCTGTCCTCGGGCCTCGCCTGGGGGTGATAGCCGTGATCTTCTACCTGGGCATCGGCTTCGGGGGGTTGCCCATCTTCACCAACGGGGGGGGGAGGGACTACTACCAGCAGCCCACCTTCGGGTACCTGCTGGCCTGCCTGCCGGCGGTGTGGGTGGCGGGCAGGCACACGACGGGCGACCGCTTCGGACGCATCTGGCTGGGGATGTTCTGGGCCCTGGCGCTGGTGCAGGGTCTTGGCCTGATCTACGAGTTGTTCCGGGAGGACATGCTGGGGTCCCTGGTGGCCTGGCGACAGCTGGCGTTCAACCAGGTGCTCCAGTACCTGCCGGGCCACCTGGCCGTCCTCACCGTGATGGCCGCCGGGTTCTCCGGGTGGCGCAAGCTGAGGGCGGCCCCCTCTCGGACGCCCCCCCAACCCCGACCGGCGGCCCCGCAACAGCCCCCCACTGACGAAGGATGGCCTCTGGAGTGAGCTGCGCGGCTGGTTTCAGGCCTCCCCGAGCTTGCTGATCAGGGCCTGCTGGGTCTGCTCGTCGATGAAGGGATGCACCGCATCGGTGCCATCCGCGAGCTTGTAGGGCGCCACCAGCTGGTGGGAGCGCTTGAAGGCCAGCACGGCGGCCTCCGTCGCGGCATCGAACGTGCCGGTGGCGGGGGTGGCGAAGCCCAGTTGCGTCAGCACCTGCTGCAACTCGCGGACCAGGTCTGCCTGGAGCGCCCCCGGCCCCATGGCCCCCGAGGTCTCGAGGCGCTGTGCCTCGCGGGCGAAGGCCGTCACGTTGTCACGCGTCGCCAGGAGGTTGTGCTGCTGGGCGAGCTGGGCTTCCTCCGCCGTGAGGGTGGCGCCGGCGGCCGGGGCCGGCGGGGTGGCGTTGGGGGGCGAGGCCGCGGGCAGGCTCCCTGGGGGCGGGATCGGAGCCTGCGTCGAGGCTGGCGGGGTGGGAGCGGAGGTCGGCGGCGTGGCAGCCTCCAGCTTCGCGATCATCACCCGCTTGGTGGCTTCATCGATGAACGGGTGCACGGCGGGCTGACCGTCTGCTTTCCGGTAAGAGGCCACCAGGCCGTGGTCTTGCTTGAACCGGGTGACGGCGTCGGTGGTGGCCTCGTCCCAGCGGCCGCTCGGCGTGGTGCTGTAACCCCAGGCGGCCAGAAGTTGCTGGAGCTCGGTGATCATTTCGGCCTGGGACGAGCCCGGGCCCGGGGCGCTGGCAGCCTCGAGCGCCTCTGCCTCCCGGGTGAAGGCGGCGAGGTTGGCCTTCGTCGCGAGGAGGCCATGCGTCCTGGCAAGGGCCTGCTCATCGGCCGTGAGGTTCGGGTCGTCGGGCGTCGGGGACGGAGCCGCCGGGGTCGGGGGTGGGGAGCCGGGCTCGGGGGACAGGGGGCTGG